>VFZH01000055.1 GCA_016871255.1 Acidimicrobiia bacterium | reverse complement strand
CGGGCCTGGGGACGATCGCGGCGGTCGCGATCGGCAACGGCGCGGCGGCGGTGAACATCTTCGTCCAGAACCGCCTCGGCGCGCGCACCGAGGCACGGCTTGCCTCCACGCTCTTCGCGGGCTACCTGCGGCAGCCCTACGCGTTTCACGTGCAGCGGGACGCGCCGTCGCTGCTGAAGGTGCTCGAAGAAGGCGTCTACATCGTCGTGGGCGGCGCCGTGGTGCCGATGGCGGTGCTGGTGTCGCGCTCGGCGCTCGCCGCCGGCATCCTGGTGCTGCTGGTCCTCCGCGACCCGACGATCGCGCTCACGGTGGGCGCCGTGCTGATCACCGCCTACGGGATCGTGTACAGGTTCGCGCGCACGCGCCAGCTCACGATCGGCAGGGAGGCGAACCACCAGGGCGAACGGCGGACCCGGATCGCCCACGAGGGCTTCGGGGGCGTCAAGGAGCTGCAGGTGCTGGGGCGCCTGGGACATGCGGCCGCCAGCTACCGGGACGCGGTGCGGCGCAACGCCCACGCGCGCGCCCTGGCCCAGACCGCCGCGCAGCTGCCGCGGTATCTGCTCGAGACGCTGGCCTTCGGCGGCATCCTGCTGGTGACGATCGCCCAGGTGGGCGTCTCGGCCGAAGGCGCCGCGGCAGCCGTCCCGACGCTGGCGCTGTACGCCTTCGCCGGCTACCGGCTGATGCCGGCCCTCCAGCAGGTGTTCACCTCGGTCATGAACATCCGCTTTGCCCGCCCCGCTCTGCTTGCCCTGCACGCGGACTACATGCGGATTGCCGCAGCTGACGAATCCGCGGATGCGACCGAACCGGACGGGCGCCCGACTGTCGAACTGCACGAGACGCTCAGCCTGGATCGCGTCACCTTCACCTATCCCGGGGCGCCACGCCCGGCGCTGGCCGACGTCTCGCTCACGATTCGCCGAGGCGACAGCCTGGGGCTGGTCGGCCGGACCGGCTCGGGCAAGACGACGCTCGCGGACCTGATCCTGGGGCTGTACCGCCCGGACAGCGGCGCGATCCGCGTCGACGGCGTGGAGTTGACCGGGAAGGCGGTGACGCGGTGGCGGCAGCGCGTCGGGTACGTGCCGCAGAGCGTGTTCCTGGCAAACGCGTCGGTCGGCGAGAACATCGCGTTCGGGCTGCCGGCACACACGGTTGACCGCGCGGCCGTCGAGCGCGCGGCCCGTCTGGCCCAGGCCGACGAGTTCATTGCCGGACTGCCGCAGGGGTTCGACACGATCGTCGGCGAGCGGGGGGTGCGGTTGTCCGGGGGGCAGCGGCAGCGCATCGGGATCGCGCGCGCCCTCTACCATCAACCCGACATCCTGGTGTTCGACGAGGCGACGAGCGCGCTCGACGGCCTCACCGAAGACGCCGTCATCGATGCGATCCGTTCACTGGCCCGCGAACGCACCATCGTCGTCATCGCCCACCGGCTGCGTACCGTCGAGGCGTGCAGCCGGATCGTCGTCCTGCAGCAGGGCCGCGTCGCCGCCCAGGGTCACTACGAGGAGCTGGCGGCGACCAGTCCGGTCTTCCGCGATCTGATGGGGCGGTCTGCCGTGACCGCGAACGTCGGTGCCTGACCTCGCCCACCCGGGGGCTGGCGGCTCGTTCCTCGTGCTCGGGACCGGCCTGCCGTTCGAAGGCCATCTGGCCGGGGCGCTGGCGTCCCACGGCCCGACGGGGTGGGTGGAGCTGGGGGTGTCCCGGCGGCGCTCCGGCGAGACAGACGTGTCGGCGGCGCCGCCGTTGGTCTGGCGGTACCCGCCCGGCTTCAACGGGTCGCTGGCGGCGGCGTTCACGCCGTTCGTGCGCGCCCGGCTGGATCGCGAGCGCCGCCGCCTGCGCACGGCCGCCGGGTCGCCGACGCTGATCACGGCGTACGCACGGTTCGCTCCCTACGTGACGCGCCTGCGCCGCGCGGAGGTCGTGTACTACAACCAGGACGACAACGCGCGCTGGCAGGACGGCCACCGGGTCGAGCTGGAGTGCGAAGCGCGGCTCGCCGCGTCCGCGGGCACCCTCGTGTGCGCGTCCCGGTATCAGGCGGATCGGTTCCGGGAGCGGTTTCCCGATCGGGCCGGCGACGTCTTCCATCTGCCGCACGGTGTGCCCGAGGCGGCAATCAACCTCGACCCCGCCGGGCCCGGCGCCGGTCGCGTCGTCGCGATCGCCGGCACGCTGTCGGGACGCTACGACTGGGCGCTCATCGACGATGTGGTGTCGAGCCTGCCCGACGTCCGCTTCGTCTTCGTCGGCGACATCTCGCTGGACGACAGTGGCCGTGAGGGATGGCAGGACCGCATGCGGGGCGTGCTGGCGCGCCGCAACGTCGACCGGCTCCCGCTGCCGGCGGGTGGTGACGAGGCCCGGGCGCGGCCGCTCTGGAACGGCGCGGCCGTCTGGCTGCCGTACGACATGACGCTGCCGTTCAACGTCGCCTCCTGCCCCCTGAAACTCTTCACCGGGCTGGGCAGCGGCCGTCCCATCGTCAGCGCCGCGGTGCCGGAGTGCCGGCTGTACCCCGAGTGGGTGCAGGTGTACGAAGACGCCGGGGAGGCGGCCGCGCTGCTGCGCCGGGCCCTGGATGCCGCCGCCAGCCCGGCGGCGGCGGCCCGCGCGGCCGCGCAGGTGGCCTTTGCGCGGACGGAGACGTGGGACACCCGTGCCGCGCGCCTGGTCGGGATCCTGCGGCGGACCGTCGTGAACGGTCGTGTGCGGGACCAGGCCGGCGCCGCCCTTCAGCCGTGCTGACCGCAACCCGCCCTGCCGTCGATCTCGGCGACGTGCGCAACGTCGGCGCCGTCACGTTCGGGGGCGGCGCCATCGAGCGGCTGCCTGCGCTGGTCGCGGCCCGGCGATCGCAGGCGGCGGCGGCAGGCGCGGACACACGAGCGGTGTTCCTCGTGGACGAGTACTTCTCACGCGGCGGCGACCTCGTCCGCCGGCTCGGGTCCGAGACGGGCGATCCGGTCGAGTTCGTGTCCACCCGCGAGGAGCCGACCACCGACGATGTCGATCGGCTGACCGCCCGGCTCCGAAAGGACGGCGTTTCGGCGCCCGCGACGATCGTCGGCGTGGGCGGCGGGATCACGCTCGACACCGCCAAGGCCGTGGCCAACCTGCTGACCAACGGCGGCACGGCCGCGCAGTACCAGGGATGGGATCTCGTGCGCGTCCCGGCGGTGCACAAGATCGGCGTGCCGACGATCTCGGGCACCGGCGCCGAGGCCAGCCGGACGTGCGTGCTGACCAACCCGGCGAGCGGACTAAAGCTCGGGATGAACAGCACGCACACGGTGTTCGATCGGATCGTGCTCGACCCGGATCTCACGGCGACCGTCCCCCGGTCCCAGTATTTCTTCACGGGGATGGACGCCTACCTGCATAGCGTGGAGATGCTGGCGGGCGCGCACCGCCACGCGCTGGGTGACGCGTACGCGCGGGAGGCGATCCGCCTGTGCCGCGAGGTGTTCCTCGATGGCGACATGATGGCGCCCGCCGCACGCGAGCGCCTCATGGCGGCGTCGTATCTGGGCGGCTGCGCCATCGCGCACGGCTACGTGGGCGTCCTGCACCCGCTGTCGGCCGGCCTGAGCGTCGTGCTCGGCCTGCACCACTGCGTGGCCAACTGCATCGCCATGCGCGCCATGGAACCGTTCTACCCGGACGCCGTTGCCGAGTTCCGGCGGATGTCGGCCGCGCAGAACGTGCAGGCGCCGCCCGGCGTCGCGCGTGACCTGCCCGAGGCCAGGCGCCATGCGATCCGCGAGGCGATGCTGCTGCACGAGCGGCCGCTGACCAATGCGCTGGGCCGCGACTTCCGCGCCATCCTCTCGCCCGAGCGGGTGGGCGCGATGCTGGATCTCCTGTAGCTGTGCCGGGTTTCGAGGTCATCGGGGCGGAAGAGCGCGCGGAGGTGGAGGACGTCTTCGCCGCCGGCGGCGTGTTGTGCCGCGACGGCTTCGCGCCGCTGCGCCACGGCCGGCACAAGGTCCGCGAGTTCGAAGAGGCCTTCGCCTCGGCGATGGGCGTGCCGCACGCGCTCGCAGTGACGTCCGGCACGGCCGCCCTGCGCGTCGCGTTCGCGGCGGCGGGGATCGGTCCCGGCGACGAAGTGGTGACGCAGTGCTTCACGTTCGTCGCCACCGTCGAGGCCATCGTCGAATCCGGCGCCACGCCGGTGTGCGCCGAGATCGACGAGACCCTGAACCTCGACCCCGCCGATCTGGAGCGACGCATCACGCCCAGGACGAAGGCCGTGGTCCCGGTGCACATGCTGGGCACGCCGGCACGGCTGCCGGAGATCGAGGCTGTCTGCCGGCGGCACGGCCTGCTGCTCATCGAGGACGCTGCATGGGGCTGCGGCGGCGCCCTCGCGGGGCGCGCGCTCGGCGCCTGGGGCGACATCGGGACCTTCAGCTTCGACTTCGCCAAGACGATGACGACCGGCGAAGGCGGCATGGTGGTGTGCCGCGACGAGTCGATGCACAAACGCGCGGCGGCCTGGCACGACCACGGGCACGAGAACAACCCGGCATTGCCCCGCTGGGAAGACACGCGCGCGGGCAGCGGGTTCAACTTCCGCATGACCGAGCTGCAGGGCGCCGTTGGTCTCGCGCAGCTTCGCAAGCTGCCGGCGGTGGTGGCGGCGCAGCGGGCCACGCGGGATCGGCTCGCGGCGGCGATTCGCGGCTGCCCCGGCGTGGAGCTGCGGCCCGCCCCCCGTGGTTCGGAAGAGACCGCTGACGCGCTCGTGTTCGCCGTGCCGAGCCGGGAAGCGGCCCTGGCGTGCCGTGCGGCCCTGGTGGAGCGGGGGCTTGCCACGAAGATCCTGCCGGAGGCGATCACGTGGCACTTCGCCGGCACCTGGCGGCACATCACGCCGCTCGCCGAGCGTCACGGCGGCCGCCTGGAGCAGGCGTTTCCGGGGTCGCGCGCCCGGCTCGAACGGGCGGTCTCGGTGCCCGTGCTCGTGCGGATGCCGGAGGGGCAGCCGGAGCGGCTGGCCGAAGCGGTGACCGAGGCGCTCGTGAAGCCGGCCGCCGGAGTGCGGACGTGACCGGGCCGCTCGTGTCGGTCCTGGTGCCGATTCACAACCAGGAGACCTATGTAGGCCGCTGCCTGCGGTCGCTGCTGGCACAGTCGATGCGGCGCGACGAGTTCGAGATCATCGCGATCGACGACGGGAGCGACGATCGGACCGCGTACGCCCTGGAACTCTTCCGGGGCGACATCACGATGCTGCGAAACGACCGCAACCTCGGCCTGCCGGCGTCGTTGAACCGGGGCATCCTCGCGTCCCGGGGCGCGTTCATCGTGCGGGTCGACTCCGACGACTACGTCAACGCGAACTTCCTGCACTTCCTCAGCTTCTTCCTGGTCGAGAACCCGGACGTGGACGCGGTGGCCTGCGACTACTGGGTGGCCGACGACGAGGAGCGGTGGATCGAGCGGAGAAACTGCCTCGAGCGTCCGATTGGATGCGGCGTCATGTTCCGCCGCGAGCAGCTCCTCGACCTCGGCCTGTACGACGAGCGGTTCCGGTGTCACGAGGACCAGGACCTGCGGATCCGGTTTCTCGTGAAGCACGCGATCCGGCGGCTGGAGCTGCCGCTCTACCGGTACCGGCGGCACCGCTCCAACATGACCAACGACGCCGCCGAGATGGCGCGGCACGAGCAGATGCTGGTCGAGAAGCACGGAGCCCTCGGGTGACGCCGGCCGCCGTGCGCCTGGGCCGACGGACGATCGGTGCGACATCGCGGCCGTACGTGATCGCCGAGGTCGGCGTGAACCATGGCGGCTCGCTCGATCTGGCGTTCCTGATGATCGAGCATGCCCGCGAGGGGGGCGCGGACGCGGTCAAGTTCCAGAGCTACAAGGCACAGAAGCTGGCCGCCGCCGACTCGCCCGCCTACTGGGACACGTCGAAGGAGCCCACGACGAACCAGCGGGAGCTGTTCGCGAAGTACGACGCGTTCGGGCCCGACGACTACCGTCGGCTCGCCGGGCGTTGCGCCGAGGCCGGGATCGACTTCGCCTCCACGCCGTTCGACGCCGCCGCTGTGGCGTATCTGGATCCGCTCGTGCCGTTCTTCAAGGTGGCCTCGGCGGACGTGACCAACGTGCCGCTGCTCCGTACCGTGGGGCGGACCGGCAAGCCGGTGGTGCTGTCGACCGGCGCGGCCACGGTGGGGGAGGTCCGGAGGGCGGTGGCGCTGCTCTGCGACGCGGGCGCCCCCGATGTCGTGCTGCTGCACTGCGTGCTCAACTACCCGACGCCACCCGATCTCGCGCACCTGCGGATGATCGAGGGCCTGCGGCGCGAGTTCCCGGATCGGCTGGTCGGGTATTCGGACCACACGGTGCCGGACGCGGCCATGACGGCGCCGATCGTGGCCGCGGCGCTGGGTGCCGTGGTGATCGAAAAGCACTTCACGCACGACAAGGCCCTGCCCGGCAACGACCACTACCACGCGATGGACGTCGACGACCTGCGCCGGCTGACCACGCAGCTCGACGTCGTGTGTGCGCTGCTCGGGGAGGAAGCTGCGAAGGCGCCGCTGCCGTCGGAAACGCCCGCGCGGGCCCATGCCCGGCGGAGCATCGTGACCGCCCGGGCGGTGGCCGCGGGTGCGCCGCTCACGATCGCGAACCTGACGACCAAGCGGCCGGCCTCCGGCATCCCGGCCGAGCGCTGGGACGAGGTGATCGGGCGGAGCGCGAGCCGCGCGCTCGAGGACGACCACGTGCTCGCCTGGAGCGACCTGTCGTGACGAGCGCGTCGCGACGGAGGCAGGTGTCGTGAGCGCGTTGGTCGTCGCGACCGACGCGGGTGGGGCCGCGAACGTCGCGCCCGTGGCGGCGAGGCTTCCTGAATCCGGGCGCCGCGTGGTCTGCAGCGAGGCCACCGAACACTTCTTCCGGGAGCACGGGCTCGCCAACGTCGTCAGATGGGCGCCCGGGCAGGCGTGGGAAACGCTCGTCGACGGGCTGACGGCGGACGACGTGGTCCTCTGCGGTACGACCCGCTACGGGGCGCCGGACCGGTGGGTGACTCCGGCCGCCCGCGGGCGCGGCGCCCACACCGTGGCCGTGCTCGACGAGTGGCACCGGTACGCCGATCGCTTCCGGGATGGCACCGGCCAGCTCGCCTGGGTGCCGGACGTGATCTGCGTGCCTGACGAGCTCGCCCGCCTCGAGGCGATCGAGGAAGGCCTGCCGGCCGGGCGTCTGGCGGTCACCGGCAGCCCGGCGCTGTCGTCCTGGTGGACGCGCCTCGAACGCTTCGAGCGGGAGCCGCCCCCGCTGCCGGCGGGTGTCGCCGGGCCGCGTCCCTGGATCCTCTTCGTGTCGGAGCTGCACGCCGTGTCGTCCGGCACGGCGCCCGGTACGCGCGGACCCTGGAGCGGGTTCCTCGGGTTCACCGAGGAGAGCGTGGCCGCGGATCTGGCTGCGGTGGTGGCGGGCCTCGGCCGGCCGTGCACGGTCGTGGAGAAGCTGCACCCCTCGGCGGCGGACGGGAATTCGGCGATGCCCGGGTTGCCCGACAGTCAGGCGTGGATCCGAATCGGTCATGCGCCGATTGAGCCGTTGCTCTGGCATGCAGACCTCATCGTCGGCATGCGGTCGATCGTCCTGCTGGAGGCGGCGATGACCGGCAGGCCCGTGTTGTCCTGCCAGCCTGGGCTCACGGCGGAGCACGGCCCGGCCACGGCCGAGCGGTTCGGCTTCGTGCCGCGCGCCGTGAACCCGGGCGAGCTGGAGCGCTGGCTTCGCCGGAACTGGCGCGGCGCACGCCGCACGATTCCGCGGCCCGCGTTCGCGGGTCCGGATGCCGTTGACCGGGTGCTGGAGGTGCTCAGACCCGTGGCGCTGGCTGGGGAACGATGAAGGTCGTGGCCTCGGTCCAGGTGCGGATGGGCTCCGGCCGCCTGCCAGGCAAGACGATGCTCGAAGTGGCCGGGAGACCGCTGCTCGGCCACCTGCTGGACCGCCTCGCGCGGGCCACCCGCCTGGACGCTGTGGTGGTCGCCACGCCGGACAACGCGGCCAACGACGTGATCGCCGACTACTGCGCCGGGCGCGACATCCCCTGCTTCCGGGGCAGTGAGGACGACGTGCTGGGACGGACGCTCGGCGCGCTCCGGATGATGCAGGCGACCGTGGGCGTGGAGGCGTTCGGCGATTCGCCGCTGATCGATCCCGCCGTGGTCGATCGCATGGTCGGCGTGTTCCTGGAGGCGGGCGGCTCGCTCGACTTCGTGGGCAACGATCTGACGACCACCTACCCTCCCGGCATGGACGTCGAGGTGTTCAGCGTGGCCGCGCTGGAGGATGCCGCGTGCCGCACGGACGATCCCGCAGTCCGGGAGCACGGGACGCTGTTCATCCGCCAGCACCCGGAGCGGTATCGGATCCTGAACGTCGAAGCCCCGCCCGAACATCGCCATCCCGACATCTCGCTCGAGGTCGACACGGGGGAGGACGCGCAGGTCGTGCGCGCGATTCTGGAACACTTCGAGGGGAGGGCCGACTGCACGCTGGACGACATCGTGCGGTTTCTCCGCACGCGCGACGACCTGCGTGTCCTGAACGCCCACGTGCCGCGACGCTGGAAGGCGTACCGGATGGAACATGCCTGAGTTCCGTGTCGGCATCATCGGCGCCGGACGGATGGCCGGGCAGCCGGGCGAGCGCGAGTTCGCGGCCTTTCCCGGGACGCACGCCGCAGCGATCGCCGAGGGTCGGTCGTTCGAGATTGCTGCCGTGCACGACACAGACCCGGACCAGGCCCGGCGGTTTGCGAGCCGATGGGGCGGGCAGATCTACCCGGACGCACCGGCGATGCTGGCCGGAGCGCGGCTGGACGTGGCCGTCATCGCCACGCCGGACGACACGCACGCCGGGCTGACGGCCACCGGCCTGTCGTCGTCATGCTGTCCGGCCGTGCTGATCGTCGAGAAGCCTCCGTGCACGCGCCGGGCGGAGCTCGGCGGCCTGCGTGCCCTGGCTGAGGCACGGCCCGCCACGATAGTGGTGGTGAACCTGAGCCGGCGCTTCGATCGGGGCCACCTCGACCTCTCCCGCGACGTGGCGGCCGGCCGGTTCGGCCGCCTCGTCGAAGCCACGTGCGAATACAGCGGCGGCTGGGTGCACAGCGGCCCCCACGTCGTGGACACGCTCCGGCTGCTGACCGGTGGGGAGCTGCGCGTCGATCGTGCCGCGGTTGGCGCGTTCGGGCGCCCGGGCGATCCGTGCCTGGACGTCGACCTGACGTCGCTGCCGTCGGGTGCGGCGGTCACCGTCCGGGGAGCTGATGAGCGGCGGCGGCCGGTGTTCGACATCGCGCTGCGCTTCCCGGCAGCGACCGTGCGTGTGACGGAGTTCGGCCAGCGGATCGTCGTGGACCCCGCTGGTCCGTCCGTCAGCCGGACAGGTGACGCCATCCTGCCGACGCAAGCGCTCTACGGTGCGTGCTCGAGGTACCTCCTCGACGGCGATCGGACGGCCCTCTGCGCCGCTCGGCTGGAGGCCGTCGCGCCATCCATGGCACTGCTCTTCGACGCACAGGAGCAGGCAGGCACCGTCGATGTGGCCGGTGCGCCAGTCGCGGCGGGCGTGGGCGCGTCCGTCGGAGGCGTCGCATCGTGAGCGCGACCGGCACGGCGGTGCGGCTTGCCATCGACGGAGGGGCGCCCGTGCGCCTGCGTCCCTGGCACGACAACCTGACGACCGGTGACGAAGAGGCCCGGGCCGTGCGGGCGGTGATGGCGTCGGGCTACCTGTCGCTCTTCGAGGGCTCGCACCGGCCCGACCCGCCCTTCAGCTTTTTCGGCGGCCCAGCCGTGCAGGCGTTCGAAGCGGCGATGAGTGCGTATTACGGCATGCCGCACGCCGTCTCCGTGAACAGCGCCACGTCGGGTCTGTACGCCGCCATCGGCGCGCTCGGTCTCGGGTACGGCGACGAAGTGATCGTGTCGCCATTCACCATGACGGCGTGTGCTGCGGCGCCGCTCATCTACGGGGCGATTCCGGTGTTTGCGGACGTCGAGGCTGACAGCGGCTGTCTGGATCCGGGTGCGGTCGAAGCCCGGATCACGCCCCGCACGCGCGCCATCCTCGTCGTCCACCAGTTCGGGATCCCCGCGGACATGGACGCGCTCCTGGATCTGGCGCGACGTCACGGCCTGCGCGTCATCGAAGACTGCGCGCAGGCCCACGGCGCGCGCTACCGGGATCGGCTCGTCGGCACGATGGGCGACATCGGCGTCTTCAGCTTCAACGTGAACAAGACCGCGCAGAGCGGCGAGGGTGGCTGCTGCCTGACGCGTGACCCGGATCTGGCGTACCGCCTGCAGCTCATCCGGAATCACGGCGAGGCGGTCGTCGGCCCCGCCGGGTACGCCGACATCGCGAACATCGTCGGCTTCAACTACCGGATGACGGAGCTGGCGGCCGCCGTCGCACTGGAGCAGGTGAAGAAGCTCGATCAGCTCAACGCCCGGCGGCTCGCGCTGGTCGAGCACCTGAGGCGGGCGCTGGCAGGGCAGGACGGCGCAGCGCCCCTGACGCCGCTCGTGGGGCGTGCGGACTGCACGTCCACCTGGTACCTGTTGCCGCTGCGCTTCGACCCCGCTGTGGCCCGAAGCGACCGGGCCACGTTCGTCGCGGCCGTCCGCGCCGAAGGCGTGCCGCTGTCGGAAGGCTACGCGCAGCCGCTGTACCTGCAGCCGCTCTACCAGCGGCGGCACGCGTTCAAGCACGGCTACCCGTGGGCCGCTGCCGAGAACCGGGAGAGCACGCCCGACTACGCGCGCGGGAGCTGTCCCGTGGTGGAGCGGCTGCACGACGAGGCGATCGTGGTCGGCGAGCACGTGCGCCCGCCGCACACCGAGGCGGACATGGACGACATCGCCCGCGCCGTGCGGAAGGTTGCCGACGGGCTCGCGGGACGTGAGCGCCGGCCGTGACGGTGGGCGCCGAGGGCGTGCGGGAGGTGACGTTCGACGACCTGCCCGGCCTGCTGCCCTGGGCGCGAGTGCTGCTGGGTTCGGAGGCTCCGGAGGTCCGCAGGAAGACCAGGGAGGCGATCGAGCGGGAGTTCGAACGAGACAAGTGGGGCAGCCTGCTGAAGGCACTCGAGGCGCCCGGGCGCCGCTGGGGCGTCGGCGACGCGGAGAGGTGGTTCATCGGTGACGAGGAGACCGTGTTCAGTGCCGGCGATCGGCTGTGTGCAGGTTCAGCGCTCGCCGCGCAGGCGCGCTTTGTCGACGAGGTGGCGGCGCGTCTCCTGCCGTTCCTGCCTGCGGAGGGCCTGGTGGAGCTGGGCGCCGGGTACGGCGGCGTGCTGCTGAATCTGGCGAAGCGCACCGGGTTCGAGGGGATCGGTCTCGCGGCAGGGGAGCTCACGGCCGCCGGGGTGGAGTGCCTTCGCCGCCTGGCCGCGGTCGAGGGCCTGGCTGTCCATGCCGGGCGCTGTGACTTCACCGCGCCCGGCATCTGCCGCTTCGAGGTGGCGCCGGGAAGCGCGATCTACACCTGCGGTGCCGTGCCGTACGTCCGCGAGCTCACCCGCGCGTTCGTCGACGATCTGCGCGCGCTCGGCCCGGCCGCCGTCGTGCACATCGAGCCGTGTCCGGAACACTACGGCGACGATCCGCTGGGGCGCCTGCGATCGGCGTACGCGTCCGCGAACGACTACAACCGGAACCTCGTGTCGCTGCTGCACGAGCGAGCGGAGGCGGGTGACATCACGCTGCTTCGCGAGGAGAAGTGTTTCTTCGGGCCGAACTGCCTGCTGCCGTTCTCACTGGTGGCGTGGGTGCCCGCCCGGGGCGTCTCGTGAAGGCGCCGCGCCTGCTGGTGACGACGGCCCTCGAGGAGACCTGCCTCGAGGGCCGGGACCTGCTGCTGCTGGGCGAGTGGTGCCGCCGGTACTCGCGGCGATCGTTCTGGGAGGGCCGTTCCCACGAGGTGCTTCCGTTCCACTGGAACACACCGGGCAAGCGGCACCGGGACTACCTGTACCTGGAGGACCTCTTCGAGCGCACGATGCTGGCACTGGCCCAGGACCTGGATGTGTGTCACGGCGTGACCCGCCCGGTTCGCTACTGGCGCATCGTGCTCGGGACGTGGCTCGGTCTCTATGTGTCCGCGCTGTTCGACCGCTGGGAGTCGACGCGGCTCGCGGTTGCGCGCGAAGAGCCGCTGGAGACCGTGGCGCTGAGCCCGCGCGGGCCCTCGTTTCCCGCACTGGGCCGGAACGACGAAGCGCGACGGATGAACGACGACCGGCACAATCACGAGCTGTATCTCGACGTCATCGAGTCTCTGGCGCCCGAGCGCATCCGGGTAATCGAGGTCGACGCAGGCGCCGCGGCTGCTCAGTACGAGCCACCCGCCCGGTCGATGGCGCCCGCTCGGCGGAAGCTGGGGCGCATGTGGGCCGGTCGTGCGAGCCGGTGGCTTGCCGGCCTTTCCGCTGGCGGAGACGTTGCGCTCGTGGACACGTTTCTCCCGCTGCCTGCGCTGGTGCGTCTCAGCCTGCTTCTCAGGCAGGTGCCCAGGACGTACCCGGAGCTCGGAACGGTCCACAACAGCGGCTCTGCCGGCGTGGCGTCACCATTTCGCGAGCGACTGCTGGCCCTTGCGCATGCGAGGAGCAGCCGCAACGAGGGGTTCGAGGCGTTCCTGTGGCGTCGGCTCGGGTCGGATCTCGCGCGGCCGTACCTCGAAGGATTCGACGACCTGCAACGGCGCGCCCGTGATCTGAAGCTGCGATGCCGGGTCATCGCGACGGCGAACGCCCACTGGCACAACGAGCTGTTCAAGGTCTGGGCCGCCGAGCGGGTGCTCGAAGGGGCACGGCTCGTGACGGCAGAGCACGGCGGCTCGTTTCCCGGTCGGGAGTACGTCTTCAACGCCGAAGAGCACATGGCGGACGTGCACACCCCTACCTACCTGCCGCACCACCCCGCGCACCACCAGATGCCCCCGACCAAGTACGCGGGCGTCCGTCCGGGCCGGGGGGCAGGCGGTACCTGGCTGCTCATGGTGCCCTACGAGGGCCCGCGGTACACGATTCGGGCCGCCGCGCAGCCGCACGCGTCGCAGACACTCGACTGCTTCAGGGATTCCGTGGCGTTTGCCGACGTCCTGCCCGCCACGGTCCGCGCCCATCTGCGCGTGAAGCTGCGGGGACTCGACCCGGCGGCCGACTGGGAGCTGCGCGATCGGTACACCGATCGCCTGGGCGCCGCCCATGTCGTTGACGGGATGGCGCTCGATCGCGCCTTTTCTCACGCACGGCTGGTGGTGTGCACCTATCCCCAGAGCACGTTCACCGAAGCGATCCTTTCGGGAAGACCGACGGTGATGTTCTTCGATCCGGCCGTTCACGAGCTGCACCCGGTGGCCGACGAGGTGGTGACGATGCTGCAGCGGGTCGGGGTGATTTTCTCCGATCCACGCGAGGCCGCACGGCAGGTGGTGCGTGTGTGGGGGGCGCCGCACCGTTGGTGGCAGGCCCCTGACGTGCAGCGGGCCACGCGGGCGTTCCTGAGCGCCACGATGAACGATGTCCGCGCGCCGCTGTGGCGCTGGGCGGGTTTCCTCCGGGCGCAGGTGCGTGAGGCGCGGCTGACCGGCAGGCCGGCAGCCACGGTGACGGGAGGCAGTGCGGTCGTGCCGGGGCGTCCAGGCGCTGCCAGACGCTGAGCGGGAAGATGTCCGCGACACTGCGCAACGCCATCACCGGGGTCAAGCAGCGATTCGACCTGGCGCGTCATGCCTGGCGCCATCCCCGGAGACTCCGGCCGGCCCAGATGGTGGCGGTCGATCAGCCGCTGATCCTCGTCAGCCAGATTCAGCGGTCCGGAGGGACGTTGCTGTCGCAGCACCGAACGCGCCATGAAGCGGGTGTGCGCCCGCGTGGGGCTGCTGTCTGCGGCCGCGTGATTCACAGGCACCCGGCCTGCTCCCTCCTCGCGCCAAGCCATCCGGGCGCCTCGCCGCCCGAGAGTCGGCAACATCCCAGGCCGGACCGGGCGCCGGCCACCTCACGGCGGAGTTGACGCGCATGCGCTTCTTCATGCTGTATTCGAACCAGTTCGCCGTCGGCAACAAGCCGATCGGCATCGCGTCGCTCGCGGCGATCCTGCGGCGCGAGGGGCACGAGTTCACGCTGTTCGACTGCACGGCGTTCGACGTCGTGGCCCCCAACAAGGCGGACTGGAACGCGGCCGGCGAGCAGACGCTGGCCTTCAAGCTTCCGAGCAACCCACAGCGCCTCCCTTCCCGCAGGCGCATCACGTTCGGCGCCCTGATCGACGAGGTGCTGCGCGCGGTGGACGGGTTCGGCCCAGATGTCATCGGCCTGAGCGCGCTGACCGACGACTACCCGCTGGGTCTCGGCCTGATGCGCCGCATCAAGCAGATGTTTCCCCGCGTCCCGACGATTGCGGGCGGCGTGCACGCGACGGTCGACCCGGAAGGCGTGATCGCGGAGCCCTGTTTCGACATGGTCTGCGTAGGCGAGGGCGAGTACGTCGCGCTCGACATCGGGCGACGGCTCGACGAGGGGAAGGGCTGCGGGGGGATCGCCAACCTGTGGGTGAAGTGTCCAGACGGCACCATCGAGAAGAATGCCGTGCGGCCCTACGAAACAGACCTGGATCGCTTTCCGTTCCCTGACTGGAGCATCTACCCGGAGACCGCGTTCTACAAGCCGTTTCAGGGCTTCGTCTACAAGTACGGCGATTTCGAGATGAGCCGGGGGTGCCCCTATAAGTGCTCGTACTGCATCAACGTGGAACTGCAGCAGATATACGCCGGACATCAGTACCACCGGACCAAGTCCATAGCCAGGGTCGTGGCGGAAGTGCGCGCGGCCATCGAGCGGTACGGCATCGAGTTCCTGAAGTTCTGGGACGAGACGTTCCTGCTCATGGAGCCGGAGCGGCTGGAAGAGTTCGGCGATCTCTACTCTCGCGAGATCGGGCTGCCCTACGTCATCGAGACGACGGCCCAGAGCGTGGACGCGCGCTCGGTGAAGGTCTTGCAGAAGACGAACTGCCGGAGCGCGTCCCTCGGGATGGAAACGGGGAGCCCTGACATGCGCCGCGGGCTGCTCTTCAAGCCGACGGGCAACGACGCGTACGTCAAGGCCTTCGCCCTCCTCGAAGCCCACGGCATCCAGAAGGTGTCGTTCAACATGATCGGCCTGCCGACCGAGAGCCAGGAGGACATCTTCCGCACGATCGCGCTGAACCGCCTGGTCCGGACCGACGCGCAGGCGGTCGGGGTGTTCTACCCGTACAAGGGGACACCCATCCGCCAGATGATGATCCAGGAAGGCTGGATGGATGACGACTTCGACCTGGGCGATCTGAAGGACTACGACTACAACACGTTCACGAGCGGCGCGAGGTCGGTGGTCCGCTTCACGGACATGGACAGCCGGCTGGTCAACCGGCTCCGGGTGCTGTTCAGCGCCTACGTGGTGTGGCCCGGCCGCCTGCACCCGATCCTCGACTACGTGAAGAACCACGACGACACGTTCGCCCGGACCCTGTTGCGGAACGTACAGCGGATCTCCTACGCGAAGCGGTTCGGCGAACCGCCACCCCGGGATTCGGGCGCCGAACAGCCCGATCGGGAGAAGGCTCGCGCGGCGGCGCTCGCCGCCGCAGCTGCTTTCGGCGAGCCGGACGCAGCGGAGTTCGCCGGCTTGCTCGTCGAAGGCTGGAGCGGGAATGGCTTCGATCGGGTCGTCGGGCTGCTCGCGCGCGTTGCCACAGCCGAGTTGCCTCCCGACGTGCCGATTCCGGACTCGGAGGCCGGGCTCCTGGCGTGGCTGATGGAGGACCGGGCGGACGGAGAGACCGTGCGCGACACGCAGCGCACGTTGATCCAGATCGCCAAGTCGGATAGCCGAAAGTATGTGCCAGCCAGCGCCTGACGGCGCGGCCTTCCGGTTGCTCACGACCGCGACGCTGGTGTTCTGGGACTTCGACGGCGTCATCAAGGACTCGGTCCAGGTGAAGGGGGAGGCCTTCCACGAACTGTTCGCCCCCTTCGGCGGTGATCTCGCCGCCCGGGTCCTGGCACACCACGAGGCACACACTGGCGTGTCCAGGTTCGAGAAGATCCCGCTGTACCTCCAGTGGGCGGACCTGACGCCGGATGCGCCGCTCGTGGCTGCCTACTGCGTGCGCCTGGGAACCCTGGTGAAGCAGCGTGTGATCGCGTCGCGGTGGGTACCCGGCGTGGAGCCGTATCTTCGAGCCAACGCCGACCGTCAGGCCTTCGTGCTCATCAGCGCGACGCCGCAGGACGAGCTCGAAGAGATCGTTGACGCCCTTGATCTCGGGGCCTGCTTCAGCGCGATCTACGGCGCCCCGACGCCGAAGGCTGATGTCGTTCGGCGCGAGTTGCAGGTTCGCGGCGTGGAGCCGGCGTCCGCGGTCGTAGTGGGCGACTCGGCCAGTGATGCCAACGCCGCGATGGCCAGCGGCGTGCCGTTTCTCCTTCGGCCAACCGGGTACAACGAGGCGCTGCAGCGGCAGGGGCACACGGTCCTGTCCCTGGATCCGGGTCCGGCATGAGCTCGCAGCGCGGCCCGGCGCCCGGCCCCTCCGCGAGCCCCGCCGCGTCCGCCACTGGCGGGCAGGTCGCCCCGGCCCGCGCCGAAGAGCGGTACGAACGGCGGATCGGTCTGATCGGGCGCGCAGCCGTCCACGCCACGGCGCTCGCCAGGCGTCTCGGCGCCCTGGCCGATCGCGCCTGCAGCCGCTGGTGGGCGGTCCAGTTGGGGAGCTGCGGCCGTCACTTCCACGTCACGCGATCGAGTGTGATCGAGGCGCCTGACCACATTCGTATCGGCGACGACTTCCTGGCGCGGGGACCGGTGTACCTCTTCGCCAATGACGGTGAGCTGGTCATCGGTAACGGCGCGTCATTGGCCCGCAACGTGGAGATCAATGCATCCGGTGGCCGCATCGTCATCGGCGATCGGGTGCTGATCGCGCCCAATGTCGTGCTCCGCGCAGCCAATCACCGAACGGACCTGACCGACAGACCGATCGCGGATCAGGGACACGTGCGCGGCACAATCGTCGTCGAGGACGACGTCTGGATTGCCGCCAACGCCGTGATCACGCCCAACGTGACGCTGCGCCGGGGCACCGTGGTCGGGGCCGGGGCCGTAGTCACCCGGTCCACGGAACCGCACACCGTCGTGGGCGGCGTGCCCGCACGCTGCGTCGCGAGGCGCAGCGGGTCAGGCTGAATGGCCGGCGCAGGGGAGGCGGCCCTCCGGGAGGCAGACATCCGGCCGCGCGAGATCTTCGATGAGTTCCTGCGGCTGTGCGCGGAGGACGTCCGGCGCTATTTCGCGACGGTCCCGCGCGAGCCGATCGGCTGCCCGGCCTGCGGGATGGCTGGCGAAACCGCGTTCAGCAAGGACGGCTTCGACTACGCGGAATGCCCGGTGTGCGCCACGCTGTTCGTCACGCCCCGGCCCGCTGCGGAGGCCTTCGCGCGCTACTACCGGGAGTCGGCCTCGTCGAGATACTGGGCGACCACGTTCTACCCGGAGACGGCTGCCACGCGCCGCGAGCGGCTGTGGAAACCGAAGGCGCTGGCCGTCCGCGATGTCATGGCGCGCCACGGCGCCGGGGGCCACACGGTCGTCGACATCGGGGGAGGGTTCGGCCTGTTTGCCGAGGAGATGCGCCGGGTGCTCGGCCGCCCGGTCACGGTGCTCGAGCCGGCGCCGCACCTCGCGGACATCTGCCGCCAGGCGGGTCACCCGGTCGTCGAGTGCTTCCTCGAAGACGCCCGTCCAGGCGACCTCCCCGCCGGGCCCAGGACGTTCGTCAGCTTCGAGCTGTTCGAACACCTGCACGACCCCGGACGGTTCCTGGATCGGCTGCGAACCCTGATGGCGCCCGGCGAGCTGTTCGCGTTCTCGACGCTGTCCGGGTTGGGCGCGGACATCAGGGCCCTCTGGGAGGACGCAAGAGCGGTGTCACCCCCGCACCACCTGAACTTCCTCAACCCGGGCTCGGTGGCACGGATCCTCGGTCGTTGCGGCTTCGACGCGCTCGAAGTCACGACCCCCGGGCAGCTCGACGTGGACATCCTGGTGAACAGCCGCGCCTTCATCAAGGACCGCTTCTGGCAGGCGTTCGTCGATCGCGCCGACGAGGCGGCCAGGGTGGCGATGCAGGCGGCGCTGGTTGCCACCGGCTTCAGCTCCCACATGATGGTGGTGGCGCGCGCGCGTGCGTGACCGTACACACCTACGACAAGGCGAACAGCATCCTCGAGATCCGCTCACGGGACGGGTCGGCGGATCCCGTGCGCCCACGCATCGCGCGGCTGCGAAGTCGGCTTGCGGCTGCGTCGGGAGGACGGTTCGACGCCGTGGTGCTGCGGGCCTGTGAGGACCTGCTCGACGAGCCGATCGACGACAGCCTGCCCCGCTTCGCGCTCCGTCCGCACGTGCAGGTGGAAGTCGACCGCCTGCCCGACAGCTGGCTGCCGCGGTACCTCTTCTACCGGTATCGGTACGAGGTATATCCGGCCGCCCGGCTGCTCGACGACTTCCCGCCCTGCCTCCAGGTCGAGCCGACCGGCATCTGCAACTACCGGTGCGTGTTCTGCTACCAGACCGACCAGGTGCTCACGGCGCCGGCCAACGGGCACCTGGGGATGATGAGCCTCGACCTGTTCCGGCGGGTCATCGACGAGGCCGAGGGGCGCTGCGAGGCGGTAACGCTCGCGTCTCGCGGCGAGCCGCTGATGGCCAGGGACATCGATGCCATGCTGGCGTACGCTGCGGGCAAGTTCGTGGCGTTGAAGGTGAACACCAACGCGTGGTTCCTCGACGAGCGTCGCGCCCGGGCGCTGCTCGATGCCGACCTGAACACGCTGGTGTTCTCGGTGGACGCGGCCGAGCCGGAGCTGTACTCGCGGCTCCGGGTCAACGGGAAGCTCGATCGCGTGCTGGCGAACGTCGAGGCGTTCGCCCGGCTCCGGGAGCGAGAGTACCCGCGCGCGCGCGTCGTCACCCGCGTGGCCGGCGTGCGCGTGGGCGATGGCCAGGACATCGCGGACATGGAACGCCTGTGGGGTGGTCTCGTGGACCAGGTGGCGTTCGTGGACCACGTGCCCTGGGAGCGGACGTACGAGCAGCCGCCGTCCGGCGTGGACGCGCCCTGCTCGGACCTCTGGCGCCGGATGTTCGTGTGGGCCGACGGGCGGGTGAATCCCTGCGACGTGGACTACCTGTCCACGCTGTCGCCCGGGCGGCTGGACGACAACGACTCGCTGATGTCGCTGTGGACCGGTGAACGCTACCGGGCACTCCGCCAGGAGCACCTCGCGGGCCGTCGTGACCGGACGTCACCGTGCGGGCGGTGCAATTTGGTTTGAGCCGCGCCGCCCCGATCGACATGAAGCCCCGCCTTGCCCTCATCGGATGCGGCCGCATCGCCCGGTGGCACGTTCCTGCCTGCCGGGAGGCGGGTTTCGAGGTGACGGCGGTCGCCGGACGGCGCCGCTCCGGCCGCGCGGGCGCGTTCGCCGCGGAGTTCGGGATTCCCGCCGTCGCCTCCGACCCGATGGCGCTGGCGGGCGCGGACGACTGGGATGCGCTCCTCATCGCAGCGCCGCCGTCAGTTGCCCCGGAGTTGCTTCGCATCGCCGGCGCGTCCGGGAGGCCGGTGCTGGTCGAAAAACCGGTGGCGCTCTCGAGTGGCATGCTGCGGCCGGTCGTCGATCGCTGGCCGAACGTGCTCGTTGGCTACAACCGGCGGTTCTATGCCACCGTGCGCGCCGCGCGCGAGTTCACCGCTGCGGGGCCCTGTCTCGTCCGTCTCGAGCTGCCGGAGCCGGCCGCGCCTGCGGCCACGGAAGACATCCTCTTGACCGGGTCCGTTCATGGGTTCGACCTCGTGCGTCACCTTCTTGGACCCCTGCGCCTCGAATCGGTGACGCCCTACCGCCGCGCGGGTGCGCAGCAGGGCGCCACCGCCACGCTCGTCAGCGCACGCGGTGACGTCATCCAGTACCACGGCTGCTGGGGAGCGCCGGCCGTGTTCTCACTGACGATTGACTGCGCAGGGCGGCGGTTCAGCCTGCAGCCGTTCGAGCGCGCCACGGTGTACGAGGGACTTGACGTCCTCCAGCCCACGGGCGAGGTTGCGGTCCGGCAGTACGTGCCGCGCGTGGCCTCCGAGGTGAGGGTCGATCGCGGCGCCTTCAAGCCCGGCTTCGTCGAACAGGCCAGGGCGCTCCTCGATCGGTGCCACGGCCGCACGTCTCCGATCGCGGCGACGCTGTCCGACGCCCTGGCGGCGCTGGAACTGGCCGAGGCCGTGGGTCAGGGCGCCCGTGAGGCCGCCCGGACGTGATCTGTGCCCTGCTGCTCGGCCGCGAGGGATCCGCGGGTTTCCCCGGCAAGAACATGGCGCCGGTACTGGGCCGGCCGCTGGCGGCCTGGCCGATGCAGGCAGCCCTGGACGCGGCGACGGTGGACCGTGTGTACCTGTCGACCGACTCGGCCTCGTTGAAAGCGATCGCCGTCGAGCTGGGCGTCCGCGTCATCGAGCGCCCTGCGCACCTGGCCACCGCGGGCGCGCTTGGAGAGGACGCCTTTGCGCACGGCTACCAGGTCATCAGGGAGGATCTCGCGCGCGAAGGTGCGGTCGTGGAGCTGATGGTGCTGCTGTTTGCCAACGCCGCCACCATCGCACCCGGAACCATCGACGAAGGCGTCCGGGTGCTCAGGGAGCGTCCGGAGGTCGACTCGGCGGTGACGGTGTCGCGCTACAACATGTGGAGTCCGCTGCGCGCGCGCCGGATTGGCGACGACGGCCTGCTGCAGCCCTTCGTGCCCTTCGAGACGTTCGGCGATCCGGCGACGCTCAACTGCGACCGCGACTCCCAGGGGGACGTCTGGTTCGCTGACATGGGCGCGTCCATCGTGCGGCCGCGCTGCCTCGAGCACCTGGACGACGGCCTGCTGCCGCAGAAGTGGATGGGGCGCCGCATCCACCCGCTCAGGCAGTGGGGCGGCCTGGACGTCGACTACGAGTGGCAGCTGCCGCAGGTGGAGTTCTGGCTGCGGGCGCACGGCAGGCAGGGGGCCGACGAATGACCATAGGGCGCGTTCCGCCCGTGCTGATCACGACCGTGCCGTTCGGCGATCCCGACCCGGCGCCCCGGCGCGTGCTGGACGCCGGCGGGGTTGTCTACGACCTGCAGCCGTTCGGCCGCCGGATCACGGAAGAGGAGCTGGCGGCGCTGATCGCCCCCTACGAGGTGCTGATCGCGGGCACCGAGCCGATTACCGCCCGCGTGATCGCGGCGGCGTCGAACCTGCGGCTGATCGCGCGGGTGGGCATCGGCCTCGACAGCGTCGACCTCGCTGCCGCGCGGCGCCGGGGCATCGCGGTGACGTACACCCCCGAGGCCCCGGCGCCGGCGGTCGCGGAGCTGGCGTTCGGACTGATCCTCAACCTGTGCCGGCACGTGACCGAGGCGGACCGCGCCGTCCGGGGCGGCGGATGGCATCGCCTCCTCGGCCGGCGCCTCGACGGCGCCACGGTGGGCATCCTGGGCGTTGGCCGCGCCGGCTCACGCGTGGCGCGGATGGTGCGCGGGGCGTTCCCTGGCGTGCGCCTGCTCGGCTGCGATCTCCGCCCGGACGAGGCCGTCGGGACCGCGTGCGGCATCGAGTGGGTGGCGCCGGCCCGCCTCTACGCCGAGTGCGGCGTCATCAGCGTGCACGTGCCCCTCACGCCGGTGACGCGCGGGATGATCGGCGCCAGCCAGCTGCAGATGATGAAGCCGGACGCGCTGCTCGTGAACACCGCGCGCGGGGGCATCGTGGATGAAGCGGCGCTGGCGGAAGCGCTCCGCGCCGGGAGGCTGGGCGGCGCCGCCATCGACGTGTTCGAGCACGAGCCGTACAGGGGCGAGCTCGCCGCGCTTCCCACCTGCCTCCTGACCTGCCACATGGGGTCCATGACCGCCGACTGCCGCATCCGGATGGAGTCCGAAGCCGCCGAAGAGGCCGTGCGCTGGCTGCGAGGGGAGCCCTTGCGGCAGCTGGTGCCCGAGGAGGAGTACCTCCTGCGCGCCGAGGAGGTGCGAGCATGAGCGCGACCAGCCTGCGAGCGGCGGTGTTCGGCGGCGCCGGCTTCCTCGGGAGCTGGGTTGCCGATGCGCTCAGCGAGGCGGGCCACCGGGTCGTGGTCTTCGATCGCCAGGCGTCGCCGTACCTGCGCGCCGGCCAGGAAGCCGTGGTCGGCGACATCCTCGACGCGGATGCCGTGCGCGCGGCCGTCCGTGGCTGCGACGTCGTCTACAACTACGCCGGCGTGTCCGACATCGAGGAGGCCGCCCGCCAGCCGGTCGAGACCGTGCGGGCGAACGTGCTCGGCAACACGATCCTGCTCGACGCCGCGCGCGAAGCCGGCGTGAAACGGTTCGTGTTCGCCAGCACGCTCTACGTCTACAGCGCGTCCGGGGCGTTCTACCGGAGCAGCAAGCAGGCCTCGGAGCTCATCATCGAGGATTACCAGAAGGCGTTCGGCCTGCCCTACACGATCCTCCGCTACGGATCCCTGTACGGCCCGAGGGCGGGCGACACGAACTGGATCTGGCGGATGCTCAACGACGCCGTCGCGTCCGGAGCGGTCCGGCGCCTCGGGGACGGCGAGGAGATCCGGGAGTACGTGCATGTGTGGGACGCGGCGGGCAGCAGCGTGGACATCCTGGCGCCCGAGTTCGCCAACACGCACGTGATCATCAGCGGCCAGCAGGCCGTGCGCGTGCGCGACCTGCTGGCCATGGTGAACGGCATCCTGGGCGGCCGGCTGGCCGTCGAATACGTGCCGGTGGAGCGATTGGGCGACGGCGGCGGCGCCCACTACGGCGCGACGCCCTACGCCTTCAACCCCCGCATCGCGAAGAAGATCGCGCGGTCGTCCTACGTCGACCTCGGCCAGGGGCTGCTGGATCTCGTCGAGCGCATCCACCGCGCGCAGCACGCGCCCGAACGGCACGAAGACCTCCTTGTGGACGAATGAAGAGGCTGGTCATCCTGGCGAATCCCGAGAGGGCTGCCACCGCTCCGGTGGTCCCGGGGACGACGTATGTCCTGTGGGAAGGCGGTCTCGAGGAGCCGAGGCCCGACTGCATCGCCCTGGCGGAGCGCCTCGACCGGGAGTCGGAGCGGCTGCTGGCGGAGTACAGCGACTGGCGCGACCGGCTGTCCCGGTTCGAGCATCGAGACCGGATGCTGGCGGATGCGCTCGACCTGGGCGTCCCCGGTGGCGGCGCCCTCTGGTGGGCATCCACGGTAGCGGCCACGCCGGTCGAGTCTCTGGGACGCGTGGCGG
>VFZH01000054.1 GCA_016871255.1 Acidimicrobiia bacterium | reverse complement strand
CATCCGCCTGATCCGGATGATCATCGCCCCGGTCATCTTCTGCACCGTGGTCAGCGGCATCGCGACCATGGGCGACCTGAAGGACCTCGGCCGCATCGGCATCAAGACGATCCTGTACTTCGAGGTCATCACGACGCCGCTGGCGCTGATCATCGCCATGATCATCGTCAACGCGGTGCGGCCCGGCGCCGGGATCAACGCCGACCCCGCCACGCTCGACGCCAGCGCCGTGGCCGCCTATGCGTCCACCGCCCAGGACCTCACGATCAGCGAGTTCCTGCTCAACATCGTCCCGAACACCTTCGTGTCGGCGTTCGCGGGCGGGGAAATCCTCCAGGTGCTGTTCGTGTCCCTGCTGTTCGGACTGGCGCTGCTCGGCGTGGGCGAGCGGGCTCGCCCGCTGATCCTGTTCATCGAACAGGTGTCGGACGCCTTCTTCGGCATCGTCCGCATCGTGATGCGGGTCGCGCCCATCGGCGCCTTCGGCGCCATGGCGTTCACGATCGGCACCTACGGCCTGGACACGCTGCTGTCCCTCGGCAAGCTCATGGCCGCCTTCTACCTGGCCTGTCTCGTCTTCATCTTCGTCGGGATGGGCCTCATTGCCTGGTGGTGCGGCTT
This sequence comes from Acidimicrobiia bacterium, assembly GCA_016871255.1. GTDB lineage: Bacteria > Acidobacteriota > Vicinamibacteria > Vicinamibacterales > UBA2999 > VFZH01. The sequence continues at coordinate 22,852 of VFZH01000054.1, read as the reverse complement.
CAGCATCTGGCGGTTCGTGCGCTACATCCGCGAGGAGATCCTGATCGTGCTCGGCACCTCGTCGTCCGAGTCCGTGCTGCCGCGCCTGATGTCACGCCTCGAACACCTGGGCTGTTCCAAGCGCGTGGTCGGCCTGGTCGTGCCCGCCGGCTACTCGATGAACCTCGACGGCACCGCGGTGTACATGGCGATGGCGGCCGTGTTCATCGCGCAGGCCACCAACACACCGCTGTCGCTCGGCGGGCAGCTCGGCATCCTCGCCGTGCTGCTGGTGACCTCGAAAGGGGCCGCGGGCGTGACCGGCAGCGGGTTCGTCACGCTGGCCGCCACGCTGTCGGCGATCCCGGCGCTACCCGTCGCCGGCCTGACGCTGCTGATCGGCATCGACCGCTTCATGTCTGAAGCGCGCGCGATCACCAACCTGATCGGCAACGGCCTGGCCGCGGTCGTGGTGGCGAAGTGGGACAACGCGCTCGACGTCGAGCGGGCGCGGCGGGTCCTCGCCGGCGAGTTCGTGCCCGATCGCCACGCCGGCGAGTAGCGCCGGGGCGCGAACCCGCCGGCACGCTTCGTGTAGACTGCCGACGTCGCGTGGGCCGGAACACCGGGGCCGACGGGGCCGACGCGGCGGTCGATCGGCCCGGGAGGAGGACGTCATGGAGCCGCTTCAGTGGTCGTTGCAGGGCACGGGCTACGAGTTCTGCAACTGCGCGTTCGGCTGCGGTTGCAACTTCGCCGGGTTTCCCAACTCGAAGGACGGCAGCTGTCGTGCGCTCGTCGGCAACCTGATCCGGCGCGGCCGCTGCGGGGACATCGACCTGTCCGGCGTCAGGTGCGCGGCGATCGTCTCCTGGCCGAAGGCCATTCACGAGGGCAACGGAAAGGCCGTCTTCGTCGTCGATCCCGCCACGACCGACCCCCAGGTCGAAGCGCTGGGACAGATCTTCACAGGCAAGCTCGGCGGCATGCCCTGGGAGATCCTGGGTCCGACCTTCGAAGTGGTCGGCCTGGTGAAAGCGTCCATCACGACCGAGGGTCAAGGTCTGAGCAGCCGGTTCCGCATCGAGGGCATCGGTGAGGGCCGGGGTGAACCCCTGAAGAACCCGGTGACCGGCGACGACCACGCCGTCAACATCGACCTGCCCGACGGCTTCATCTGGACGAAGGGTGCCTGCGGACAGGGGTCGTTCCGGGTGGCATCGTCAGGGCTGTCCCTCGACTTCGACCGGACCAACTGGATCCTCTACGAGTACGACTGGTCCAACCGCGCGGCCGCGGCGTAGTCACGTCACGAGCATCCAGACGCCGGCGCCCACCAGCAGGGCGCCGGACACACGGGCGGTCCACACGCCGAACGGCGCGAACTTCTCGAAGACGACGAACACCGTCAGCGCAAGGATGACGGCCAGGTTCATCACGCCGCCGACGAAGAGGAGCAGCATCAGGGCCCAGCAGCAGCCCAGGCAGTACAGGCCGTGCTCCGCACCCATGCGGAACGCGCCGGCCGTGCCCGGACGTGAACGGCTCATGAGGAACGACACCGGCGACCCGCAGACCCGCAGACACGCAAGCTTCCACGGCGTGAACTGATACACGCCCGCGAGGAGCAGCGTCAGAGCGGCGGCTGTCGGGTTCACCATCTCCATCATCGGGGAGATCAGCAGCAGACCAGCCATCCAGCGCTGCAGCACAATCGCCACCACGCTGAAGAGCGCCCATACGACTACGTACCCGGCGGCCATGGCATACAGCGCGGCGGCGCCGCCGCGTCGACGGAGGCCGGCGCCGAAGAGGAGGAGCAGGGGCGCGGCGGTCGGCAGCATCATGGCTGCCATCATCACGGCCCACATCGCCCAGAGGAGCAGGAGATGCCGCGCGTCCCAGTCCAGCGTCATCATCCACGCACTCGCGCCGGTCATCGGACCGTACATGTCCCTGGCCATGGCGACGATCCACCACCAGCAGACGGCCGGCAGCACGACGACCAGGAGCGCCAGCGCCGCCCGATCGTGACGAAGGATCGCCTCCAGTCCGGTCGCCGGCCGAGGATCGTCGCCGTGACCCTTCCACATCGCCGCCCCTCCTTGGGCCCTGGCCGGAATAAGGCTGCCATCTCGGCCGACGATGCATCCCGCCTCGCGGCGTTGCTCGTCGGTCACAGGCACCCGGCCTGCTCCCTCCTCGCGCCTGGCGATCCGGGCGCCTCGCCGCCCGAGAGCCGGCAACCTTATTCCCGCCAGGGCCCTTAACCCCATGGGAGCGCGGGTGGGCAAGCGGAACCAAGCCGGGCCGATGGTCCGTCTGCGTTGGGATTTGGGAGTTTGGGATTTGGCTTGGGCTTTGGGATTTGGGATTTGGGATTTGGGATTTGGGATTTGGGATTTGCGATACTGACCCCACCCCCCCATGTTCCCCTACCACGACGAGAACGAAACCCAGCGCACCCCCGTCGTCACCATGGTGTTCATCGCCCTGTCGGTCGGCGCGTGGCTGCTGGTGCAGGGCGCTGGGTCGTCGATGGCGCTCGCCGTGTCGGTGTGCGAGCTGGGCCTGATCCCCGGAGAGCTGACGCTGTCGCTGCAGCCGGGCACGCCCTTCCCAATGGGGCCCGCCATCGTGTGCCTCACCGATCCCGGACGACAGAGTCTCAACGTGCTGTCGTCGATGTTCCTGCACGGCTCCTGGATGCACCTGCTGGGCAACATGTGGTTCCTCTGGCTGTTCGGCAACAACATCGAGGACGCCATGTCGCGGCCGCGCTTCGTGGCCTTCTATCTGCTGTGCGGCCTCGCGGCCGCCCTCGCGCAGGTGGCCGCGAACCCCGATTCGGTCGTGCCGATGGTCGGCGCCTCCGGCGCCATCAGCGGGGTGATGGGGGCCTACCTGGTGCTGTTTCCCCGCGTGCGCGTGTGGACGATGGTGCCGCTCGGCTTGATTCTGCAGTCGATCGCCCTGCCCGCCTGGGCGATGCTGCTCTACTGGGCGTTCCTGCAGTTCGTGGGAGGACTTGGCGACATCACGGCCGCCGACGACACCGGCGGCGTGGCGTTCTGGGCGCACCTGGGAGGGTTCGCCGCCGGTGTGGTGCTGGTGAAGCTGTTCTCGGGCCAGGACCGTTTCACCGCTCACACGAGCCGGCGGTGGCAGCCCGCACGGCGCTGATGGGGCGAGTAGGGCGAGTGGGACCAGGCCGATAGCCGACTCGCCCTACTCGCCCCACTCGCCCCACTCGCCCCACTCGCCCTAGATCTCCGGCGACCCGCCGGGGATCGTGAGGTACTGCCCGACGCGGATCAGGTTCTGGCGCCCGAGGCCGCTGGCGCGCTGGATGTCGTCCACGCTCACCCCGAACCGGTTCGCGATCTCGATCAGCGTATCGCCACGGCGCACGCGGTAGGTCACCGTCGAGAGAGCCGAATCGCCGGTTGCACCCGGGATCTCCAGCCGCTGCCCGACCTGGATGAGGTTCCGACGCCTGAGGTTGTTCGCCGACTGAATGGCACCAACCGACACCCCGTACCGCTCGGCCACGGCGCTCAGCGTCTCGCCTCGTCGCACGGTGTGAAACACCGGCGCGGGAGGCTCGTCGATCGCCTCCTCCTCGGCATCCTCGTCGGCGGCCTCCTCGGCCAAAGCCACCGCCACGTCGTCGATGTCGGACCGGTCGCCGGCGCCGTCAGGCGTGAACGACGCGTACTGGACGTCCGCGCTTCGGAGATCGGCCCCCAGCGCAACGAGCGCGTCCCGGATCGCCTCGCCCCTGGCGACCGCAAACGGGATGCGCAGCACCGCGCCAGCCGGCAGGTCCTGGATCTGCCACAGGTTGTTGACGGTCCGCAGCCCGTCCACGTCGAGCCCGAGCGTGAACGCCAGCTTCAGGTAGTTGTCGCCGGTCCGCATCCGGTACTCCCCGCCCTCGGCGTTCAGCGACAGCAGGTTAGGCCTCGACATCTGGGGGTACGCGATCTGGCTCCCCTCCCTGAGCGGCCGTGACGAGAGGAACGGGTTGTGCAGCCGCAGCTCCCAGGCCGGGATCCCGAGCCGGCGCTCCAGCGCCGCCCAGTCCTCGCCACGACCGACCCTGGCCAGGCGCAGCAGCCCCGCGTGATGCCGCAGCGACTCGTCGTGGAGCTTCAGCACCGTCCGGTAGTGACCGACGCCCACGACGTACTGCAGGGTCTCGAGCGGCAGCCGCCCGGAACGGCCAACCGTGCCCGGGCCGGCATTGTAGGCCGCCACGGCGCGATCCTCCTTGCCGAACTGCCGGATCATCATCGCCAGGTACTTCACGCCTGCCTCGATGTTCGTCTCGACCCCGAGCGATCGGAACGTGAGCGGCATCACCTGGAAGTACCCGCGAGCCCCAGCGCCGGAGGCGAGTCCTTCGTTGCCGCCGGACTCGTAGAGGCAGACGGCCCGTGCCAGGTCGAAGTCCACCCCGTAGCGCTGGGCGTAACGGAGGATGTCACCTTCGATCTCCATGACCTTCCGGTACATCCCGAGGAATCCCGGGGAGAAGTCGTCCAGGGGCAGGACCTCCCCGCGCGCGGGCACGCCAGAGCCGAGCCCCAGAAGCCCGATCAGCGCAAGGGTCATCAGCCATCGGGCAGCCCCGCCCGGGCGCCTGCGCGAGACCGGCGTCGGGGGCACGTGGATCATTGAGGTTTTCGCAGGGCTTTCGCTCACTGATCTCCTCCCAGCATCAGCCCAAACTAAGCCCCGATCGCGATCCTGTCAACAGTCTTCTTCATCCCGGCCTCCAAAACCGGCCCGCCGGGGCCCCTGTTCGGTTCCACCGAGGACTTCCTTGTGACGCGGGACCGAACCCCGCCTCACTTCCACGTCACTTCCATGGCGAAGAAGTGCGCGAACACCTCCCGCCCGGGCGTGTTCCGTTCGTTCGGCTGCGGACTGCGGATGTAGAAGTCGATCTGCTGCGCCGCCGGGTTCACCGCCCCTGCCCCTTCGTGCCCCTGCGGGTTCTCGACCTGGAGCGTCTCGCGGTCGCGGATGCCCTGCGTGACCATGAAGTGCACTTCGTAGTCCTCATAGAGCGGCTTGCCGTCGAGCGTGGCGTGCCCGTAGCCCCACCCGGCGACGTAGCCGAACGTCTTCGGCCAGTTCATGTCGCCGCAGCCGGCGTTCGACCCGTGTTCGTGCAGGTACGCCGCGATGCCGCCGTCCTGACACGGGTTGAACTCGTGGAACCGGTCGAGCGTGAGCACGAACTCGCCTTCGGGGATGGTGAGCGCGGCATCGAACGTGCCGGTGTTCTCGATTTCGTTCACGTCGATCGTCACCGTCCCTTCGACCGCGTGCGCCGTCGCCCCGCTGTTGTCCAGGTGATCCCAGCCTTCCGGATCGTTGAGGCCACCGACCATGTGGACGCGGCCTCCGGCGATGATGAACCGCCCGTCGTAGAGGTCGTGCTGCTCGGGAGCGTAGATCGTGATGCCGGCGCCAGGCTGCTGGCGGGGCGTCGGACTGGACACCTCGGCGCCGGGTCGGGTCGCCGGGGGAGCCTCCGCGGGCGCCAGCGCCTGACCGCAGGCCGCTGCCATCAACGCCATCGTGCCCATCATCACCAGCCGCATGTGCACCTCCAGGGAATCACGGTTCCAGACTATCGCCTGCCGGGGCGATCACCTCGGCCCTCCGCACGTGCGCGGCGTAGTACGCCGCTGGCACGACCACCATGTTCAGTACGGTCGAGGAGAGGAGGCCGACGATGATCACGGTCGCCATCGGGGCCTGGATTTCGCTCCCCGGCTCCCCCGCGCCGAGCGCGACCGGCACGAGCGCCAGCCCGGTTGACAGCGCCGTCATCAGAATCGGCACCACCCGGTCTATCGAGCCGCGCACCACGGCCTCCCGCAGATCGGTCACGCCCTCCTCGCGGCGCACGTACTCGATGTGCGACACGAGCATGATGCCGTTGCGCGCTGCGATCCCCAGCAACGCGATCAGTCCGATGATGGAGGCGATCGAGAGCACGCCTCCGGACAGGAATACGCCGGCGATGCCGCCGATCAGCGCGAGGGGGAGGTTCACCATGATGATCGCCGCCAGCCCCCCGGATCGGAAGGCGGCCGCCAGCATGAAGAACATCGTCACGACCACGGCGAGGCTCAGCCACAGCAGCCGTGTGGACGCCTGCGCGCTGCTCTCGAACTGGCCGCCGTATTCGACACGATACCCGGCCGGCACGGCCACGCGTGCGACGACCGACTCGCGCACGTCCTCCACGACGCTCCCGAGATCGCGTCCCGCCACGTTCGCGCTGACGGTAATCTTCCGCTGCACGTTCTCGCGGCTGATGAAGTTGGGGCTGCGGTCCTCGGCCACCGCAGCCACGGCGCTGACGGGCAGCCGCGCACCGGACGGTGTTCTGAGGAGCGTGGCGCGGATCGCCTGCAGGTCCGGCTCGTCGGCCTGCGGATACCGGACGACCAGCGGCACGGCAACCTGCCCGTCCAGGATCTGCCCCACCTCGCGGCCGACGAGCGCCGTCTCGAGCGCATCGGCCGCGACGCCGGTCTGCAGTCCGTACCGCGCGAGCGCCAGCCGATCGAACCGCACGCGGACGGTCGGGATGTCGGTCTGCTGCTCCAGCGCGAGGTCCACGAGACCATCCACGTCCCGCACGGCGGCCTGCACCTGAGCGCCCATAGCGCGAAGCTGCTGGAGATCGCCCCCGAAGATCTTGATCGCGATGTTCGCCCGCGTACCCGACAGCATGTGATCGATCCGATGCGAGATCGGTTGTCCGATCGTGAGGTTGACGCCCGGCAGGAGCAGCGCCCGGGACCTGATCTCCTCGAGGACCGCCTCGCGCGGGCGCCCGGTGTCCCGCAAGCGGACGTCAATCTCGGCCGACTCGACCCCCTGCACGTGCTCGTCGCGTTCGGCACGGCCGGTTCGCCGGGCGGTACTGACGACCTCGGGGACCTGCAGGAGCAGCCGCTCGAGAGCCGTCCCGAGACGATCAGATGCTTCGAGGCTGGTGCCAGGCAGCGTCACGGCGCTGATGACCAGCGCGCCTTCGTTGAACTCCGGCAGGAACGCTCGTCCCAGCCCTGGCAGACTGAGGCCCGTCGCGACCAGCAGGATTCCGGCTACGGCGAACACGGAGCGCCGCCAGGTGAGCGCGATCGGGACGACCCGTCCGTACTGGCGATTGACCCAGCGGACCACGGCCGGCTCTGTCCCCTGCCGCACCGACCGGAGCCCGGGCAGGAGGTACGACGACAGGACGGGCGTCACCGTCAGCGCGACCAGAAGCGACGCGAAGAGCGCGATGAGGTACGAGAGGCCGAGCGGCTGCAGCAACCGTCCTTCGACGTCGGCGAGAAAGAACAGCGGAAGGAACACGAGCCCGACGATCAACGTGGCGAACACGATCGAGCCACGGATTTCCCTGCTGGCCTCGTACACGACGGCGAGCGTGTTCCGCCGGCCGGGCCCGGGCCGTTGCGCGTCCTGCCGCAGCCGCCGCAGGATGTTCTCCACGTCGATGATGGCATCGTCTACGAGCGCACCGATCGCGATCGCCAGCCCACCCAGGGTCATGCTGTTGATGCTCAGCCCCGCAAGTCGCAGGCCGATCACGGCTGCCAGCAGGGACAGCGGGATGGCCACGAGCGTGATGCCGGCCGCGCGGACGTTGGCGAGGAAGAACATCGTCACGACGATGACGAGCAGCGTGCCGTCGCGAAGAGCGCCGTTGAGGTTGTCGAGCGCGAGCTCGATGAAGTCCGCCTGACGCATCACGTCTCGCTCGATGCGCATCCCCTCGGGCAGCGCCGCCTGAATCTGATCCAGCACGCCGTCGAGCGTTGCCGTCAACGCCAGCGTGTTGACGTCCGGCTGGCGCTGGATGCCCAGCACGACGGCGTGCTGGCCGTTGTAGCCGCCTTCGCCGCGCTTCAGCGCCTCGCCGACGCGGACCGTGGCGAGGTCACGGATCAGGATCGGACGGGTGTTTCTGGCCACGACGACCGTCTGCTCGATGTCCTCGATCGAGCCGATGCGTCCCACACCCTGGATCAGGTACTCCTGCCCGCTCGCGACGCGGAACCCGGCCGACGTGTTGCGACTGGCACGACCAAGGGCCTCCTCGACCTCTTCGAGCGTCACGTCGGCCGCCGCCAGGCGCTCGGGGGACAGGACCACCTGGAACTGACGCTCGCCGCCGCCAGTCGCCACGACCTGCGACACACCCGGCACGGCCAGCAGCCGCCGCCGCACCTGAACTTCAGCGGTCGTACGCAGATCCAGGGGACTGTGCCGATCCGATCGCAGCGCGATGAAGACGATCTCGCCCATGATCGACGACACCGGCGCGAGCACGGGCGGATCGACCTGCGGCGGCAGATCGGCCGCCACGGCGGTCACGCGCTCGCGCACGATCTGCCGGGCACGGTAGATGTCCTGGCCCCACTCGAACTCGACCCAGATGACGGCGATGCCGACCGCCGTCGCCGAACGGACCCGGCGGACGCCGGCCGCGCCGTTGATCGCGGTCTCGATCGGAAACGTGACGAGCGCTTCCATATCGGTCGGCGCCATCCCCTTCCCTTCGACGAGGATCGTCACCGTCGGGGCCGTCAGGTCGGGCAGCACGTCCACCGGCATGCGAAGGGTCACCCACACGCCGGCGCCGAGGAACAGCGCGGCGAGCCCCAGCACCAGGAGGCGGTTGCCGAGCGACCAGGCGATGATGCGATCGATCACCCCAGGCCCCCTTCAGTGCACGTGGCCATGGCCCGGGGCCTGCGGCGACAGGGCAGCCAGGCGGACCAGGTGGGCGCCTCGCGTGACGATGCGCTCGCCACGATCGAGGCCGCTGACGATGTGGACGTACCCGCCCTCGCGCTCGCCGCCGACACGTACCGGCCGTCGCTCGAAGCTCTCGCCGCCCGCCTGCACGAAGACGATCGGCTGGCCGCCGTCGTCCACCACCGCGCTCGAAGGCACCGCGACCTCGGCACCGCCGCCCGACGTAATCAGCCGAAGCGTGACGGCCTGTCCGACCGCAACCCCCGCAGGCGGATGCACGAGTTCGAACGTGATCGGCACCGATCGCGTGGCGTGATCGACCACCCGGCCGATCGTGACGAGACGCGTCGTCTTCAGCGGTTCCGTGAGTCCCGGTACGTCGATTTCGGCAGCCGTCACCTCCTGAACGCGAGCGACATCCTGCTCGGGTACCGCCCCGACCACGTGGACGCGATCCACGGCCACAACGCGATACAGGAGCTGCCCCTCCTCGACGGCCGCGCCGCGGGTCACGCCCGCGTCAGCCACCACCCCCGCGATCGGGGAGCGCACGAGCACACGCTCTTCCGCGCTGCCCGCGCCCTCGCCCGTGCGGCTCAGTTCCAGGTGCAGCAGCTGCTCCCGCGCGATGTCCACCCGCGCGGCGGCCGTCTCCCGCGCGATCCGGGCCTCGGTCAGCCGCCGCGCCGGCACCGCACCGGCGGACGCCAGTCGCTCGACGCGCGCGAGCTCTTCCGTGGCGAGCCTCAGCTCGGACTCCGTCTGCGCGAGCTCCAGCCTCAGCACCGGCGCCTCGCCGAGGCGGTCGTTCCTGACGATCAGCTCGACGAGCGCCGCCCCCCTGTTCACGGGCGCGCCGACCGCCCGGACATCTCCCGCCGCGATGCGCCCCGGAGCGGGCGCCAGGACTTCCGCGCTTCCCCCGGCGCGGGGCTCGATGGTGCCGGGCACGCGCAGCACGGCCGGGCGCACGCCCGCTTCGACTCGCGCCGTCGCGAACTCGAGCGTCCACTGCTGCTCCTTGAGGAACGATGTCGCACCCTCCTCCTCCTCCGGCACGGCCGCCGCGGCCGCGGCCGTGTCTTCGTAGACGGTCACGGCACCGATCGCATGCTCGTCGTCGAACCCGGTGCCGTGCAGTTCGACCGCCATCTGATAGCGCCGCGCCGCCGGCACCTCGACGTCCACGCCGAAGATCCCAGGCGTCGACGGCCCATCGACGTCGAAGCGGTGAATCGTGTCACCTTCGAAGCGGACGACGACCCGGCCCTCGCCGAGCGGCGAGAAGTCATCGAGGTCGGTCAGGTGAATCGCGAACCGCGCCTGGCTCCCGGCCACGAGCGGGGGATATTCCATGAAGAGCTCCGTGCGCTCCGTCCACGTGGTGACGGCATGCGACGGGATCTCCCCTTCTCCGGCGGGGGACACGGGTAACGGCACGCTGCGGCAGGCCGCGAAGGACGCCATCACCACCAGCAGCGTGCAACTCGCATGCAGCATCTTCATGGCCTGATCTCCCGCCCGGTCACCCGATCCAGATCGATGGCGGCCTGCCGCGCGGCGGCCGCGAGTTCCAACAGATGGAGGCGCGCGTCGAGCGCCTGCCGCTCGGCGTCCAGCAGTTCGAGGATGCTGATCTCGCCCTCCCGATATCCGACTCTCCCGATCGCGGCCAGTGGCTCGGCAATCGCCGCAGCCGCAGCCTCGTAGCGAGTCACCAGCTCCCGCTGCAGGCGCAGAACGCTGTAGGCGGCGCGGACGTCCGCTTCGATCCGGAGCCGCCGCGAATCGGCTTCCGCCTGCGCACGAGCCTGCCGGGTGCGCGCCAGGGCCGTGGCCGCCTGCCCGCGGCTGAACAGCGGAATCGCCACGTCCACCGACACCTCGTAGCCGGACGTGACCGCGCCACCGACATCAGACCGCTTGAGACCTCCGGTCACGGCAGGCGTTGGCAGGCGGAGACGGCTGGCGGCATCGTGTTCGGCCTCGAACCTGGCAACGGCGCTCACTGCCGCCCGGTAGTCGCCGCGCGCCGCCAGTGCCTGTTCGATCAGGGTGTCGAGCGGCGGCTGAGACACCGGTGCAAGGAGCGCGTCGGTGGCCACGAGGGTCTCGGGCTCGATCCCGGGCCCCAGGTAGCCGGCCAGCCTCCCCTGGGCGCGCGCCCGATCGCCTGCCGCCAGCGACCGTTCGGCTTCCAGGTCGATGAGCGCCCGCTGGCCGCGCATCCGCTCGTAGGTCGAGCCCTCGCCCGCCTCCTCCCGGGTCGTCAGCAGGGACACCAGGTCCTGCAGTGCGCCCATCGATCGAGCGAGCACGGCTTCCCGCTGCTGCGCCAGGAGCAGCGACCAGTAGGCGCTGCGCACCTCGGCGTGCAGACGGAGGCGATCCGCCTGCGCGTCCGCCCGCGCCACATCGACCGCCAGTCGGCCGGCCGTCTCGAGCCGGCTCCGCCGGCCCGTGACCGGCAGCTCCTGACGCGCGAGCAGGAACGTGTCGCGCCCGTCGAACACAGTCTCGCGTGACACGATGGCTGACGGATTGGGCCACAGGGTCCGCTCGGCCTGAACCGCCCGCTCCTCGTCGAAGCGGGCATCCAGGGCGCGCACCTGCGGATCGGCGGCCAGAAACCGTGCGACCGCCTCGCGCTCGGTCAGCCGCAGATCGAGTGAATCGTCCGGTGCCTGCCCGGGCAACCCGGCATGGCTGGGCAGGGGTGAAAGAGCAGCCAGACAGACAAGTGCAGCGAGACGCACGGCGTCACCTCGAAATCGGACAGAACGGAAACGGGCGGAGCGAGCCGGAGCGGCTCAGGCGGACGCTGGCGGGAACGACGGCGGGGCGCGGAGACCGGAGGGCGAACCGACCGGAGGCCCATGTACTCTCGGGTGCTGAAAGTCCAGTCTCACAAGGACGCCGGTCGGCCACGGCAGCGGCGAGCGGCCGGCAGCCACGCACAGCGGTGCCGACCCCGGCGAGGCCGGTGACTGGAACACGAAGCTGGCGACCGACCAGATCTGCTCGTCGCCACCGCCGGTGTCTGCTGGCGCCGGCCGGGAGTCGTCGCCGTGCTGATGCCCGTGCGCGTGCGGCGACGCGTGCGTGTGGACCAGGGTCCTTCCATGCGGATGCGCCGGGTCGTGTACGGCGTCCACGCCGCGGTGAACGTGCGTGTACGGCGCGGCAAGGAACCCGCACAGGAGCGCCAGCACCGACACGATCGCTCGACGGCGAGGCCGCATGACAGTGCTATGGTCATCGGTGCGTGCGCCGTGTGTCAAGGGGCAGGCAGGCGTCACACCGCCTTTCCCCGTGTCGATCCCCGCGGCCCGCGTGTGGCGCCGAGCACGGGGTGAGGAAACCCGGCGACAGGACCCGCTAGGAACGGGTCGCCACCTCTGGTAACGTGATCAGGTCGCCAGACTACAGGCCATGAGTAGTGTCCGGAGCACCAGCGTCCTGTTCGCGGCGGCCAGCGTCCTCTCGATGCTCCAGGCATTCCTGTCGGCTCACAACGTGTCGTACATCGGCACGGTGGTCGAGTTGAAGACCGCCAGCTACGCGCGACCGGCCGGCGGAACCCGGGATGTCCTCGAGCTCGAGGTGGCCATCGTCAATCCGACGACAAAGAAGGTGGCCACCCGCGTTTTCACGCTGAACGAGAAGACGAAGGTGTCCCGGGCCGGCACCCCCGTGCAGGCAGCCGGGCTCAGCGCGAAACGCGGCGAGAAGGTCACCGTCGTCACCAATCACGATGTTCCCGGCTACATCGCCGTCGAGGTCCGCTTCGACGGCGGCTGACTTCAGCGCCAACCCGCAACTACGGGACGCAGGCAGGCCGATCGGCACCGCCGTCGCCGAGGTCCCCTGGGCGCCTACCTCAGGAGATCGTCGAGCTTCTCGATCTGTGCCTGGCTGCCCAGCAGCGCCAGCCTGTCGCCGGTCCGGATGACCTCGTCCGCGCCCGGCGCGACGGTCGTCTCCTCCCCACCTCCGGGCACCTGGCGACGGACCGCGATCAACGTGAGCCCGAATCGAGGGCGGATCTCCAGCTGCCGCAAGGTGCGCCCGACGAACGCCTCCGGGGCCGGGACCTCCGCGATGCTGAAGCCGGCGGAGAACTCGACGTAGTCCAGCACGTTCCGCGAGGCCAGGCTGTGCGCCAGCCGGATCGCCATCTCGCGCTCGGGAAAGACGACACGCGTCACCCCCAGCTTCTCGAGGATGCGCCCGTGGATCGGCGTGACGGCCTTCGCCACGATCGCCTTCACCCCGATCTCCCGCAGCTGCATGACGACCAGCAGGCTCGCCTCGATGTTCTCGCCGATCGAGACGACCGCGACCTCCACGTTCTGGACTCCTGCCGCCCGGAGGGCCTTCACGTCGGTGGCGTCGAGCTGCACGGCCTGCTCGATCGTGTCGGCCAGCGCCTGTACGGCGTCGTCTCTCGCATCGATGCCCACGACCTCGTGGCCGAGTGTGGTCAGCGTCGTGGCCATGGCCGCACCGAACCGGCCCAGTCCAATCACCGCGAACTGCCGCTTCTGCATATCCCTTCCTCGCTACCCGACCAGAATCCGCGCCTCCGGGTACCTGATCGCGGCGCGCGTCCGGCGATGCGCAACTGCGACGGCCAGCGTCAGAGGCCCGATGCGCCCCATGAACATCATCGTCGCGACGCACAGCTTCCCGGCGCTGCTGAAGTGCCCCGCAAGGCTCACGACGCTGCCTTCGCCCGTCGACAGGCCCACGGTGCCGAACGCGGACGTCACCTCGAACAGCGTCGGCAGGAGATCTCTCCCCTCGACGACCAGGAGCACGGTCGCCACGGCGTTCACGGCCAGAAACGCGATCAGGCAGATGAGGAACGCCCGTGCCACGAGCGCGGGAGACAGTCGGCGGCGAAACAGCGAGGCGTCCTGGTTGCCGCGCACCGTCGCCCACAGCGCCGCGAGCGTGATGCCGAAGGTGGTCACCTTGACCCCGCCGCCGGTGCTCCCTGGCGCCGCCCCGATGAACATGAGGATCATCACGCCGAACAGGGTGGCCGGCGTCAGGGCGCCGATGTCCAGCGTGTTGAACCCCGCGGTTCGCGGGGTGACCGCCTGGAACATGGACGCGAGCCAGGCTTCCGCGAGCGGCAGGCCGGCCAGCGTTCGCGGGTTGCCACGCTCCAGCAGGAACACGAACACCGTGCCCGCCAGCAGGAGGAGCCCGGACAGTGTCACGACCAGGCGGGTCTGGACCGACACACGCTTCCCCGGCCGCCAGCTCCGGAGTTCCGCCAGGACGACGAACCCCGCGCCCCCGCAGACCACGAGCGCCATGATCGTGACAGTGACAATCCAGTCGCCCCGGAATTGCATCAGGTTGTCGGAGAAGAGCGCGAACCCGGCGTTGTTGAACGCGGACACCGAATGGAAGAGGCCCAGGTACGCGGCGCGGCCGGGTCCGAACTCGCCCCACCAGGCCGCCGTCAGCACGACGGCCCCGATGGCCTCGAGCACCAGCGTGAACGTCAGGACCGTCAGCGTGAAGCGCATCAGCCCGTCCATCGTCTCGATGTTCAGCGCCTCCTGGAGGGTGATGCGCTCGTGCACGCTCAGCTGCCGTCCGATCGCCAGCGCGAGGACGGAGGAGATCGTCATGTAGCCCAGTCCGCCGACCTGAATCAGCAGCAGGACGACGAGCTGGCCGAAGACCGAGAGGTCGACGGGCGTATCGACCACGACGAGTCCCGTGACGCACACGGCCGACGTCGCGGTAAAGAGCGCGTTGACGACGCTGAGAGGCGGCCCGGACGACGCCTGCGGCAGGAGCAGCAGGGCCGTGCCGAGGGCGATCAGGACCGCCAGACCGGCGACGAGGATTTGCGAGGGAGACCGATGCAGCCGACGGGACGTCACGGGTGGCCAGGTGCCTCAGGCACCGTCATGGGTGTCGCTGAGGGTAGCAGCAAACCGACCGGCGGCACAGAGGATCGGCGGCGCGTCAGAACCCGAGCCGAACGCCGCCGTTGATCACCCGGCCGTCGAGCGGCGCCCACGCATCGACGGTCCACCGCCCGTCGGGGGCTCGCTCGTTCCTGAGCAGCGGCTCCCACCGGCTCTGCCGGACATCTGTGAGGTTCTCGCCGTTGGCGAACAGGCTCCAGCGCCCGAAGCGGCGCTCCGCGAGCACGCCGAGGATGACGTAGGGCTCGGTCGTCTGGCGGCGCGGGTTCGCCTCGACCCGCTGCGTCCCCGTCACGTACAGCTCGACGCCCAGGCGGCCGGCCGCTTCGGACTCGATCATGCCCACGATCCCGGCGCTGTGGCGGGGCGTGAGTTCCGTGTCGACCAGGCGCCCGCGGTCGCGTTCCTGCGCGCGCACGTGCGTGTAGCTGCCGGTCACCACCCAGGGCGGCTGCCGCCAGGTTCCGAGCAGTTCCAGGCCCACGGTGGTTGCGGGATCCTCCAGGTTCACCAGGGCGAACCCGCCCTCGCGCCGGACGCGGACGGGGTGTTCGACGCGGGATGCAAACGCCGTGGCCGTCACCGAGGCCGCACCGAGTTCGCGGGTCAGGTCGACCGACAGGCTCGTCCCCTGCTCGACCTCGAGCGGCGCCGGAACGGCCAGCCGGGTGAGGCCCGCCGCCTCGGTCTCCTCCGTGAGCGGCGTCGGCCCGAAGAAGCCGCGGCCGATGGACAGCCGGCTCGTCCAGTCGCCGCTTCGGACCAGCGCAGACACCCGCGGACTCAGGAACGCGCCGTAATCGCTGTGCACGTCCAGGCGCCCGCTGAGCGACAGCGACAACCACGGCGCCACCGTGACATCGTCCTGCGCGAAGAGGCCGGGCACCCAGTGCGTGTAGCTGACGTCCGGCACATCCCGCGCGTCGTACCCGTCGCGCTCCAGCGCGGCGCCGGCCACCCAGGTGTGCGCGCCGGCCGCGCCGCGCACGGCCACCTCGCCGAAGAACGTGTCGTGGCGGTCGCGCTCCAGGACCTCGCCGAACACGTGCTCGTGACCCTGCGAGGCGGCTGCCGTGCGGGCCGTCACGACGTATGCGCCCCCGAGCAGGAACTGCCCACTGGCGCCGACGTCCGCGCGCCTCGTGTCGAGCGCCTCGGTGTACGGCAGCCCCGTCGCCGCGAGGCGTTCGCCCGCAAGCGTGCCTCCCTCCCGCGACTCCACGGTCACACCGGCCGTGAGGTACAGGCTGCGCCCCGCGCCATCGTCCCAGAAGACCCGCGGGCGAACCACGCCGCGCTCGTACCGCGCCAGGTCGGCCCACCCGTCTCCATCGCGATCGTTCGGCGACTGGCGGTGGCCACTGGCCAGCAACGTGCCGCTCCACCCGCGGCCGCCGCCGCTCGCCAGGAACGCGACGACATCGGAGGCCCCGGCCGTCGACTGGTTCACGAGGATCTCACGCACCGGATCCGGCCCGGGCCGCCGCGTGAGCAGGTTGATGACACCACCCATCGCACCCGCGCCGTACAGTGCGGAAGCCACCCCCTTGATCACCTCGACCTGGCCGAGGTCCATCGGCGGAATCTGCAGCAGGCCGAGCCCGCCAACCTGCTGGCCGAACAGCGGAAGGCCGTCCGCCAGGAACCGGGTATGGCGGCCCCGCATCCCCTGAATCCGCACCGACGCGGCGCCGAGCGAGGGCGCGGTGGCCTGCACGCGCAGGCCACCCATTTCGTTGAGCATCATGACGATGTCGCCGGGCGTCATGAGCATCTTCTCTTCGATCTCTTCGCGGCCGAGCACCTCGACGCGTGTCGGCTGGTCGACGAGCCGGGCGTTCGTGCGGGTCGCGGAGACGATGACCTCTTCTTCGGCGGTGACCTCGCGGACGAGCGCCACTTCGAGCACCGCCTCCCGGTCCGCCGCCACCTCCAGGGATGCGCCGAGGGGCAGGAACCCCGGCGCCGTCACGCGCACGGTTGCGAGGCCGGGAGACACCGCAAGCCGCGCGTGTCCCACGGCGTCTGTCGTCCCGGACACCCCTCCGGCGTCCACGGCGGCACCTGCCACCGCCTGCCGCTGTTCGTCGGTGACGATGACCCGGACGATCGCGGTGCGCGGCTGCGCCAGCCCGGCAGGAGCCGCAGGCGGTGCGGTCAGGAGTACCGGACAGGCCAGCCAGAGCGCGGCACGGGTCCGCAGGCTGCCCCGGCTCAGGGAACGTCGGGGTTCTTCCACTCGATGACGGCTGCGAAGCCCAGACTGTCGGGGTCGTGCCTGAGGTAGCCGGAGGCGACCGCAATCACCGTGAACCCGTGGTGCAGCTGGAACGACAACGTCGGATCGCGCAGGTCACCAGCCGCCACGCGATCGACGTACTCCTTCGCGGTCATCGTCTTCGCAAAGCGGTGGTAGCCGCGCAGCCGGGCGCCGGCGCGGATCCGGCGCAGCCGGAGGCGCCTCGTGAGCTCGCGGCGGGCACGGTACAGCATCCCGCCGATCCCCTGCCCCTGCCGATCGGGATCGACCATGACTTCGGCGCCATACAGCGTCCGGCCATGTTCCGGGTCGTGGCTGGTGAAGGTGCCGGCAGCGGTGAAGTCGCGCCAGTCGTCCGCGATGTCGTAGTCGTCCCAGAGGACGATCAGGCTGGCGGCCATCCCGACCACGCGCGCACCGTCCACCGCCACGAACTGGCCGTCCGGAAACACACGCAGGTGGGACGCGAGCTGGTCGCGGCTCCAGGGCGCGGGCGTCTGGTAGACGCGCCGGCTGAGGGCAATGATGCCGTCGAAGTCGCCCTCGCGCGTCGTCCGGACCTCGACCGACGGCGGCGGCGTTCCCGTGCTCACGGCGTCACCTTGGTCGGCCCCGTCACGAGCGCCTCCGTTCGCCGGCTGTCGAGCAGCGGCAGCACGGTGCCGGTCTCGCGCCCCTCGGCGATCGTCTCGAGGTTCAGCTCCGCGATCACCATCGTCTCCTAGTTCGGGATCCCCTCGGCCAGGATGCCGTCCCGCGCGAACGCGAAGTCGCCCGGCGTCGGAATCTGGAGCGTGAAGCACTCGGGGAACACGACGAGCTGACACTCGTAGTCCGCGGCGGTCTCGACCAGGCCCGTCACCTGGCCGACGAACTGCTCGTACCGCTCGATGGGACGGATGAAGTACTGGAGGGATGCGACCCGTACGCGTGTCATCCTGGAATCCCTGAGACTCTAGCAGGGCCGACACGCCCGGGGCCACCCGCGGGCCGGACGATCAGTCGTCGCGGTCGCCGCCGCCGATGCCGAACACGCGGGACCAGAAGCCGCGCTTCTTCGGGGGCACCACCGGCACCACGTCTGCGGGCGCCACATCAGACGGGCTCTGCACGGCCGCCGCGGCGGGCAGATCCGCGGCCGGTGCCGGTGCGGCCGGCAGCGGGAGCTCGCGCGACGGCGGCGGCTGCCGGCTGCCGCCCGCGAACATGTCGAACCACCGGCGCTGCCGATGGACCGTGCACTCTCCCAGCGGTTCGGTCCCGGGCGCGAAGTACTCGCCGTACACGGCTGGCGTCATGTTTCCCGCGTCGTCCACCATCCGCCCGTGGCGGCAGGCGTCGTGCGCGCGCATGCCGCTCAGGCGGCAGATGGGCACCTGCACCACCCCTTCGGGGATCTCGAACGGCGTGTCCGGATCGTCGGCCGTCGCGAGCACCATGAAGCGCCCCCACAGCGGCACGGCGAGCTGCGCGGCGTACCCGTTGCGGACGATCGTCCGGGGCTGGTCGTAGCCGACCCAGACACCGGCCGCGAGGTGCGGCGTGTAGCCGACGAACCAGGCGTCGTGGAAGTCGTTCGTCGTGCCGGTCTTCCCGGCTGCGGGCCTGGTGAACCCCACCTGCCGGGCCGTCCACCCGGTGCCCCGGTCCACGACGTCGGCCAGCATCGACGTGAGGATGAAAGCGGTGGCCGGGCTCACCGCCGGCTGCTCCTGGGGCTGCGCCTCGTAGAGGATCTCGCCGTCCGCCGTTTCCACGCGCGTGATGAACACGGGCGTTTCGAGCACCCCGCCGTTGGCGAACGCCGCGAACGCGCGCGTCATCGACAACAGCGTCACCTCCCCGGACCCCAGCGCCAGCGACGGCACGCCGGGCAGCGCACCCATCCCGAGCTGCTGCGCGTGGTACACCGTCTCCGCGATGCCGACGTCCTGCAGCATCCGCACCGCCGCGCGGTTGCTCGACGTGCGCAACGCGGTTCGCATCGTCAGCGCCGCGCCCTCGGCGTGCTCGTCTTCCGGCACCCAGTCACCCTGCGCCGTCTCGATGGGCACGTCGAGCCCGCCGATCACCGTGGCGGCCGAGTAGCCACGCTCGAGCGCCGACGCGTAGACGAACGCCTTGAACGCGGAGCCGGGCTGCCTGCGGGCCTGCATGGCGCGGTTGAACCGGCTCTCCGCGAAGCTGCGCCCGCCGACCATCGCCCGGACTTCGCCCGTGGCGGGCTCGATCGCGACCAGCGCCGCCTGAATCGGGTCCGCCTCCGGAGCGCCCGCGTTCCTCCCCGCCCGCCGCTCCTCGATCTCCGCGAGGGCCCGCGCCACTTCCTGCTCGGCCGCGGCCTGCACGAGGGGGTCGAACGTCGTGTAGACGCGCAGCCCGCCATGGTGCACCCGTTCGACGCCGAACTGCTCCACGAGCGCCTGGCGGACCTCCTCCCAGTAGTAGCCGCCCAGATCCGCGGAGGGCCTGAGCCCGTCGGCCAGGTGCACCCGTTCGGCGAGCGCGCTGCGATACGCCGCGTCGTCGATCGCGTCCGCGTCGCGCATGACGCGCAGCACCAGGTTGCGCCGATCGACCGCGCGATCGAGGTACCGCGTCGGATCGAACGCCGAGGGCCGCTGGACCAGACCCGCCAGGAACGCGGCCTGCGACACGGTGAGATCGGCCGCGGGTGTCCCGAAGAAGCCCATCGATGCCGCCTCGACACCGTACAGCCCGTCACCGAAGTACACGCGATTCAGGTACAGCTCGAGGATCTCGTCCTTCGTGTACATCCGCTCGAGCCGCAGCGCGACCACCGCTTCCTTCAGCTTGCGCCGAACCGTCTTGTCGAGCGTGAGGAAGGTCTGGCGGGCAAGCTGCTGCGTGATGGTGCTTCCCCCCTGCGCCCGGCGTCCTTCGCGCAGGTTGTTGAGCACGGCCCCCGCCAGCCGGATGACGTCGACGCCGCCGTGGTCGTAGAAGCGCTGGTCCTCGATCGCGACAATCGCCCGGACGACGCTGGGCGAGACGCGCTCGATCGGCACCTCGATGCGCTGCTCCTGGAAGATGGTGAAGGCGGGCCGGCCGTGCCGATCGTAGGCCACCGTGGCCTCCGACATCGCGCCGGCATTCTGCAGCGCGGCCGTGTCGGGCAGCCCACGAAGGATGGCGACCGCGAACCAGATTGTGGCTGCCGACAGCAGTACCGCGACACCGCCGAGCACGACAGGCCAGCGAACGCGGAGCGGGGAGGGTGATCGTCGGCGCGTGCCTGCCATGAACCTCCGGCTCAGAGTAGCAACTATCGTACCGCGGAATGGATCGCCTGCGGCTTGAAAATCCCGGGGGATCCGGCCTCGCCTGAGGGGCCGCCCACCCGGATCTACACTGTCACCCGCCCGAGTTACACACTGCCCGGCGCGCCGCGACCAGCCGGCGGGCTCAGGGGGTGCCGAGGTCGAGCGCCACGATGCGCTCGCGGTCCCGGGCGTAGAGGGTCGTGCCCACCAGCGTCGGCACGGTCCACGAGGTCGTGTCGAAGAGATCCACCGCCGCCAGGCGCGTCATCCCCGCCGGCGACAGCCGGGCCAGCGTCAGCGACCCGTCCTCGTCCAGGATGACGGCCTTGCCGTCCGCGTGGATCAGACTGGAGCGGCCGAACCCCCGCTCCTGCCAGGCCAGCTCGCCGGTCTTCACATCCAGCGCGCCGAAGAAGGCCGGCCCGAAGTCCCCGCTCGTGCCGTAGACGTGATCGCCCAGGCGGAGGGCGTTGCTGAACATCAGGCGCATCCGGCGGCTGAACCACAGCTCCTCGACCTCCGTGCGACCGTCGCGACGGGTGAGGCGCAAGGCGCGGCTGCCGTTGTTGTACGCCGCCGACAGGAACAGCACGTTGTCCTCAGTGCTCCAGATCGGGGTGCTGGTGTTCATGTCGCCGTCCGTGTCGTGCGCGTGCGTCCAGCGCAGCCGGCCCGTGTCGGGGTCCAACCCGTTGACGGACTGGCCGCCGACCACGATCAGCTCCGGCTCCCCGTCCACGTCGACGATGAGGGGCGAGGTCTCGGAGATGAGGAAGTCCCCGCTCTTCCAGGCCACCGTGCCATCGGCGGCACGGAAGGCGATCACCGACTGGCCGTCTCCGCCGGCCGTGACGATGACCAGGCCCCTCCAGGCCAGCGGGCTCGCGCCGTAGCCGGCCTTCACCCCGGGTCGGATCAACGTCGGCGGCGCCCCGAAGTCGCGCACCAGGTCATGCGCCCAGATCACCCGGCCGGTCGCCTTCTCGAAGGCGTGAATCTGGCGGTTCGTGCCCGCGGTGAAGACGCGGTCCCCGACGACCAGCGGCGTCGCGTGCGGGCCGGCGCCGTAGCTGAAGTCGAGCGGCGCTGACGGATAGCGGTGTTCCCACAGCGTGGCGCCCGACGCTGCGTCGAGCGCCACGACGACCTCCGCCTCCTGCCAGGGGCCCGCGCGCGAAAGCTCCCGCCCGGGCCGGTACATCGTGAAGAGGCGGCCGTCGTCGACGACGATGCCGGAGTGGCCGAGCCCGAGCGGCCGGCTCCACAGGACCGGCGGGCCGTCCGCCGGCCACGCATCGGCCAGGCCGGACGCGGTGGACTTGAAATTGCGGTCGGGTCCGCCCCACTGCCGCCAGTCGGCCGCGGCATCCGGGCCGCCTTCGGCATGCTGCGCCCGGGGCGCGGCCGCAACCGTGACAACGGCCGCCGCCAGCACCGCGAGTCGATACACGAGTCCGTCCAGTCGCATCGTCGGCATCCCCCCAAGCCTACATGCCGGCATCCCCGACTGCCAGCGCCTCTCGCAGTTCCCGGAGCGAGCCCTCGACGCTCTTGCGGCCGAGCCGTCTCGCGATCGGCTCGATGATCCAGCCGAGCAGCGGCGGATAACCGCGCGTCAGCCCGAGCGTCTCCAGCTCGACGTACACACCACCGTCGCGTTCCACGTAGCGCGACATCGTGCTGACGCGCCAGAGATAGCCGCGCCCTTCACCCGGGGGCAGCAGGCGTTCGCCCGGCCGGCCATGGTCCTCGACCTCCCGCACCTCGCGGGATTCGGACAGGCTGTAGGCGCGTGCGGCGTTCACGCGGATGTACTGGACGTTCGAGGTCACCTCCATCACCGCGGTGATGGGCCCCGCGTGCTCCTCGAGTCGAAGCTGTACGTCCAGTTGATCGCCCCGGCGATCGAGCACGCGCGCGGCGACGATCGACTCGTAGATGTCCGCGTAGGCGGCGTAGTCCTGCGACACCGCGAGCACGCGCTCCAGCGTCACGCCCGGCATGAAGGTCACCGCGGACCAGTGATGGATCAGCCCGCCAGGGACGGTCATGATGCCGTCGCCCCCCTTCGGACCGGCGACGATGCCGCCCGCCCGCAGGTCGGCGGGGCTCAGGCCGGGATCGTCGGGCCAGCGGCTCGTGCGGTCCGCGGCGCGGCGGAGGAAGTCCGCGTGCGCGCGCGCGGCGTACGGCTCCCAGGCGGCGAGCGTGTTCTCCTGCAGTTCCGCCCCGCGGAGTGTCGGGGCAATCAGGATGGCGACGAGGACGACGGCCGACGGCACGCCGATGGACCGCAGGGGCTGCACCTGCGGTCCATCTTCGCGTGACGGCCCGGTGGGCGCAACCACGCGCCCTCGGTCCGGACAGGCGCCGCCGGAGGACGGCGCTACCTAGCGCAGAGACTTACGACAGAACCGTGTCGAGCTGTCTGTGGTCGGCAGCACTCACGTCGATCGCGATCCGGCGGGGCTTCACCGTCTCCTTGTAGGGGAGCGTGAGCTCCAGAACGCCGTGCCGGTACGACGCCTTCACCCGCTCCAGATCCACCACCGTCGGCACGGTGATCGCCTGGTCGA
>VFZH01000053.1 GCA_016871255.1 Acidimicrobiia bacterium | reverse complement strand
TCCTGGCGCAGGACACGGGCATCGTCCGGCGAACGGTGCGCAACCGCCACCCGTCGTGTGTATCCGGCATCGCGAAGGTGACGCAGCAGCACGCGGTTCGAGTCGAGATCCGGGACGGTACTCACCACCCATGAAACGCCGCTCAACGGAAGCTGGGCGAACAGGTCCGGATCGTTGGCGTCGCCGTAGTACACGGGCACACCCGCCGCCCGCCAGCGCGAGAGCGCCTGTGGATCGAAGTCGACGCCGACGACCCGCCGACCCCGCGGCAGGAGGTGGTGGACGATACCCCCTCCGTACCGTCCGAGCCCGAAGACCACGACATCGGCATGTGGATCCGAACTCGGATCCTCGCTCGCCTCACGGTACGGTGTCCGGCGCTCGAAGACGCTGAGCCACGGCGCCAGACGCTCGTACAGGGGGCCTGAGAAACTGATCATGTAGGTGGACAGACCGATCGTCACGAGGCCCACGAACGTGATGAGGCCCATCGCCTCCGGGCCGATATGTCCCTCGGTCACACCCAGGGCGCCGAGAATGAGCGAGAACTCGCTGATCTGCGCCACCGTCAGGCCCGCCAGAAATCCCGTTCGCTTCCGGTACCCCATGACGCCCATGATCGTCATCACGATCAAAGGGTTCCCCACCAGCACGAAGGCCGACAGCACCAGAGAGGGACCGATCGTCGCCCCCACGAGCGACAGATCGAGCCTGGCGCCGAGATCGATGAAGAAGAACAGCAGGAGGAAGTCCCGCAGCGTGGTCAGGCGCCCCGCGATGGCCTCGCGGTAGGGCGTCGGAGCGAGCGACGCACCCGCGAGGAAGGCACCAACCTCCCGGCTGAACCCGAGCCATTCGCTGCCTGCGGCCAGCACGACCGCCCAGGCGATGCCGCAGAGAACCAGCAGTTCCGGCCAGCGGGCCGCATGCCCGACCAGGGCCGGAATGACGCCGACGGTGAGAGCGGCCACGACCGCCAGCAGCCCCAGTCCCTTCGCCGCCACCATCGCAGCGCTCGCCACCGGACTGTCTGCTGCGCCGTCGGCGCCCAGCGCCGTGATGGCGATCATGGCGAGGATGACCGCCAGGTCCTGGACGATCAGGAAGCCCACGGCGATCCGCCCGTGAAGGGCGTCGATCTCGCGCTTGTCCGACAGCAGCTTGACGATGATGATCGTGCTCGAGAACGTGAGCGCCACGGCCACATAGAGCGCGGTCAGCGGCGTCATGCCCAGCGCCAGCGCCAGGGCGAACCCGATGACCGACGTGAACACGATCTGGCCGATACCGGTGGCCAGCGCAACGGCGCCCAGCGTGCGGATGCTGGGCACGTCCAGCTTCAGCCCCACGACGAACAACAGCAACGCGATGCCGACGCTCGCCAGGAGTTCGATCTGCGCGTGATGCGTGACGATCCCGAAGCCGGCGGGGCCGACGAGGACGCCGACCGCGATGAAGGACACTATCAGCGGCTGACGGAGCCAGCTGCCAACAGCTCCGACGATCGCGGCGACGAACAGGATGATTGCGATTTCGGCAAACGCCGTTTCAGCGGGCATGACGAGACATCCTCATTATGGATCCCGGGTGGGTTGCACCACCGGGTTCCAGGCATTCCCGCGCCGCGCCTGATGCGCATCGGCGCCCACATGTCCGTTGCCGGCGGTGTCTCACTCGCCGTCGATCGGGCCGTCGCGCACGGGTGCGAGGCGCTGCAGATCTTCACCAGGAACGCCAGCCGCTGGCAGGCGCCACCGCTGGATGCCGGTGAGGTCCGCCGCTTTCGGCGCCGCATCGACCACAGCGGCATCACGCCCGTGGTCTCGCACGCCAGCTATCTGATCAACCTGGCGACCGCGGCGCCTGCGCTACGGGCGCAGTCGATCGACACCTTCGCCGACGAGATGTCGCGGGCGGAGGCCCTTGGGCTGTTGGGCGTGGTGCTCCACCCGGGCACGTGCACGAGCGGCACCGGCGACGAGGGCCTGCAGCGGATCGCGGACGGCCTCCGTGAGGTCCTGCGGCGACGGCACCGGGATCGCGCGCTGATTCTCCTGGAGCACACGGCGGGCCAGGGTCGGGTGCTGGGGTGGCGGTTCGATCACCTTGCGGCGATCGTCGCCGCACTGGACGGTTCACCCCGCATCGGCCTGTGCCTCGACACGTGCCATCTGCTCGCGTCCGGCTACGACATCGCCGCGCCCGAAGGATACGAGGCTACCTTCGCCGAGTTCGCGCGCGTGGTCGGCCTGGGTCGCCTGAAGGTGTTCCACGCCAACGACTCGAAGAGACCGTGTGGGAGCCGCGTGGATCGCCACGAGCACATCGGTGCGGGGCATGTCGGTCTTGAGCCCTTCCGCCGCCTGCTCCACGATCCGCGCTTCCGCGATCTGGCGCTGATCATCGAGACCGAGAAATCGAAGGGCCGCGACCGAGCGCCCGTCGAGGCAGTCGATCCCCTCGACCAGAAGAACCTGGACACCCTCCGTCGCCTCCGCAGCCACACCAGCCACATCGGGGTCTGACCCGGGTCTGACCCCATCTGGCGCGTGAACTCGCTGAAAGGCTCCAGATCTTCTGAATTAGGTTATTCAACCCCTGCTCGGCGGTCAGTCGGGGTCTGACCCCGGTCTGACCCCGGTCTGACCCGGGTCAGACCCCGACCCCACCCCAGTTTGGGAATATGACCTCAGTCCACGTCAACGACGGTCGCGGCGACGAAGCGGCCGAAACGCATGTCGCTGACGACGACGCGAGAGCCCCAGTTGTAGGTCTCGAGTTCGAAGAACGGGAAACGCGCCCACACCAGCATGGCCTGCACAGTCGGATCGGCACGTGCGGCGCGCGCCTCCGGTGTGTCGGCGCGTGACGGCACGACGTCCTCCTCGAGGTGCAGACCGGCCGGCCGCCAGGTGAACCTGCCTTTCCGGTACCGGTCGCCGAGATCGACGATGACCTGTTTCGCGAGCGGGTTCGCGAAGACCGGGCCGACCATCAGCGCGCGCGGCTCGCGCCCGTGCACGCGCACCCACTCGTCAATCACCCAGGCTCGTGCAGCACGCGCCGACAGCAGCATCACGGCGATGTAGACGGTGGCGAGCGCAAGCGCGATCCGCGCGGGCCGCACGCGACAGCGGCGCCGCGCCAGCCAGACGCCGGCCCCGAGCGCCAGCCACAGCCACGGATCGGCGATGAACACAGCATCGCCGTAGAACCAGCGGTCCGAGAACGGCTTGAGGAGGCGGATCCCGTAGTTGTTGAGGAAGTCCAGCCCCACGTGGGAGAGCACGCCCACGTAGGACAGCAGCAACAGCCCCCCGGCGCGAGCCGGCGGCGCGGCAGGGTCGCGCGGCGGCTTCAGCCGATCGAGCGCCAGCAGCAGACCCATCAGGGCCAGGGGGAGGAGCACCTGCGCCAGCACTCCGTGCGTCCAGCCGCGACGGAACGCCACCGCCGGGATGTCGGTGGCGAACACCAGGACGTCGAGATCCGGCAGGTTCGACGCGACCAGCAGCGTGGCCATCCCAAACCGCGTGCGGGTCTTCAGTCCTGCCTCGGCGCACGCGGCGCCGACCAGGGTGTGACAGACGTTGTCCATGTGGTGATGTCAGGCAGCCGGCGGCTGTGGGCGGTCTCCCTCGTCGAACACCTGAGCCTCGAACGTGAAGATCCGCGCACCACGCCGCCACGCGTCAGCGGGCAGCCCGGCCTTGACGCAGGTCTGTTCCACGAACGTCAACCGGTCCCAACCGTGCTCGCGCGCCACCTGCGGCAGGAGCAACCCGCGCCGATGGCCCTGTTCGACGATCAGGCCGTGCCTGCCGACCACGACCTCGTCGATGGCGGACACCGCCTCCTCAGGTGACAGCACGGAGACCTCGACCGTCAGGTCGGACAGCTCCGTGACGGTCAGCGGCGCGAACCGGGGATCGGATACGGCGACCTCCGCGCCGAGGTGGACCACGATCTCGCCCAACGTCGATTGCCGCTCGAGTCGTCCCAGGCACCCGCGCAGCTCGCCTGCGACGTACACGGTCACGAACACCGCAGCGGGCTCGTTCCACGGGTGCCCTGCAGGCACCGGCGGTGGCGTCTCTCTGCGCACGCGGGCCCCGATGGCCTCGCGGGCCAGGGTGAGCAGCGCGTAGCGGGCTTCGACGGGAATCAGCACGACAGGCGTCGACCATCCTGCCAGAACGCGGCGGCGAGGTACCCGACAACGGCGCTCTTGTCGCCGGAGACGTCGCCGGAATCGGCGTACCGCAGCACGCCGGCCCTGGACGCCCCCAGCGCGGCGGCCGCGCGCATGACGGACACCATGGGGCCACCGCCGCAGGCATGGCTGGGCTCCTGTTCGAGCACCTCCATCAGGCCGTCCGGATCGAACGCCTCCACGTGTCGTGCCACGACAGCGTCGAGGCGAGCGGCTCGTGGCGCATCGAGATAGTGCGACAGGTCGCTGCTGGCCACCAGCAGCACGGGGCCATCCCCCGACGCTTCCCGCATCGCCACGGCCCGGCCCAGCGCCAGCCCCAGGCCATCCACCGTCTCTCGGTGCTGGAACCCCATCACCATCGGGACGATCGGCACGCCTGGAAGCACGTGCGCGACGAAGGGCAGCTGCATCTCGAGCGAATGCTCCCGTTCGTGCGCGCGCGGGTACTCGCGAATCGACGCATCCCGACGGGCAATGGCCTCGGCCAGCACCTCGTCCACGGCCACCTCGCCCAGCGGCGTCTCCCATGCCCCCCTCGGCCAGATCGCAACCCCGTCGAAGCCGACGAAGTGCGACGGCCCGACGAGCACGACCGCCCGATATCGGTGCCCGCGCACCAGCGCGTAGGCGCACGCGGCCACCGGGCCGGAGTACGCGAGCCCCGCGTGGGGGGCGATCAACGCGCGAGGCGCGTACGTGATCTTCCCGGTCGCGCCCTCGGCGCTCGCCAGGTGCCCGTCCACCGCGCGGCGCAACGCTGCCGCGCTGCCGGGATACCAGGTCCCGGAGACGGCTGCGGATCGCACCCTGTTCATCGGTTCATTATCGAACGAGCCCCCGCACTCCTGATACGATCCTCCCCCGCATGTCCCGCCTCACGATCGCTGACGTCGAGCGCATCGCCGCGCTCGCGCACCTCGAGCTGACCGGCGAGGAGAAACAGCTCTTCACCGGCCAGCTCGCCGACATCCTGACCTACGCGGAGCAGCTCCAGCAGATCGACACGACGGGCGTCCCTGCCACCGCACACGTGCACCCGGACCTGCGCGCGGAGCGGCCGGACGAGCCCGCCCCGTCGCTCGCCCCCGAGGACGCACTCGCCAACGCGCCGGACGCCGACGCCGAGGCGGGCCTCTTCAAGGTGCCACGGGTGATCGGATGAGCGCTCCTGCAGAGAGCGTTCGCGCCATTCGCGACGACGTGGCAACGGGCCGGCGGTCCGCGGTGGACGTGTGCACCGCCGCGCTCGCGCGGATCGACGCCGCCAACCCGCGCCTCAACGCCTTCAACACCGTCGCGGCCGAAGGCGCGCTGTCCGCAGCCGCGGCCGTCGATCGCCACCGCGCCGCCGGCGAGCCGCCGGGCCCGCTCGCCGGCGTGCCGATTGCCATCAAGGACAACCTGTGCGTTCGCGGCATGCGGACGACGGCCTCGTCGAAGATCCTCGATGCCTTCGTGCCACCCTACGACGCCACAGTGGTCCGGCACCTCGAACGGGCCGGCGCGGTCATCCTGGGCAAGACCAACTGCGACGAGTTCGCCATGGGCTCGTCGAACGAGAACTCCGCGTACGGACCCGTTCGCAATCCGTGGGCGCCCGATCGCACGCCGGGTGGTTCCAGTGGCGGATCGGCCGCCGCCGTCGCGGCGCGGCTCGTGCCCTGCGCCCTGGGATCCGACACGGGCGGCTCCATCCGGCAGCCGGCAGCCTTCTGCGGCATCGTTGGTGTCAAGCCGACCTACGGCCGCGTGTCGCGCTACGGCCTGCTCGCCTTCGCTTCGTCGCTCGATCAGATCGGGCCGATGACGCGGAACGTGGCCGATGCCGCCCTCGTCCTCTCCGTCATCGCCGGGCAGGATGTGGCCGACGCCACGTCGGCGCCGGAACCCGTCCCGGACTTCTCGGAGGGACTGGACCTGGGGGTGCGCGGGCTTCGCATCGGCGTGCCCCGGGCGTTCATCGGGTCCGGCGTGGACGACCAGGTGCTTGGCGCCTTCGAGGCCGCGGTGGATCGATTCCGGGAGGCGGGCGCCACGATCGTGGACGTGGCGCTGCCGAACGCCGCGGCGGCCATCCCCGCCTACTACCTGGTCTGCACGGCGGAAGCCAGCTCGAACCTGGCGCGCTACGACGGCGTGCGGTACGGACACCGGCCGGTGCTCGCGCCGGACGACACGCTCCAGACGCTGTACGACCGCACGCGGGATGAAGGCTTCGGCCCGGAAGTGAAGCGGCGGATCATGCTCGGCACCTACGTGCTGAGCGCCGGCTACTACGACGCCTACTACCTGAAGGCGCAGCAGGTGCGCACGCTGCTGAAGCGGGAGTACGAGCAGGCGTTCGAGCGTGCCGATGTGATCGCCATGCCCACGAGCCCGACACCGCCGTTCAGGCTGGGCGAGAAGGCCGCCGACCCGCTGCAGATGTATCTCACCGACGTGTTCACGGTGAGCGCAAACCTGGCCGGCCTGCCGGCCGTCAGCGTCCCGTGCGGCTTCACGGCCGACACGTTGCCGATCGGGCTGCAGTTGACCGGGCGTCACTTCGACGAAGCCACGCTGCTCCGCGCCGCGGCTGCGTACGAAGCGGCCACGGACTGGGCAACCCGCGCCCCGCCCCTCGGCTGACAGGACTGGCGCCCGAAGACTGAAGCCGCGACGCTACCGGCGGCGTTCGCTTGGACGGGCGCCGGCCGACGGCTCCAGTGCGCGGCCGAGCGCCTCGAACGCCGCCGGATCGAACTCACCGACCCTGAGCGGCGTCACGGCCACGTAGCCGTTGGCGACCGCCCAGGTGTCGGTCCCCTCGACGTCCGTGCCCCCCTCGACGAACACGTTCCAGTAGTAGGGCCGGCCGCTCGTGGGGTGCTGGCGCACGTCGAAGCGCTCCGCCCCGCCCCGGGCGGTCCCCTGCGTCGTCATGCGAATGCCCTTGAACGTCGCCATCGTGCCCGCCGGCACGTTCACGTTGAGGAGGACACCCGGGGGGAGGCCCTGGCTCTTCACCATCGACACCACCCGCAGCGCCGCTTCGGCGGCCCCGGCATACGAGGCCACATCACCCGCGACCGCGTAGGTCAGCGACACGGCCACCGCCGGCACACCCCGCGACGCCGCTTCACGCGCCGCACCCACCGTGCCGGAGATGTAGGCGGCCAGCCCCATGTTCGTCCCGCGATTGATCCCCGATACGACGAGATCGGGCGGTGCGTCCACGATGTGAGCGAGCGCCACGCGCAGCGTCGTGGCCGGTGTGGCCGACAGCCCGACGGCGGCCAGGCCGCCAGGGAGCGTCAGGTTCTCCCGCATGATCGGGTCGGAGGTGGTCAGCGAGGTGCCCTTGGCACTCTGGTTCGAGGACGGCGCCACGACGGTTACCTGGCCGACGGTCCTGAGTGCTTCGGCGAGGGCCTGTAACCCAGGGGCACGTACGCCATCGTCGTTGGTCACGAGAATACGGTAGGGCTCCTGGGCACGCGGGAGTGCCACGAGCAGGGCTCCCGACAGGCAGAAGACCGCGGCAAGGCGAAGCAGTCTGGTCATGATGCCAAGCGTAACCGAGAGCGGCGACGGCGGATTGACGAAAGCGCACACGCTTGCCACGATCGGGGCACCCATGCGCTTCCTCTCGTTCCACGCCGCCGGACACGCCAGCTACGGCGTGGTTCGCGACGGCGGCATCCTCGACCTGGGCGCCCGGCTGGGCGACCGCCACCCCACGCTGCGGTCCTACCTGGAGGCTGCCGCACACGGCATCGAGCCACCGCACGGCGCCGGACACGCCATCGACTTCCGGCTGGAGGACGTCCGCTATCTGCCCGTGTGCGAGCCCCGGAAGATCCTCTGCGTCGGGCACAACTACGCCGACCACCGGGCAGAGATGGGCCGGCCGCCACTCGCCCACCCCACGATCTTCACGCGGTTCCCGGACACCCTCGTGGGGCACCAGGCCCCGATCGTCCGGCCCCGGGTGTCCACGGCGCTCGACTTCGAAGGTGAGCTGGCCGTCGTCATCGGGAAGGAGGCGCGGCACGTCCCGCGCGAGCGCGCGCTGGAGTACGTAGCCGGCTACGCGTGCTTCAACGACGCCTCGGTTCGCGACTGGCAGCGGCACACCAGCCAGTTCACGCCGGGCAAGAACTTTCCCGGCACGGGGCCGTTGGGCCCGGATCTGGTCACACCGGACGAGGTCGGGCCGCTCGGGTCCCAGCGCATCCAGACGCGGTTGAACGGCACGGTCGTGCAGGCGGCCACCCTCGACCAGATGATCTTCACGGTGGCGGATCTGGTGGCGTACGTGTCGGCGTTCACCCGGCTCACGACCGGCGACGTGATCGCCAGCGGCACGCCTGGCGGCGTGGGCGCCATGCGCGAGCCCCCGCTGTGGATGCAGCCGGGCGACCTCGTCGAGGTCGAGATCGACGGCGTCGGCTGCCTTCGGAACCCGATCGCGGACGAACCCGCCTGACCGTGGGCGACACCCGGCGGCCCACGCGGATCGTCATCGCCCACACGATCGCCTGCGTGCTGGCCATCGTGCCGTCGGTCTTCGTCCGGATGGCCGCGGTCATGGGTGGAGCGGCCGAAGGTGCGGGAGCCCTCGGCGTCCCCATGCCACGATGGGGCTCTTCCTCCCGTTCGTGCCGGCGGTGTCGATTGCCGGGCCTGGATCTGCCTGCGGTGGCGGCGGCTGTCGCTGACCTTCGTGGTGGCGGCGTGGATCTACTGGCTGCTGCTGGCAGCCCTCATCCCAGGGCTGTTCTTCGGCTCCTGAGCCATTCCGCGAACCGGAGTAGGATCGCGCGCATGCGCACGCGCCTGCTGCCCACCCTCGTCATGGTCCTCGTCACGTGTGGCCTGCCTGGGCCGGCAGGCCGCCAACCGGCCGCCGCACAGACCGTCGTTCGCGAGATCACGCCGATTGCCGGCGACCTGTACCGCGTCCGCAGCGCCGGGCACTACTCGGTCCTCCTCGTCACCCCCGCCGGCATCATCCTGGGAGACCCGATCAACCGCGACACGGCCACGTGGCTCGCGGCCGAACTGCGGTCGCGCTTCAACCAGCCGGTGCGCTACGTGATCTACAGCCACGACCACGCCGATCACGCCTCCGGCGGCGAGGTCTTCTCCGACACCGCCACGTTCGTCGGACACGCACGGACCGCGCCGGCGATGCGCGCGGCCAACGTCCCGACGCCGGTGCCCACGCAGACCTTCGAGGAGTCGACGGTCATCGAGCTGGGAGGCGCACGCGTCGAGCTGACCTACCTCGGCCCGAACCACGGCGAAGGGATGATCGTGATGCGGTTTCCACGCGAGCGCGTCCTGTTCGCCGTGGACATCATTCCGGTCGAATCGCTCGCGTTTCGCGACTTCCCGGGTGCCGACCTCGACGGCTGGCTGACCGCGCTGCGGCGTGTCGAGGCGATGGACTTCGACGTCCTGGCGCCGGCGCACGGGCCGCTGGGCCGCAAGGCCCACGTGCGGATGCACCGCGACTACCTGGAAGACCTGCGCGAGCAGGTCCGCAGCCACGTGCAGGCGGGACGGTCGCTCGCAGACACGAAGGCGCGCGTGGACCTGTCGAGATACAAGGCCTGGGCCGGGTACGAACAGAGCCGGGACCTGAACGTCGAAGGGATGTACCGGATCGTGTCGAGCGCCGGGCGGTAGGAGCCGAAGCGCGCGGCGACTGCGGCGCCCTGCCGGGAGCGGAGGCGGTCAGGCGCCGACGGCCGGCTGGGTCTTCTTTTCGGCGAGCTCTGGCGTGTGGAGCTGATCGGCCGGGCCGCGGGGCGCGGTGGGCGGCAGGAACGCCGCGGTCCCACCGACCATCTCGTCCAGGCTGCGGACGATCAGCGTCTTGCCCCCGGACGGCCGCAGCTTGGTGAACCCCACGACCACCGCAAAGCCGACGAGCAGGAAGATCACGAACAGCGCGCTGGCGGTCAGGCCGACCACCGTCCCGATGACGAGGTCCAGCACGCTCCCGTCCATCAGTTCCGGCCTCCGCGGGGGAACTCGGGCGTTGCGTACTGGACGAGGCACTGGCGCACCTCCTCCATCGCGATCCGCTCCGCTTTCAAGGGCGGGCCCGATTCCGGGTCGCTCAGCGCCAGACGGGGCAACGCCCCCCGCCGCAACTGCTTCGCGCGCATCGCGGCCACATCCACGAACAGGAAGCGGTTCAGGATGGGAGGTGCCGGTTCCGGTGGTGGCGACGGTTCCTGTGATTCCTCGACGGCGGGGACTGTTTCCTCTTCCATAGCCGGACAAGGGTAGCACGGGCCGGCGGGTTCGAGCGAACCGGAGGCCGCGGCCCCCGCACCGGCCGACCGGGACCCCTTCGCCTGTGAGAACATACTCACGCGCGCCGCGCCGAGCGAGCGGAGCGCCGTCGAACCATGACCCCGTTGACCGTCGTGCCCATGACCCTGACCGACGGGCCGGATTTCCCGGACCAGATCCAGCGGCTGCTCGACGAGCTGGCCGCGGACCTGCCGCGGGACCCGCGCGGGTACCGCGGCGAGTGCCGTCCCTCCCTCGACGTCGTCGAGACAGAGGCGCAGATCGAGATCATCGTTGACGTGCCGGGGCTCCCGGCGGACCTCCTCCGTGTCGCCTGCCATGAGGACGTGGTCCTGATCGTCGGCGACAAGCGCCCGGGACCGGCCTGCTCGGGCGGCGAAGCGTGCCACCTGCTCGAACGGGAGTTCGGCCGTTTCGGCCGTGCCGTGCGGATCGGCCGCGCGTTCGACACGAACCGCGGGCGCGCCGTGCTCAGCGACGGCGAGCTGTCGATCGTGGTGCCGCGTGTCGCCGAGCGCAGCGGACACCTGCGCCGCCTCCCGATCGAGGCCGCACCGACGGCGTCATGAACCTCCTCTTCATCGGCGACATCGTCGGACGCCCGGGCCGCGAGCTCGTGCGCCGCGGGCTCGCCACGCTCGTGGACCACCATGCGATCGACCTGGTCGTGGCCAACGGCGAGAACGCCGCGGCGGGTTTCGGCATCACGCGCGAGATCGGCGACGATCTCTTCGGCTGCGGCATCGACGTGCTGACCTCCGGCAACCACATCTGGGACAGGAAGGAGGCGATCGACTACATCGGCACGGAGCCGCGCCTGCTGCGGCCGGCCAACTACCCGGCCGGGGTTCCCGGCAACGGCAGCTTCGTGGCGAGGACGCCGCAGGGCACGACGGTCGGCGTCGTCAACCTGATGGGCCGGGTGTTCATGACGCCGATCGACGACCCCTTCGCGATCGCGCGGCGGGAAATCGACGCCATCCGCGCGCGCGCCCGCGTCATCCTGGTGGACTTCCACGCCGAGGCCACGAGCGAGAAGATCGCGATGGGCTGGCACCTGGACGGCTCGGTCACCGCGGTCGTCGGCACGCACACGCACGTCCAGACCGCCGACGAGCGGCTGCTGCCGAACGGGACGGCCTGCATCACCGACGTGGGCATGACCGGCCCGCACGACTCGATCATCGGGATGGAGCGCGGCGCGGCGCTGGCGCGGTTCCTCACGGCCATGCCCTCGCGCTTCGAGCCGGCGTCGGGCAACGCGCGTCTGAACGCGGTGGTGATCCACGCCGACGAGCAGACCGGCCGCGCCACCGGCATCACACGCGTGAGCCACTCGATGGCGGAACTCGAAACGCTCGCGAAGACCGCCGCCACCCACCTGTCGGGCGTGGAGTGACCGCGATGAGCGCCTCCTTCGGCCTGCCGTTCGACGAACCGGGCGCCGGCCCGAAGCCGTCCACCCGCCGCATCCACACGGTGTCCGAGCTGACGACGAACGTGCGCCTGCTGCTCGAAGAATCGTTCGGCGAAGTCTGGGTCGAAGGCGAGATCTCCAACTGCCGCCTGTGGAACACCGGGCACCTGTACTTCACGCTCAAGGACGGCCAGGCGCAGATCCGCAGCGTCATGTTCCGGCTGGCGTACGGCCGCCTCCGCTTCAAGCCACAGGACGGCCTGCGCGTCGTCGCCCGCGGGCGCGTCAGCGTGTACGAGCCGAAGGGCGAGTACCAGCTCGTCTGCGAGCATCTGGAGCCCGAAGGCCTGGGCGCGCTCCAGCTCGCCTTCGATCAGCTCAAGCAGCGACTGGCGGCCGAAGGGCTCTTCGACACGGATCGCAAGCGGAAGCTGCCGGACCTGCCGCGCAAGGTCGGCGTGGTCACGTCGCTCGACGGCGCCGCCGTGCGCGACGTCGTCAAGGTGCTGCGACGCCGCCATCCGAACGTGCAGATCGTGATCCGCCCCACGCGGGTGCAGGGCGAAGGCGCCGGCCTGGAGATCGCCCGCGCGATCCGCGCGCTCGGCCGCGTGCGCGGCGTTGACGTGGTCATCGTGGCCCGCGGCGGCGGCTCGATCGAAGACCTGTGGGCCTTCAACGAGGAGATCGTGGCCCGCGCGCTCGCCGGCTGTCCCGTGCCGACCATCAGCGGCGTCGGCCACGAGACGGACGTGACGATCGCCGACTTCGTCGCCGACGTCCGCGCGCCGACGCCGTCGGCGGCGGCGGAGATGGCGGTGGCGAGGCAGGACGAGTTCCGCCACCGGATCGACCGGTTGGACGAGCGGCTGGCCGCGGCGCTCCAGTCGCATCTGCGCCGGGCCGAATCGCGGCTGCGCAGCCTCGAGGCCCGTCCTGGCTTCGCCGGCTTCCTGGCCCGTCTGGCCGTCCGCGACCGGCACACCACGGAGCTGCACCACGCGCTCGGCACGGCCTGGCGCGCGCACCGGACCGGCCTGGACACACGGCTGCGCCTGCTCGAGCGCCGCCTGGATCAGTTCGAGCCGCAGCGCCGGCTCGGCGCCGCGCGCGCACGCCTGATGACGATCGATGCGCGGTTGGCGGCAGCCTGGACCGCCCGGCAGCACGCCGCCACGAGCCGGCTCGGCAGCCTCACGGCGCGCCTGGACAGCCTGAGCCCGCTGAGCGTCCTCGCGCGAGGCTACGCCGTGTGCTGGAACGCCGATCGCAGCGCCGTCGTCAGCGACGCGGCCACGCTCGGGCGGGGCGACCGGGTGCGCGTGACGCTGGCGCGCGGCGAACTCCAGTGCGACGTCGTCGACGCCCGACTCCCGCCGGAAAAAGGTGCGACCAGCCGATGACCACTCCTAGCAACGACACCATCCAGGACTTCGAAGCCGCCGTGGCGGAACTCGAAACGATCGTCCGGAAGCTCGAAGCCGGCGACCTGGCGCTCGAGGCGTCGCTCCAGATCTACGAACGGGGGGTCCACCTCGCCCGCTTCTGCCACGCCAGGCTGGCGGATGCCGAACACCGGATCGAGGTGCTGAACGAGCGCGGCGAGCTGAAGCCCGCGCCGTCATCCCTGGTTGACGGCGGGGACGACGACGAGCGGGGCCGATGAGCCGGACCGCGCTCGACGAGTACGTGGCCGGAGCGCGCGTCGCCGTCGAGGCGGCCCTGCAGGAGCTGTTGCCCGCACCGCCCGGCTGCCCCTCGGTCCTCGCCGAGGCGATGCGCTACAGCCTGACGGCCGGCGGCAAACGCCTCCGGCCCGTGCTCTGCCTGGCCAGTGCCGAAACCGTGTGCGCCGACACGGCGGAGGCGCGGCGGCTGGCGCTGCCGGCCGCATGCGCGATCGAGATGATCCACACCTACTCGCTCATCCATGACGACCTGCCGGCAATGGACGACGACGTGCTGCGGCGCGGGCAACCGACGCTGCACGTGATCGCCGGGGAGGGGATGGCGATCCTGGCCGGGGACGGCCTGCTCACGGAGGCGTTTGCGCTGATGGCCCGCGCTCCTGATGATCCCGACCCGGAGGT
The DNA here is from genome assembly GCA_016871255.1 of Acidimicrobiia bacterium. GTDB lineage: Bacteria > Acidobacteriota > Vicinamibacteria > Vicinamibacterales > UBA2999 > VFZH01. Next base: position 9,891 of record VFZH01000053.1, on the reverse strand, counting down.
CGCCGGGCGGAAGCTCGGGGCCATCACGGCCGTGGCCGTGGCTGCCGGTGCGCACGGCATGGTCGGCGGCCAGGCGATCGACCTCGACGCAACCGCGCCGTTCGACGGACCGGAGAGACCGGCGATGACGGCCGCCGGCCTCGAGGCGATGCACGCGAAGAAGACCGGCGCGCTGATCACGGCCGCCGCGGCTGCGGGCGCGATCATGGCTGGTGGCGACCCCGCCGCCGTCGAGGCGCTCAGCGGCTCCGCCCGGAAGCTGGGGCTCGCCTTCCAGATCGTGGACGACATCCTGGACGTGGAAGGCGCCGCGGATCGCCTCGGCAAGACCGCGGGCAAGGACGCCCTCGCCGGCAAGCCGACATACCCGGCCCTCTACGGCATCGGGCGATCCCGCGCCATGGCGCACGACTCGGTCGAAGACGCCGCGGCCATCCTCCGCTCCGCCGGCCTCGGCGACTCCCGCCTTGTGGAGATCGGCCGCTGGATCGTCGAGCGGCGCAGCTAGCCTCCGCAACAGGCCGACAAACAGTGAAAGAGTCCGCCGGACTGGCGGATGGTGTGGGCGAACAGCCGTGGAGAGTGCCGACAGAGGTCCCCGGGAACGGGGCGACCGCACCCGAACGCCGGAGGCGTCCGGTGCACCGCGCACAACCCCTACAGTTATAGGGCAAAGACCTTCTGCTATCTTCTGCCCCCATGACTCCGGCGTTCCGGACGCGCGTGCGGCTCGATCAACTGATCGCCGATCGCGGGCTGGTCCCCTCGCGCGAACGGGCGCGGGCCCTCATCCTCGCCGGCCAGGTGCTCATCGATGGCCAGCCGGCCACGAAAGCCGGCGCGCAGGTCCGCGAGGATGCAGACATCGCGCTGGCCGCGCCGGACCACCCCTACGTTGGCCGGGGCGGAGTCAAGCTCGCCCACGCGCTCGACCGCTTCGCCATTCCGGTTCAGGGGCGCCGGGCGCTCGATATCGGGGCCTCGACCGGTGGGTTCACCGACGTGTTGCTCCAGCGAGGCGCCGCGCACGTCGTGGCGCTCGACGTCGGCCGGGGGCAGCTCGACTGGCGACTGCGGACCGACCCGCGGGTCGCCGTCGTCGAAGGGCGGAACGCCAGGGCACTTGTACCGGCCGATCTGCCGGAGGCCGTGGATCTGGTCACGATCGACGTGTCGTTCATCTCGCTTCGGCTGATCCTGCCGGCGGTGCCGCCGCTGGTCCGCGCGGGGGCGGACATCGTGGCGCTCGTAAAGCCGCAGTTCGAAGCCGGGCGGGCCGAGGTCTCGAAGGGTGTGGTCCGCGACGAGGCCGTCCAGAGGCGCGTGGTCGAACAGGTGACCGCGCAGGCGGCTGGAGTAGGATTGGCCCGCGTGGCCTGGACCGCATCGCCCATCACGGGCGCCAAGGGCAACCGGGAGTTCTTCGTGCACCTGCGCCCATGACCCCCCTTCACCGTGTGTCCCGCCTGGGCGTCGTGGCCAAACAGCGGCTGCAGACGGCGGCCGACATCCTGCGCGATCTCGCCACGTGGCTCGATGCGCGCCACGTGCAGGTCGTGTACGACGACGAGACCGCCGAACTCGCGGGCGTGGGGGCGGCGGGCATCTCCCGCTCGGAGGTGCCCTCACGTGTCGACGTCGTGCTGGTGCTGGGCGGCGACGGCACGCTGCTGTCGATGGCCGGGCGCATCGCCGAAGCGGGGCTCGACATCCCGATTCTCGGCGTGAACTTCGGCAGCCTCGGCTTTCTGACGGACGTCCGTGTCGACGAGCTCTACGCGTCGCTCGAATCCGTCCTCTCCGGCAGAGCGGCCGTCGACACGCGTCTCATGCTGGCCGCCGAAGCCAGCCGCGGCGCCGATCCCCCGGATCGGCGCATCGTGCTGAACGACGTCGTGTTCACCAAGGCCGCCGTCTCGCGCATCATCGACCTCACGGTGTCGGTGGACGGCCGCTTCGTCACCCGCGTGAAAGCCGACGGCCTCATCGTCGGCAGCCCGACCGGTTCCACCGCGTACAACCTGGCGGCCGGCGGACCGATCGTGCACCCGGACGTCGACGCGCTGCTGGTCACGCCGATCGCGCCGCACACGCTGACCAACCGCCCCGTCGTGGTGCCGGCGTCGATGACCGTCGAGGTCCGGCCGCACGTGACTGGCGGCGACGAAGTGTTCGTGACCTACGACGGGCAGTCGGGATATCCGCTCGGCGAAGGCGACGTCGTGCGCGTGCGCCGCTCGGAGCGCGCGCTGCACCTGGTGAAGGCGCCCGCGCGCAGCTACTTCGACGTGCTGCGCGAAAAGCTGAAGTGGGGTGAGCGGTAGCGACACGGGGCTTGCAGTCTCGGGCCGGCTTCGGCCGGCCCGATCATCAGGGTGCCGGCTCGGCGGCGGCGACTTCCGCTGCCCGGCGGCGGCGTTCTCGGAAATACCGGATCTGAAACTCCTGCACGTTGCGGTTGTGCGCCGCCAGCGTCTCGGCGAACGCGTGCGTGCCGTCGTTGCGGCTGACGAAGTACAAGTACGGCACCTCTGCAGGATCGAGGGCGGCGCGGAGCGACGCCTCGCCGGGTGACGCGATCGGGCCGGGCGGCAGCCCCGGATACCTGTAGGTGTTGTACGGCGAGTCGAACTGCAGGTCGTCGCGCCGGATGTTGCCGTCGTAGCGGCCGGCGAGCTGCAGCGCGTAGATCACCGTCGGGTCCGCCTGCATCGGCATGCCGCGATCGAGCCGGTTCCGGTAGACGGCCGCCACGAGCGGCCGCTCGTGCTCCGCACCCGTTTCCTTCTCGATCAGCGCCGCCAGCGAGACGGTCTCGCGCACGCTCAAGCCCGCGGCCGCCGCTCGCTCCCGCAGGTCCTCGCCGAACACCCTCCTGAAGCGCGCCACCATCTGCTGCACGAGTAGGCCGACCGGATCACGTCGGGCCAGCCGATACGTGTCCGGGAAGAGATACCCCTCGAGCGTCGTCGCGTCGGGATCCAGATCGGCGATGGCGGCAGGATCGGCAGCGGCCTCGACGAACGCCTCGGCGGTTCCGAACCCGGCGGCTTCGAACAGCGCGGCCATCTCGGCCACCGTCAACCCTTCGGGAAACGTGATCGGCCGCGTATACACCGCTCCCCGCACCAGCAGATCCACGACCTCGGGCGCCGAGAGCGGCCTGTCGAAGCGGTACTCGCCCGCCTGCAACCGCTCGGCCGCACCGCTCTGGCGCAGGGCGAGGCGGAAGGTGAACGCGTCACGGACCACACCAGCCTCGACGAGCTGGCGTGTGATCCCCGGCACGCTCGTCTGTGGCGCAATCTCGACGAACCGCTCGGCCGCCGTGTAGCCCTTGAATGGCTCCTGCACCCGGTTCCAGACGACAGCAGCCACCGCAGCCAGCCCGGCGATCGCCAGCACACCGGTCGCCAGTCCCCACCTGATCGCAGCACGGAGCGTCATGACGGCGTGTCGCTCCCTACACTTTGGGATTTGGGACCTGGGCTTTGGCTTGGGCTCTGGGCTTCGGGACTTGGGATTTGATCGAGGTAGTCCTGCAGAATGACCGCCGCCGCCGCCGCGTCCAGCCGCGCCTTGCGCTTCCGCCAGTCGCGCTCTCTGAGCGCCAGCCGGCTCTCCGCCTCGCGGCTCGACAGCCGCTCGTCCTGGAAGTACACGGGCAGGCCGGTACGCACGCCAAGGGCATCACCGAGAGCGGTGACCCTGGCCGTCATCTCACTCGCCGAACCATCGAGCCGCCGCGGCAGGCCGAGCACGATCGCGTCGAGCCCGTCCTCATCGCGCGCGAGGCGCTGGACGAGATCGCCCGTGATGGCCACCGCGTCCGCCCCGGGCGCGATCGACAGCACCTCGACCGGGCGGGCCAGCGTACCGGTCGGATCGCTCACGGCCACTCCGATGCGGCGACGACCGACATCGAGCCCGACGATGCGCATGGCTGACTATACTAATGATGATTGTGGATTGGTGATTGGTGATTGCATTGGTGATTGGTGATTGGTGATTGACGGCCGGTGATTGGTGATTGAGGATGGGTGCGTGAAGACGCTCGCGACCGCCGTTGTCGTGATGGCCGCCATGGCCGCGGCAGCGGCGCAATCCGGCAGCGGAGATCGGACGCTGCTCCGTGTGCAGGATCGGGTGCGCGTGCTCCAGAGCGACGTCGATCGGCTGGCAGCGCGGACCACCGTGCTGCAGCGTGAGCTGCAGCCGCTCGAGCAGCAGCGTGCCAGCGCAGCGGAGCGCGTGGCGACGACCGAAGCGGCCCTCGACACCACCCGGATCGAACTCGAGGCGACCGTCGCCGCGCTCGAGCAACGCACCCGGACCCACGCGGAGACAGAGACACGCGCCAGGAACCGGCTCGTGGAGCTCTACAAACAGGGGCGTGGTGGGTACTTGCGCCTGCTGCTCGGCGCCGGCGATCTGCGCGAGCTCGGGCGCGCATTGCGGGCGGTCACGTCCCTCGCGCACGTCGATCAGGCGCGCCTCGACGAGGACCAGGCGGCCATCGCCGGCCTCAGCCGGGCACGGACCGAGGGCGAGTCGCGGATCGACGCCCTGACCGACGGGCTGAGGCAGGCACGACAGGCGCGAAGCGCCGCGGGCGCGGCCGTGGCCAGGCACCGGACCGAGCTGGAGCGCGTCACACGGCAACAGGGCGAGCGCGCGCGGTGGATCGCCGATCTGGCTGCGGCCGAGCGGCGCCTCGCCGCGGGCGGCGGCGCGACCGAGGTCGGCATCCCGATGGCCGCGTTTCGCGGCGCCCTGGACTGGCCCGTCGCCGGCCGGCTCGTCCCGGCACCGAACGGATCGGGACCCGCCGGGCCCGGCGGTGTCACCATCGCCGGACAGGCGGGGGCGACCGTGTCGGCGGTCCATGGCGGGACGGTCGCGGCGGTCGAGGCCGCCACGGAAACTGCGGGCGCCGCGGTGACGATCGACCACGGCGACGGCCATCGCTCGCGTTACGGCGGCCTGGCCACCTCCAGCGTGGCATCCGGCCAGCGCCTCCAGGCGGGGGATCCCATCGGCGTGCTGGCTCGAGGCGCGTCCGGAGAAGGCACGCTCGGACTGGCCATCCTGACCAACGGCCAGCCGTCGGATCCCGTAGAATGGCTGCAGCCCCGCTGACGCCAACAGCACACCCGGCGTCTGCCGGCCCGACCACGAGGCCTGATCGATGACGTCCCGCACCCGCGCGTTCGTCCTTGCCGTCTCCATCCCGGTGATCGCGTTCGCCGTGATCGGCGGCTATCTGGGCCAGGCGATGGCGCGGAACGACACCTTCCGCCACCTGGCCGTGTTCGAAGACGTGGTGTCGATCGTGCTGAACAACTACGTGGAAGAAGTGGACGTCAGCAAGGCGATGAAAGGCGCCCTGTACGGGCTGTCCGAAGCGCTGGATTCCGACAGCGCCTACCTGCCCCCGGATCTCGTGAAGAGCCTGACGTCGAACGAGAGCGCCGGGCAGGCGGAGGTGGGCATCGAGTTGATCCGTCAGTTCTACCTGCGGGTCGTCTCGGTGCGCGACGGGTCACCCGCCGCGCGCGCAGGGCTGCGTTCGGGCGACTACGTCCGCGTCATCGGCGGCCAGGCCACGCGCAACATGTCCACGCTCGAAGGGACGCGCCTGCTGCAGGGCGCCCCAGGCTCGACAGTCGAGCTGGTGGTGCTCCGCGGCAACGCGGCCGACCCGCACGTCCTCGAGCTGGTGCGCGAGCGCATGGCCGGCCCCGACGTCACTTCGAAGATGGCCGCGCCGGGGGTCGGCTACCTCCGCATGCTCGCTTTCTCCCCGGAGGCCGTGGCCGCCATCAGGCCGGCAGTGGAGCGGCTGACGAAGTCGGGGGCATCGAAGTTCGTGATCGACGTGCGCGGGACCGCCCGGGGCGATCTCGATCAGGGCGTTGCGGCCGCCCGCCTGTTCGTGAAGTCCGGCACGCTGGCGATCCGCGAGAGCAAGGACGCCCCTCGAGACACGGTGCAGGCACAGGCTGGGGACGGGGCAATCGCCGCTCCCGTCGTGCTGCTGACCTCGCCGGGCACCTCCGGCGCCGCGGAAGTGTTCGCCGCCGCCCTCGAGGGGCGCGCGACCCGCGTCGGCACGCGCACGCTGGGCCGCGCCGCGAGACAACGGCTGATCCGGCTGCCGGACGGCAGCGGGCTCTGGCTCTCGTACCTGCGCTACCTCACCCCGGCCGGTGAACAGCTCCACGAGCGGGGGCTGACCCCGGCCGTGGAGGTGGAAGAGCCGGAAGTCGAGTTCGGCTCGACGCCGCCCCCCGGCGACCCGGCGCTCGACCGGGCCATCGGGGTGCTCGCCGAAACGGAAAAAAAGGCCGCCTGACTCAGGCCCGGCGCCGGAGTCGGGATCTGACCAGGCCGAGGCCACCCAGTCCAAGCAGGGACCTCGTGCCGGGCTCTGGCACTTCTGGCGCCGGCGGCGCCGGCGCACGCCGATCACACCTGAAAACACGTTGATATCGAGCTGACTGGTGATGAGCCCCAACGCACCGGGGTCCACGAGCATCGTGGCGGCCCGGGCGGGAACCGGTCCACCGACAAGGACGAGCGCAAGAAGGGCGATGGTGGCTCTGCTATACTGGCGGTTCGCTCAAGTCCCGACAATTGAGGCAGATAGGCGCGTAGCTCAGCTGGTTAGAGCGCCTCCCTGACACGGAGGAGGTCAGTGGTTCGAGTCCACCCGCGCCTACCATTCGATTCGTGACAGACCAGATCACCATCACGCTGCCGGACGGCTCCAGCCGGCGGTTCCCCTCGGGCTCCACGCCGCTGGACGTGGCGAACGCCATTTCGCCGCGCCTCGGGAAGGCTGCGCTGGCCGCCGTGGTCGACGACCGCCTCGTCGATCTCTCCAGCCCCATCCGCCGCGACGCCGCGGTCCGCGTCGTCACGGCGGACAGCGCCGAGGCGGTGCCGCTGCTGCGTCACAGCACGGCGCACCTGCTGGCCGCGGCCGTGACGGCGCTCCACCCCGGCGCGCAGTGCGGCATCGGCCCGGCCACCGACGAGGGGTTCTTCTACGACTTCGTCGTGCCGCGCCCCTTCGTGCCAGAGGACCTGGAGCGCATCGAGACGAAGATGCGCGAGCTGGCCGGCCAGGATCTGCCCTACGAGCGGCAGATGTGGCCGCGCGACGAGGCGCGCCGCTTCTTCCTGGATCGCGGCGAGCCGCTGAAGGCGCAGCTCATCGACGAGAAGGCCGAAGGCCAGTCCGACGTCTCCTGCTACACGATCAAGGACCGCGCGACGTTCGTGGACTTCTGCGTCGGGCCGCACGTGCCGTCCACCGGCCGGCTCAAGGCGTTCAGGCTGCTCTCCACGTCGAACGCCTACTGGAAAGGCGACGCCGCCAACCAGCCGATGCAGCGCGTGTACGGAACGGCGTTCGCCAGCCAGCGCGACCTCGACGAGCACCTGCGGCGGATCGAGGAGGCCAAGAAGCGCGACCACCGGAAGATCGGGCGCGACCAGAAGCTGTTCCTGTTCCACCCCTGGGCCCCTGGCGCGGCGTTCTGGCTGGGGAAGGGCACGGTGCTGTGGAACACGCTCGCCGACTACATGCGCGGCGTGCTCTACCCCGCCGGCTACGTCGAAGTGAAGACGCCGATCGTCTTCAACAAGGCGCTCTGGGAAACGTCCGGACACTGGCAGCACTACCGCCAGAACATGTTCCTGATCCAGGAGTCCGAGGACGAGCAGCTCGCCCTGAAGGCGATGAACTGCCCGGGGCACTTCCTGGTCTTCGCCTCCGAAGTCCGCAGCTACCGCGACCTGCCGCTCCGGCTCCACGAGCAGACGCCGCTGCACCGCAACGAGGCCTCGGGTGTCCTGTCGGGCCTGACGCGTGTGCGGCAGCTGAGCCAGGACGACGCGCACTGCTTCGTGATGGAGTCGCAGATCGCCGAAGAAGTGGAACGGCTGCTGCGGCTCATGCAGCGGGTCTACGCCGACTTCGGCCTGGCGTACTCCGCGCGGCTGTCGACGCGGCCGGAGCAGTTCCTCGGCGCGGTGGAGACGTGGGACCACGCCGAGGCCTCGCTGAAGCAGGCGCTGGCCGCCGCCGGCCAGGCGTACACGGTCGACGAGGGAGACGGGGCGTTCTACGGGCCGAAGATCGACATCGACGTCACCGACGCCATCGGACGGAAGTGGCAGTGCGCCACGTTCCAGCTCGATTACCAGATGCCCGAGCGGTTCGACCTGAAGTACACGGGCGCCGACAACGCCGAACACCGGCCGGTGGTCATCCACCGGGCGATCATCGGGACCTTCGAGCGGTTCATCGGCCTGCTGATCGAGCACTTCGCCGGGGCCTGGCCGCTCTGGCTGGCGCCGGTCCAGGCGGTCGTCCTGCCGATCTCGGACCGCCACGCCGCCTACGCCCGGCAGGTCCGTGACCAGCTGGCCGCCGCCGGCCTTCGTGTCGAACTGGACGAGCGGCAGGAGAAGATCGGCTATAAGATCCGTGAAGGGCAGATGCAGAAGGTCCCGTACATGCTGGTAGCGGGCGACCGGGAAGCGGCGGACGGCACCGTGTCGGTGCGCAGCCGCTCGGCCGGCGACCTCGGCGCGCGCCCGGTGTCGGAGTTCGTGACCGCGGCGCTCGAGGAGATCGCACGGAAAGGAACCGGGTTGAGCCCGTCAGCGGCCCGTTCCGGCGAGGCGCCGAGCCTCGTATCCTGACGGAATCAGGCGGAGGGACCCATAGCTTTCTTCGACCGTTCACCCAGACGCGATGACCGTGTACGCATCAACGAGCGCATCAGGGTGCGTGAAGTGCGCGTCATCGACGATACCGGACAGCAGCTGGGGATCATGCCGCCGCAGCAGGCGCTGACGCTCGCGCGTCAGAAGGGTCTCGACCTGGTCGAGATCGCCGCGACCGCCGTTCCGCCGGTCTGCCGCATCATGGACTTCGGCAAGTACCAGTACCAGGAGCAGAAGCGCTCGCGCGAGGCCCGGAAGAATCAGAAGACCATCGAGGTCAAGGAGATCAAGTTCCGGCCCAAGGTCGACGAGCACGACTACCAGTTCAAGAAGAAGCACATCGAGCGGTTCCTGGCGGAGGGCGACAAGGTCAAGGCGACGATCTTCTTCCGCGGCCGCGAGATGGCGCACCCGGAGATCGGACAGCGCATCCTGGAGCGGCTGATCAACGAGCTCGCGGATGTGGCCGTGGCCGAGACGGTGCCGCGGAAGGAAGGCAACCAGATGCACACCATCCTGAGCCAGCGGGCCGGGAGGAAGTCGCCGCCGAAGCGCACGGAAGCCGCCGCGCCGGCTGCGCAGGAATAGGGCAATCATCGGTGGCTGCTGATCGGTGATTGATGATTGCATTGACGATTGGTGAGTGGTCATTGGCTGCTGAGAGACAGGTCATGCCGAAGCTGAAGACACATCGGGGCGCCGCGAAGCGGTTCAAGAAGACGGCCACGGGCAAGTTCATGCGGGCGAGCGCGTTCAAGCGCCACATCCTCACGAGCAAGACCACCAAGAGCAAGCGCAAGATGCGCGGGCTCGAGGAGGCGGCGCCGGGGGATGTGGACCGGCTGCGCCGCATGCTGCCGTACGAATAGCGCAGGAAGAGAATCATGCCGAGAGTCAAACGAGGAACCGTCCGGCGGGCGAAGCGGAAGAAGCTGCTCTCGCGCGCCAAGGGCTTCTACCAGACGAAGAGCAAGCTGTATCGCGCGGCCAAGGAGGCCGTCGACACGGCCGAGAAGTACGCCTACGTCGGGCGGAAGCAGAAGAAGCGCGACTTCCGCAGCCTGTGGATCGTCCGGATCAACGCCGCGGCCCGCGAACACGGCTTCACCTACTCGACGCTCATGCGGGCGCTGAAGGTGGGCGGCGTGATGC
>VFZH01000052.1 GCA_016871255.1 Acidimicrobiia bacterium | reverse complement strand
GACGCCGATCCGCAGGTCCGCGTTCGCCGTGGCGGTGAAGCCCGTGGTGATCTCGATCCCTTCCCGGCGAAGGCTGCTGAAGCCGGTCAGCGAAAACGTGACCGCATAGGGACCCGGCCGCAGGTCCGTGATCAGGTACCGCCCCTGATCGTCCGTGACCGCCACGCACACCTTCTCGATCAGCGCCGGGCTGGCGGCTTCCACGGTGACGCCGGGGAGCACGGCCCCGGTGGCATCCCTGGCGACGCCACCGATGGCGCCCGTGGATCCGGCCTGCGCCCACGCGAGCCACGGGAGGAACACGACTGTGCCTGCGATACCGGGCGGGATGATGCGGAACGTGGCCATGACGGCTCCTCCGTGCGAGCGGCTACCTGCCCGATGATGCTACCGCATCCCCTCCTGCGGCGGCTGGTGAAGGGGATCGCGCGCTACGCGAGGGACAGGCGCCCGCTGCTGTCGCCGACCCGCTCCGGCAGTGGCACACCTGCCGTGTCGAGCATCGTCAGCAGCAGGTTCGTCATCGGCGTGTCAGCGGGGTAGTGCAGGTGCCGGCCGCCCCGGAACACGCCCGCGCCGCCGCCGAGCAGCGTCGGCAGGTTGATGTGATCGTGCGCGTTCCCGTCGCCCAGGCCGCTCCCGCACAGGACGGCCGACGAGTCGAGCAGCGTCCCGTCGCCCTCGGGAATGGCGCGCAGCTTCCCGAGGAACTCCGCGAAGAGCTGCACGTGGAACGTGTCGATCTTCGCCTTCTTCGCGATGAGCACCGGGTCGTACCGGTGGTGCGACACGCCGTGGTGCCCTTCGGGGACGCCGATGTCGGGATACGGCTGGTTGGTGCCTTCGAGGCCGATCAGCATCGAGAACACGCGCGTGATGTCCGCGCGCCACGCGAGCACCTGGAGATCGAACATCAGGTGCGCGTAGTCGTACAGGGACGCCGGCACGTCCACCGGCCGCTCGGGCAGGTCGAGCGAGACGATCGCACTCTCGGTCTCCGCAGCCTCGATCCGCCGCTCGAGATCCCTGACCGACTCGAGATATTCGGTCAGCTTCGACACGTCGGCCGGCCCCAGCAGCCGCTCGAGTTGACGCGCCTCCTCGACCACCGAGTCCAGGATGCTGCCGGTCCGCCGGCGCTGCTCGCGCCGCTCGGCGGGCGATCCCCCGTCGCCGAAGAGCCGCGTGAACACCACTCGCGGATGCGACTCCATGTGGTTCGGCGTGGTCGGCGTCCGCCACGACAGCGTGTTCCCGAAGAAGCAGTCCGCGCTGTCGCACGCCATCTGCGTCGGCACCTCGAGGCTCAACTCGAGCGACGGCAACTGGGTGTGGCGGCCGAGTTCGGCCGCGGCGATCTGATCGGCGGTCGTCGCCAGCGTGGCCTCGCCGCCGTTCCGCAGCCGGTTCCAGGCGTGGACGCCGGACAGCCACACGGCGATGCCCCGGTTGTGGTCGCCGTTGCCGTCGCCCATCGAGTCCGCCTGGCGGTGCGCGAGGCCGCTCAGGACGAGCACCTGGTCGCGCACCGGAGCGAGCGGGAGCAGGCTCGGCGGCAGGTCAAACGCCGCGCCGGTCGCGGCAGGCACCCACTGCTCGTGAATCACCCCGTTCGGGATGTATATGAAGCCGAGGCGGCGGATCGGCGCCGCGGCCGTTCGCGTCGTCGCGGTGAGCGCGGGCACCATCGCATCGAGCAGCGGCAGCGCGATCGTGGTGCCGACGCCGCGGAGGAAGGTGCGGCGCGGCAGCGCCTGTCTGGTGATTGTCATCGCGGTATCACTCCCTCGCCATACGCGCGGCTTCCGATCGCCGCATCTGGAACGGCAGGCTCTCGACCACGCCCAGCACCAGCGACCCGAACGCGTAGTCGTCCCTGGCAGCCCCGCGCACGATCCCTCGGACCACGGGCATGTCGCGGTGGTCCAGATCGCGGCCGAGCGCGTAGGTCAGCAGCCGCTCGGTGAAATTCTGCACGAAGGCGCCCGACTGCGCCAGCAGCCAGTCGCGAACGCCCGTAGCGCCGGCCACCTCGCGCCCATCGGGCAGCGCCGAGCGCGCATCGATCAAATCCCCCGATTCCCCGGTCGTACGCCACCGCCCGAGCCCGTCGAAGTTCTCGAGCGCGAAGCCGACCGGGTCCATCTGGGCGTGACAGCTCGCGCAGACCGGGTTGACGCGGTGCCGCTCCATCGCCTCGCGCATCGACAGCGGCGTGCCGTCCCCACCCGTCTCCTGCAGCGCAGGCACGTCTGGCGGCGGCGGAGGCGGCGGCGCGCCCAGCAGGTTGTCGAGCACGTACTTGCCGCGCAGCACCGGCGACGTGCGCGTGGGATACGAGGTCAGGAGCAGGATGCTGCCCTGTCCCAGCAGCCCGCCGCGCGGCCCGGCGGGATCCAGCGCGACCCTGCGGAAGTGACTGCCGTAGACGTGCGGGATCCCGTAGTGCTTCGCCAGCCGCTCGTTCAGGAATGTGTAGTCGGCCTCGAGCAGATCGAGCACGCTGCGGTTCTCGCGGAACACGCTCCCGATGAACAGCTCCGTTTCGCGCAGCAGCGCGCGCCGCAGGCCCTCCTCGAAGTCGGCGAAGATCCCCCCGTCCGGGCGGCGCGTCTCCACGTCGCGCAGGAACAGCCACTGGGCGGCGAAGTTGGTGGCCAGCGCGGCCGCGCGCGGATCGGCCAGCATCCGCCGGACCTGACGATCGATTTCGCCGGGCGCCCGCAGCGTCCCCCGGGCCGCCACGTCGATCAGCTCGTCGTCCGGAAGGCTGCTCCAGAGGAAGAACGAGAGCCGTGAGGCGAGCTCGAGATCGGACACCCGGGCCGGCGCGCCTGACGCATGGGCCGTCGGCTTCTCGATCCGGAAGAGGAACTGCGGGCTCACCAGCAGGCGCTCGAGCGCGCGCTGGATTCCGGCGTCGAACCCGCCCGCCTGGCGCCCCTCCTCGAAGAACGGCAGCAGCAGATCCAGGTCGCCCGATGTCGCCGGGCGCCGGTACGCCCTGGTGACGAACGTGGACAGGATCCGGCGGGCGCACGGCGCCTCGTCGGCGTCCGAAGCAGGGCGACACACGAACAGCCGCCGCCGGGCGGGCGTCTCGGCCGCCCCGGCCCCGCCGTACGGTCCCCGCACCGTGATGGCCGCGAGCGCGGGCAGCCGCTGTCCCAGCAGCCCCGCCGTCGCCCCCGAGCCGCCCCGGTTGTTCGCGCGCAGGACCGGCTCTTCGCTCAGCGCGCCCGACGGGGGCACGAACGTGGCTGTGATCACGTGCGGTCCGGCCGTCAGCGGGAGCCGCAGTTCGTACGACTCGCCGTGCGCCCGCGAAATCTCGACCAGGCCGACGCGATCGCCGTCGACTGCCACCTCCAGGCCGTGCACCTCCCGTGACGCGCCCGACACGTCGATGGCCATCCGGTACTCGCCCACGGCAGGCAGGTACGTCTGGATGCGGGTTCCCCCTCGCGTGCCGGCGGGGAACCCTTCGAGCTGCCGCTCCTGCGGCAGCTCCGACGGGACGCGATAGGTGTCGACCAGCAGGGGCATCCCGGGATCGCCGACCGCCAGGCGGCTGATCTCGCGCGCCGCGTTCAGGTACCCGTCCAGCACCGTCGGCGACACGAAGAGCAGGTCGGCCAGGTTGTCGAAGCCGCTGCGCGAGTTGTCGGCGGGCAGCAGGAGGGCGAGGTCCATCCCCTTGGGCAGGTGGGCGATCCCCAGCAGGTCGCGGATGGCGTTGGCGTATTCCGTCCGGCTCAGCCGGCGCAGCGCCGGCATCCGTCCCGGGTCAGGGCTCGCGGCCGCTACGCGATCGAGCGCCTGTTCAATCGCGGTTGCCACGGCGTCGTAGGTGGCGGCATCCGGCCGTGGCCGTCCCTGCGGCGGCATCGCGCCGGTCCGCAGCTTCCGCACGACCTTCTCCCAGGTTTCGGCCGCTCCTCCGCTGTCGGCCGTCTCGAGACGGTCCAGCATCAGGCCGGACTGTCGGAGCCGCTCGTTATGGCAGGTGACGCAATAGCGGTCGAGGAACGCCCGGGTGGATGGCTGAGCCAAGCCCTCGGGTGACTGCGCCCGGACGGGCGACGTGGTCACGAGCAGTGCGCCGACGACGGCAGCCCATCGGCCGCCCCACGCGGAAACTGGCATCAAGCGGCGTTTTCAGGAGAGGCGGCCGGCTCGGTCCATGTCCGGGATCCGCCAACTGTTTTCGCTCGAACTCGACAGTATTCCGGTATTCTAGCCCCCATTGTACATGGGTGTCAACGAGAGAGTCGGCGCTCTGTACCCCTTTGCCTGCCTGCTTCTGCTGCACGCGGGCCCGGCCCGCGCGGACGGCCTGGTCGAAGCGGTCCGGGCGCGTGACCTGCCGGCGTTGTCCGTCCTGATCGCCGGCGGCGCAGACGTCAACGCCCCGGAGCCGGACGGCATGACTCCCCTCCACTGGGCGGTCCAGCTCGGCGATCTCGAGGCGACGGGCGCCCTGCTGAAAGCCGGCGCCTTGCCGGACGCCGCTACCCGCTACGGCATCACCCCGCTGCAGCTTGCCTGCACCAACGGCAGTCCGCTCGTGGCGGAGCGCCTGCTGGCGGCCGGCGCCGATCCGGATGGCGTGCGACCCGGCGGAGAGACGCCCCTCATGGTGGCGGCGCGCACGGGGGTGCTCCCGGTCATCAGGCTGCTCCTCGCGCGCGGCGCCGACCCGAACGCCCGCGAAGCCTGGAAGGGACAGACGGCCCTCATGTGGGCGGCTGCGGAAGACCACCGCGACGCGGTCCGGACGCTGCTGGAGGCCGGAGCCGAGGCGCGCGCGCGATCGACCGGCGGCCTGACGCCGCTGCACTTCGCGGTACGCGGGGGGCACGTCGAGGTCGTCAGCCAGCTGCTCGACGCGGGAGCGAGCCCCGACGAGACGGTGCGGCCTGACGGCGCCGCGGGCCACGCCGTGTCCAACTCCGCGCTGGCGCTGGCCATTCTCAACGCCCGGTGGGACGTCGCGCAGTTCCTGCTCGAACGCGGCGCCGCCGCGAACGCGCCGGACCCGCGCGGCTCCCTGCTGCATCTGCTCGCCTGGGTACGCCGTCCGGGCGCCGCCATCGGCCAGTCGTACGTGCAGCCGCCGGACGACGCGGGGAGTCTCGCGGTCGGCGCGGCGCTGGTGGCGCGCGGCGCGGATCCGAACGCGCGGATCGCCTGGGAGGAAACGCCGTACGACACCGACGGCACGGTCCGGATGCCGGCCGACCTGGTGATCGGCCGTGCGTACCTGAGCTTCGTCGGCGCCACGCCGTTCTACCTGGCGGCCAAACACTCCGACGTGGGGCTGATGCGGCTCTTGGCAACGGCGGGTGCCGATCCGACGCAGCCGACGTTTCAGGGCATCACGCCGCTGATGGCCGCGGCCGGCCTCGGTTTCTGGGATGGCGAGAGCCCGGGACCCACGACGGGTGTTCCCGAGAGCGACACGCTCGCTGCGGTGACGCTGGCCGTCGAGCTGGGCAACGACGTCAACGCCACGACCCGCTTCGGCGACGCGCCGCTGGTGGCCGACGGGGAAACGCTGCTGCTGCGCCTGCCGCTGTACGTGACGAAGGACCCTGCGCAGTCGATGGGCGACATGCGCTGGGGCGGCAGCACGGCGCTGCACGGCGCGGCCCACCGCGGGCTGGTGCCGGTGGTGCGGTACCTGGTGGATCGGGGCGCCCGCGTGAATGCGCCCAACGATCTGGGGTGGACGCCGCGCACGGTGGCCGGCGGCTTCCACGTGGCGAACAACTACCACGAACCGGACGCCCGGATGATCGCGCTGCTCGAAGAACTCGAGACGACAACCGGGAACGCCCGTTGATGGAGGGGACATCATGACCCGATCGCTGGTGCTCGGCACCCTCTCGCTCACCATCGCGCTGATGCCTTCGGTGCACGCCGGGCCCACGCCCGCCTTCGCTCCGCGCATCACGCACGCGTCGCACACGCAGGTGGCCGAGGCCGTGCGCCTCGCCGCCGTGCCGGGCCAGCGCCCGGTCGAGCTCGTCCCGCAGGACTGGGACCTCAACATCCGCGTCAACGTGGCGCGCAAGGTGACCAACCGGATGGCGGAAGTTCATGCGACGTACGGCCACCTCTTCTACATCCAGGAAGGCTCGGGCACGGTGGTCCTGGGTGGCGAGCTCGTCGAGCCGACGGAGAACCGCCCCGGCGAGTGGACCGGTACGGGCGTCACCGGCGGCCGCGAGGTCCACGTCCAGAAGGGCGACATGGTGACCGTGCAGGTGGGCATGCCGCACTGGTGGAAGGAAACGGGGCCGGAGGGCGTCGTGTTCATCGCCTTCCACAGCTATCCGGAACGCAACCGTCTGCCGGCCACGCAGCGGTAGGCGGTACGACGCCATCTCATCGGAGCGTTCCATTGGCGTGAGGGGATGGCGAACACGCGCACCGCACGCATCCTGCGCGTCGAGCCGCTGGACTGACGGGCCGGCGTCAGCCGGCCCGGCGCATCTACGGCCGGGGGGCGTTGGGCCGCGGCCCGAACACCTCGAACGTAATCGGCAGGAACGGCTCCATGTCGACGTAGGCGGATGTCGGCGACGCCGCCTGCGTCCACTTCCCGCCCAGCCCCTCCAGGAACACGCGCGCCTCGGTCGCGTCCGCCACGTTGAAGCCGATGTGGTGCACGCCTTCGCCGTGCTTCGCCATGAAGTCCTTCCACGGGTTTGGTCCGTCGAGCGGCTGGAGCAGCTCGAACGTGACTCCGTTGGCCTGCATCTGGAGGAACTTCACGTTCATCGTCTGGTCGCCATAGCTCGGCGGGAACCTGACGCCTCGCACCTCCCGGCCCTTTGGTGCCTCGACGCCGAATACCTGCCCGATCGCCGCCGCAGTCTTGTCCACGTCGTTCACGGCGAACGCGATGTGGGCGAGCGTCCCCGCCATCTTCGACGGCGCCGGGGCCTGCCCCTGCAGGAACACCGGCGTCAGCACGGCGCCGAGCACGAACCCTGCGATGCCCGTCGCTACCGACCTGCTGTGTGCAGTCATGTGTCACTCCTTCGACGCTCGCGCCGGATCCGTTGTCGAACGCCTGGACGCGGTTCTACTGCTGGACGATCGAGAGCTGGACGGCCGTGGACCCGCCCATCGACGTGATGGTGGCGCTGAACCGCAGGTCGTCCCTGGTCGCTTCCAGGCCCGCCATCGCCGCACCCGGGAGCACGCGCGCCGGCGTCTCCTCCCAGCCGAGTTCGGCCAGCGCCTCGCTGTAGAAGCGGCGGACATCGGTCACCGGCACGGCGGTCGTCAGGCGGATGTTCAAGCCGTCCCGCAGCGATGCCGTCTGGCGGCCGGTGGACGTGAGGATGCCGCCCGGCAGCTCCGGCAGCCCCAGATCCTTGTACGCCTCCGGATACGCCGGCGCGGCGCTGCCGGTGGAAGACTCGGGCGCCCCGGCCGGAGCGCCGCCGCCGGAGCAGGCCGCCGTCAGTGCGGACAGGACGATGACGACGATCAGCGCAGGGTGTGTCACGGCCCGCACTATAACATTGACGTCCGAGCCGACCTGACGCGTACAAGGAGCCCCACGATGTCGTTGTCAGCCTTGAGGACGCGGGTGTTCGCCGCTGCAGCCGCCGCCTGCGCGCTCGTCCTCGGCGCCGGGCCGGCCTGGTCAGAGGACGCACCGGGGGCCGAGCGGGCCCTGCCGGTCCTGCTCGACGTGTCGGGCAGCATGCGGGAGTCCGTCGCCGGCGGCGTGAAACACAATCCGGCTGGCCTCACCGTGGCGGAGTGCGATGAGTAGGGCGGTGAACGAGCCTTGCGCGGGTCCGCGGCGGTGAACGCCCGGCTCGATCGACTGCAGCCGTACCCGTTCGAGAAGCTGAAGACGCTGCTGGACGGCGTCTCGCCGCCTGGACGGTCTCCCATCTCGCTGGCCATCGGCGAACCGCGCCACCGAACGCCTGAAGTCATCCGCCAGGCGATCGTCGATCACCTGGACGGGCTGGCGGTCTACCCGCCGACCGCCGGCACACTCCGCCTGCGCGAGGTGGTGGCGGCGTGGTTCTGCCGCCGGTACGGGCTGCCCGCCCTCGATCCGGTCTCGCAGGTGCTGCCGGTCAACGGCTCGCGCGAAGCGCTCTTCGCGTTCGCGCAGACGGTCGTCGATGCCTCCGCCGGCCTCGCGCCACTCGTCGCCTGCCCGAACCCCTTCTACCAGATCTACGAAGGCGCGGCGCTGCTCGCGGGGGCGGAGACGCGTTTCCTGAACCAGACGCCGGAGTCGGACTTCCGTCTCGACCTGGACACCCTGAGCCACGCGGAGTGGGATCGCGCGCAACTCGTGTACGTCTGCTCACCGGGCAATCCGACCGGGCACGTCCTGACGATCGACGAGTGGCAGGCGCTGTTCGAGCGCGCCGACCGGCACGGCTTCGTCATCGCGTCCGATGAGTGCTACTCGGAGATCTACCCGGACGAGTCGGCGCCTCCGCTCGGCGGACTGGAGGCCGCCCACCGCCTGGGCCGCGACGATTTCCGCGGGCTGGTCGTCTTCACGAGCTTGTCGAAGCGATCCAATGCGCCCGGCCTGCGTTCGGGAGCGGTGGCAGGCGACGCCCGTCTCCTCGCGCCCTTCCTCCGATACCGCACGTATCACGGCTCCGCGATGAACCCGGTCGTCCAGCACGCGAGCATCGCCGCCTGGAGCGACGACGCGCACGTACGCGAGAATCGGACGACGTATCGTGAGAAGTTCGCGGCGGTCGTGCCGAAGCTGGCGCCCGTCCTGCGCACGCGGCAGCCCGACGCGGGCTTCTACCTCTGGGCCGGTGTGCCGGACGTGGCCGGGCCGGCCGGCGCACCTGACAGCGCGAACCCCGACGAACGGTTCGCGCGACGGCTGTTCGCGGATGCTCACGTCGCAGTGCTGCCCGGGTCGTACCTGGCGCGCACGGCTCATGGTGTGAACCCCGGAATCGGAGCGGTCCGAATCGCCCTGGTGCCGCCGCTGGACGAGTGCCTCGACGCCGCGCGGCGCATCGTAGACTGCTGTCTGTCCCTGACTGACGACGCATGACCATGACGACACACACGATGGAATCGGTCATCACCGACGCATTCGAGCACCGCGCCGACATCGCCCCCGGCCGCGTCCCGCCGGAGCTGACCACGGCGCTCGCAGGCGTCATCGACGGCCTGAACAGGGGCCAGCTGCGCGTGGCCGAGAAGATCGGCGGGACATGGGTCACGCACCAGTGGCTGAAGAAGGCGGTCCTGCTCTACTTCCGCACGCACGACAACCAGGCCATCCAGGGCCCCGGCACGGCCTGGTTCGACAAGGTGCCGCTCCGCTTCGACGCCTACACCGACGCGCAGTTCCGCGCGGGCGGGTTCCGTGTCGTGCCGCCGGCCGTCGCGCGCACGGGCACCTACATCGCGAAGAACGTCGTCCTGATGCCGTCCTACGTGAACATCGGCGCCTGGGTGGACGAGGGTTCGATGGTAGACACGTGGGCCACGGTCGGCTCCTGCGTCCAGATCGGCAAGCACGTGCACCTCTCGGGCGGCGTCGGCATCGGCGGCGTGCTGGAGCCGCTGCAGGCCAACCCGACGATCATCGAGGACCACTGCTTCATCGGCGCACGGTCGGAGATCGTCGAGGGCGTGATCGTGGAAGCGCACTCGGTGATCTCGATGGGCGTCTTCATCGGCGCCAGCACGAAGATCTACGACCGGACCACCCGCGAGATCCACTACGGGCGTGTGCCATCCGGGTCGGTCGTCGTGCCGGGCAGCCT
Organism: Acidimicrobiia bacterium; assembly: GCA_016871255.1. Classification (GTDB taxonomy): domain Bacteria; phylum Acidobacteriota; class Vicinamibacteria; order Vicinamibacterales; family UBA2999; genus VFZH01. The sequence continues at coordinate 14,343 of VFZH01000052.1, read as the reverse complement.
GCCGGCGGCCGACGGCTCGCACTCGCTGGCGTGCGCGGTGATCGTCAAGCGGGTGGACGCGCAGACGCGCGCGAAAACCTCGATCAACGAGCTGTTGCGGGACTGACGACGTGGACGCACAGGGCGAGGCGCTGGCGCTCGCGAAGGCGCTCATCGCCTGCCGATCGCTCACGCCGGACGACGACGGCTGCCTGGACCGGCTGGCGGCGCGCCTTGCCGCGGCCGGCTTCACGTGCGAGCGGATCGATCGCGGAGGCGTGAAGAACCTCTGGGCCCGTCACGGGACCGCCGCGCCCCTGGTGTGCCTGGCCGGCCACGTCGACGTCGTCCCGCCGGGGCCGGTCGAACGCTGGCAGAGCGACCCGTTCGCACCGTCGGAGCGGGATGGGTATCTGTACGGACGCGGCGCCGCCGACATGAAGACATCGGTTGCGGCGATGGTGGTCGCCGCGGAGCGGGTTGCCGGGGCGGCCCCGGCGCACCGGGGATCCGTCGCCCTGCTCTTCACGTCGGACGAGGAGGGCGACGGCGTCGACGGCACCCGGGCGGTGGTGCAGGCGCTCGCGGCCAGGGGCGAGACCATCGACGCCTGCCTGGTCGGAGAGCCCGTATCCCGGACCCGCTTCGGAGACACGGTCAAGGTCGGCCGGCGCGGCTCGCTGACCGGCACGCTCCGCGTCGAAGGCGTGCAGTGCCACATCGCGTACCCGGAGCGGGGCCGCAACCCGATTCACGCCGCGCTGCCGGCGCTGTCCGAGCTCGCTGCCGCGCGATGGGACGAGGGCACCGACCGTTTCCCGCCCACCGGCTTCCAGATCTCGAACATCCATGCGGGTACGGGTGCCACCAACGTGATCCCGGGTGCGCTGGAGGTGTGCTTCAACCTCCGCTTCTCGCCCGCGCTGACGGTCGATGCCATCGAAGGGCGGATCCGGGAGGTGCTCGGCCGGCACGGGCTGGAGTACGAGCTGACATGGGCGCCCGTGGCCGAGCCGTTCGCCACGGGCCAGGGACCACTGGTCGCCACCCTGTCCCGCCACGTCCAGGACGTGCTCGGCGTGACGCCCGAGCCGTCCACCAGCGGCGGCACGTCCGACGGCCGTTTCCTCGCGCCCGTCTCGCGCGAGATCGTGGAGTTCGGCCCGCTGGCGGAGGGGATGCACGGCATCGACGAGCGCGTGCGCGTCGCCGATATCGGCCTGCTCACCACCATCTACGAGCGCACGGTCACGTCGCTGTTGACCGGTTGATGCTGACTCAGTACTTCAGGCGAATCGTCGTCGTGACGTTGATCGGCGGGCCCGGGAACACCAGGTTGCTGAAGTGCCCCGGCAGGACGTACTCGTCGTTGTTGAACAGGTTCTCGGCGTTGAGCGACCACTCCCACCGCGGCGTCCGGTAACCCACGGCGCCAGAAGCCGTCGTGTACCCCTCGAGCACCAGCGTGTTGCCGTTGTTGGCGAACTGCTCGCCGACGTGCCGCAGCCCGATGGCGGCGTTGAAACCGGAGTCCCAGTCCCGGCGCAGCCAGGTGTTGAGCGTGTGCGTCGGCACGAAGCGCGGCACGAGCCCGGTCAGGTGCTCGGCGTCCTCGAACACCGGCGAAGCGAACCCGTAGTTGACGATCAGGTGCGCCCGGCCGCCGAGGTCCGTGTTGACGTCGAGATCGATCCCCTTCGACCGCTGCTCGCCAACCTGGATGAACGAGGTCACCGACTGCCGGACGTTCAGGTTGTTCTTGATGACGTAGTAGCCGGCCACGCTGGTGTCCACCCGGCCGCTGAACCCCTGCCACCGGTGGCCGACCTCGAAGCTGCGCGCGCTGCTGGGATCGAGCTGTGAGCCGTCGGCAGGGACGGTGGTAACCGGCGTGAACGAGCTCGCCGCGCCGACGTACACCTGCTGATCGGCGCGCGGCGCGTAGACGAGGCCGGCACGGTAGGTCAGCGCCGTCTGCTCCCTCCGCTGGGGCCTGAACGGACGGCCGCCCTCCCGATCGACGTTTCGCCTGTATTCGTCCACCCGGGCCGCCACGTTGACCTTCAGCTGCGACGTCAGGTCGATCTGATCCTGCAGGTAGAAGGAATGGAGCCGGTCGTTCACGAAGGTGGTGCGCACGACGGTATCGAGGTCGAGTGGCCCGGGCTGCGTCTCCTTCATCGTGCGGATGTCCATCGGCGCGATCGTGAGCCACCAGTAGCCGCACAGGCAGTCAGGGTCGTCACCGCCCGTGACTTCCGTCCGGTATTTGTCGCGCTGGAACTCCCAGGCGAAGAGCAGGTTGTGCGTGCCGAACCCCTCGAGGCGGCCGACGACCTCCGTCTGGTTCTGGACCGGCCGGCGGATGTGGTGGAAGTCGAGCGGCTCGCGGTAGACGAGGTGCTCGCTCGGGCTTCCGTAGACACCCTCGGTCACGAAGTACTGGTCGCTCGTGCGCTGCATGTGGAACGAGTTGCGGAGCTGCCACGACGAGGACAGGTCCGTCGAGAGGAGCAGCTGCGTCTGCGAGTCCTCGACCAGCACGCGATCCTGCGGCAGGCTGAAGCGGAGGTCCCGCTCGAAGCTCGGATGATCGACCATGTTGAGCGGCACGCCCCCGTCACCGTCGTACCGGTTCCGGTTGAACGTCTGATACGCCGTCAGCCGGGCGGTCTCGCCCAGCACGAACGTCAGCGACGGCGACACGTTCACCCGGTCGGCGCCGGCGCCCCGCCAGCCATCACTGGCTTCGACGCTGCCGTCCACGCGGTACAGGATCCGGTCGTTCCCGCCCACGATCCCGGTCGCGCCGCCCGCGACCTGGTGCGTGTTGAAGCTGCCGCCCCGGTAGGTGAGGTCGAACGCCCGGAGCGCCTGCGGCTTCTTCCGCACGATGTTGATTGCCCCGCCCACCGCGCCCCGGCCGTACAGCACCGAGCTCGGCCCCTTCAGCACCTCGATGCTCTCGATGTTGTTGGTCTGCGAGCTGTACCGGTTGCCCCCGTGCCGCATGCCGTCCAGCAGCACGACGTTGAACGCGTCGCGGTCGGGATCGTTGAAGCCGCGGATCGAGTACTGCTCGTACACGCCGTACCACCGGAACGCCTGCACGCCCGAGGCGTTCTTCAGCGCGTCCATCGTGCTGTTGACCGACTGCTGCCGCAGCAGCTCCTGCGGAATCGAGCTGACCTGCGAGGGCAGCTCGTCGTCTGCCACCGGCAGGCGGCTGGCCGTCGACCGGCCGGCAGCGGCGGTGACGGTCAGCGTGGTCGACACGCGCCCCACGGCCAGCATCACGTCCACGCCCGAGCCGCCGGACGGCAGCGTCACGTTGCGGACCACGGTTTCGTAGCCCCGCATCGACACCGCGACCTGGTAGCCTCCCGGCGCCAGTCCGTCGAAACGGTAGTTGCCGGACCCGTCGGTCGCGACCTCACCCACCTGGCTCTCGCCCGCGCTCAACACGACCGTGGCGCCCGGCACCACGCCGTCGCTGTCGCGGACGACGCCGGCGATCGACAGCTGCTGGGCCGCGACCGAGGTCCATGCCCCGATAACCACGATCGCCAGGACGGCGACTCGACCTGCCCGACTCACGACTCGCATGCCTGTCAGCTCCCTGCATGGAACGCCCTCGCTGGTTGCGACCACGAGACGGCCTCACGAGCCTAGCAAGGGGCGCTCGCGGCAGAGCCTGAAGTTTTCCTGAATTGGACCGCCCGCGCGGAAGCCTCCGTGCCGCGGTTGGCGATAATGCTGTGCGTGCTGCGTCCGGCGGCTCTGCTCAGGCGCACGCTCGTCGTCGTCCATCGATGGCTGGGCGTCGCGCTCTCGCTCGTCTTCCTGCTCTGGTTCCTGTCCGGCATCGTGATGATGTACTGGACGTTTCCGGAAGTCGGCGCCGCTGATCGCCTGGCGCGGGCGCCGGTGCTCGACCCCGCCCGCGTGAACCTCCCGGCGTGGGACGCCGCCGCGCGGTTCCTCCCCGACGAGCCGGTGCACGTGCTGCTCACCAGCTTCGACGGCCGGCCGGTCTACCGCGTCGAACTGCCGCGGGGCCAGGCGATGGTGTACGCAGACGACGGATCCGAGCAGCGGACCGTCGACGCCGCGATGGTCGACCGTGCGGCCGCCGCCTGGACCGGCCTGGCCGCCCGGGACGCGCGGAAGGCATCGGTCGAGGACGTCGATCAGTGGACGGTGGCGGGCGGGCTGCGGTCGATCCGCCCGCTCTACAAGTACTCGTGGCAGGACGGCCAGCAGGTCTACGTCGACGGCCGTACCGCGGCCGTGGTCCAGTACACGACGACCGCCTCGCGCACCTGGGCGTACCTCGGCGCGATCCCGCACTGGCTCTACTTCACGCCGCTCCGGCAGCACCAGCCCGAGTGGTTCGCGACCGTCGTCTGGTCGTCGGCTGTCGGCACCGTCGCCGCGCTGATCGGCCTCGTGCTCGTCGCCTGGATGTACTCTCCCCGGAAGCGCTACCGGTACAACGGGGTGCCGACCGGCATTCCCTATCGCGGGTGGAAACGGTGGCACGCCATCGCCGGCATCCTGTTCGGCGTCGTCACGACCACGTGGACCTTCAGCGGCATGCTGTCCATGGGTCCGTTTCCGCTGGTCAACCGGGCGGCGGGCTGGATCACCGGCGCCTCTCCCGGCGAGACCGGCGGACCGGAGGTCGACCTCGACGAAGCGCTGCTCGGGAACCGCGTCCCGCTGTCCGCGTACGCCGGGCGGACCCCGGCCGACGCCCTGCGCGCCGTCGCCCCGTTCGAGGCCAGGGAAGTCGAGCTGACCGCGTTCGCCGGCGAGCCGTTCTATCTCGCCACGAACGCCGCCGGAGACACGCGCCTCGTCCCCGTTGCCGGCGCCCCGCGGACTGCGCTGGAGACGGCGGCGATCATGCGGATCGTCCGGGACGCCGCCGGACCGGCGCTCGCCGAGCTGCGGGTCATCGACTCCTACGACGCGTATTATCGGGATCGCCGCAGGACGCAACCGCTCCCGGTGGTCTACGCCCGCCTCGATGACGGGGTGGACAGCCGTTACTACATCGACCCGCGAACGGGCCGCGTCATCGGCCGGTACGATACGCGCAGCTGGGCGTCGCGGTGGCTGTACCAGGGGCTGCACTCGCTCGACTTCCCGTGGCTGTACGCACGGCGCCCGCTCTGGGACATCGTGGTCATCGTGCTCATGCTCGGCGGGACGACGGTGTGCCTGACGTCACTCGTGCTGGCGTGGAGGGTCCTGTCGAGGAAGGTCCACGCGCTGATACGCTCGCCGTTCGAGCCGCCGGACGACGATCTGGCGCCGGAGGAACGCGCCTGACACCGGAGCGCGTGCGTGAAACCTCGCGAGGACGGCCTGACCCGTCCTCCGCATCCACGGGCGTCGGTCCGGCGCCGAAGGCGATCATGCTGCTTGCCGCCTCTCACCTGCTCATCGCGACGGACGACGTCCCCCGCATCACGGCGTTCTTCGCGGACGCCTTCGAGATGACGCCGCACTTCGCGAACGAGATGTTCTCGGAGTTCGTGCTGCCGTCGAGGTTCCGCCTCGCCTTCTTCAAGCCTGTCGGCGCGTCTGCGCGCTCGTTTCAGGCGGAGGCCGGCCGCGGCGCATCCGCCGTCGGCCTGACGGTCACGGATGTCGACTCCCTCTACGGCAGACTGGCCTCGAAGGCCGGCGAGGGCCTGACGCTGAGCGGCCCGCCGAAGGAACACCCGTGGGGCGAGAAGAGCTTCCTCCTCACGGACATGGACGGCAACCGCTGGGAAATCACGGAGGCGCCGGCGGCCGACGGCATGCTCGTCGACCGGTGACCCGGGCGGGCCGGCACGCCGGCTGGCTCACCCGGGAGCGATCTCCTCGATGAGGCTGGCGCGATCCCAGGCTGGCCACATCCGCTCGATCGTGCGCCGCGCCTCTTCGGGTCGACCGCTGTACACGTAGTCCGCGGCCATGAACGTGATGAGGAGCCGGGTCGCCGAGTCGTACGCGGGATCGTCGGGGCCGGTCGAGGCGGCGAACCCCCGAAGGTCGTCGGCGTCGATCTGCCCGGCGTCGTGGGCAATCGACTCGTCGTATTCCCGCGCGAACTCGCGGCGCTCAGGAGCATCTCGGGGACGCCATCGCGGTCGAGGTTGGCACAGTGCGCGCTGATGGCCGCCCGGCCCCTCGATCAGCACCTCGCCATCGGCCGTCGATACCGCGAACGTGCAGTAGCTGCCGTCGAGGCCGTGGCCCGGAAGGACCCGGATGGGACCGTACTCCACGGGTGCGGGGCCGACGAGCGGTCCCCAGGTCTCGATCGCCTCCGCGTCTTCGCCACGCGGGCCCGGCGCGGGCACGTCCCCTGCCTCGACGGCGGACTCCGCCGCCGCTGTTCCAGCCCGATTCGCGGATGCACCCGGGGGCCCGCCGGAGCGCCCCGCCCAGAACCCGATGGCGATCCCGATCCAGGAAGGGCCGCTCGAACATGGCGTACTGGGAACGAACGACGAGGCGAAAAGCGCTGGCCGTCACGCCCGCCGCGCCGCCGATCGCGCGGCCGCCAGAGAGGGGCTCGCCGATGCCCGGAAGCCCGATCGGCGGATCCCGCAGCGAGGCCGGCGCGGCGACACGTCGCGCCACGAAAATCAACCCGGTTGATTTTTCGGGGTCGAGCGAACGCGCCACCGCGTCACAATAAATCAACCCGGTTGGTTTTTCGGTCGAGCGAGCGCGCCACGGCGCGCTGCCATCCCTCGTACGCCTCGTGGCGCCTGGCTTCGTTCCACACCGGCTCCCACCGGCAGTCGGGACGCCAGTACCGCCTGACCTCGCCGAGATCGCGCCAGAAGCCGACCGCGAGACCGGCGGCGTACGCGGCCCCGAGTGCGGTGGTTTCGGCCACGACGGGCCGCACGACCGGCCGCCCGAGGATGTCCGCCTGCGTCTGCATCAGCAGGTCGTTCGCCGTGGCCCCGCCGTCGGCCTTCAGCACGGACAGATGGATGCCTGCGTCGCGCTCCATGGCATCCACGACGTCCCGCGTCTGGAAGCAGATGGCCTCGAGGGTGGCGCGGGCGAGGTGGGCGCGCGTATGAAAGCGTGACAGCCCGGCGATGACGCCGCGGGCATCGCTGCGCCAGTAGGGCGCGAACAGCCCCGAGAAGGCCGGCACGAAATACACCCCACCGCTGTCGGGCACCGAAGCGGCGAGCAGTTCGACGTCGGGCGCGGACTGGATGATCCCGAGCTGATCGCGCAGCCACTGCACCGCCGCGCCGGTCACCGCGATGGCCCCTTCGAGCGCGTACACGGGAGCGGCCCCGCCAAGCTGGTACGCCACGGTCGTGAGCATGCCGGACGACGAGGCGACGAGGCGGCTCGCGGTGTTGAGCACGAGGAAGTTGCCCGTGCCGTACGTGTTCTTCGCCTCGCCCGCCTCGAAGCAGACCTGGCCGATGGTGGCGGCGTGCTGATCGCCGAGCGAAGCGCCGATGACGACCTCGGCGCCGAGGGGCCCTCGGCTCCGGGTGAGGCCGAAGCGGCCCGGGCCGGACGACGGCACGATGACCGGCAGCATCGCGCGAGGCACGTCGAAGAGGTCGAGGAGATCGGGATCCCAGTCCAGCGCGCGCAGGTCCATGAGCTGCGTCCGGCTGGCGTTCGTCACGTCGGTGACGTGCAGGCCGCCGTCAGGGCCCCCGGTCAGGTTCCAGATCAGCCAGGTGTCGATGGTGCCGGCGAGCGCCCGGCCGCGGTGCGCGGCGGCGCGCAGGCCGTCCACGTGCTCGAGCATCCACTGGAGCTTCGTGGCGGAGAAATAGGTGGATGGCGGCAGGCCGGTGCGCTCGACCAGCCGCGCACGATGCGGCGCCAGCGCTCCCAGCATCCGCTCGGTCCGCATGTCCTGCCAGACGATCGCGTTGCACCAGGGCCTGCCGGTGGAAGGGTCCCACACGACAACGGTTTCCCGCTGGTTCGTCAGGCCGACGGCGGCCAGATCGCCGCCCGTCAGGTCCGCGGCGGCGAGCGCGCCGCCGATCACCTCCCGCGTGCGGGTCAGAATCTCGACGGGGTCGTGCTCGACGAAGCCGGGGGCCGGCAGGATCTGCCGATGCTCCAGCTGGCGGCGGGACACCTCGCGGCCCTCCGGATCGAAGACCAGGAAGCGGGTGCTGGTCGTGCCCTGATCGAGCGCGCCGATGTAACGGGCTGGCATGCGATCGTTCGCCCGGCAGCGCGGGACGCCGCACGGTATCACACGCCGCGCGTCCGGGCGGCATCGAGCTCGCGGGACGCCGCCCGGTTGAACCCGATCCGGGGAATCTGCGAGAGTGGGTCGTGCCGTCCCCACCCCGGACGCGGTCTTCCGATCGCGTCACCCTCGTGCTCTGTGCGGTGCTGGCAATCGAGATCGTGGTCGTCGCCTTCGCCTGCCGGAACTGGGGCGGGGGGGACGCCAGCGATCACACGGCCAACGCGTACCTGGCCGCGCGCGGCCACGTCCCGTTCGTGGACTACCACATCGGCCAGGGCATCACGCTCGTGCATGCCATGGCGCTCTGGGTCCGGATCGCAGGCCCCACGCTGGCGTCGACGATCGCGTTCATGACGCTCTGCACGCTGCTGGCGGCCGCGCTGTTGCTCGTCATCGCCAGGCAGGTGCTGCGCGCCGGCGGGGTCGACGTCACGTCGGGGATCGTTCCCCTCCTGGTCCTGCTCGTCTGCTCGCCGTACTTCTGGTGGTTCCTCTCGGGCGTCGACAGCAAGTCGTCCCTCGCCCTCCTCCTGCTGCTGGCGGCCGCGGCCTCGGCGAGCCGCGTCGAGGACCGTCCGGAGGCGGCCATCAGGTGGTGCGTGGCCGGCGGAACGGCCTTCGGGCTGCTCGTGACGACCAAGTACACCTTTGCCAGCCTCGCGCCCTGCTTCGCGGCGTACCTGGCGGTGCGGGGTCGGCCGTCGAGGGCCGTGGCGCTCGCGTCGTTCGCGCTGGCCGCGGCCGCGACTGTCCTGATCGCGTACGCCCCCGTCGTGCGCGCGGCGGGATGGCAGGCGGGCGCCGCGCTCGTGTGGCAGAGTTTCGACGCCCTTCGGATCGAATACGCGATGCGCGACCAGTCCCTCCGGGAAGGCCTTTTCAGGACGGGGCAGGCGGCGCAGTCCTGGGTGCTGCTGACCGCAGGCGCCATCCCGTTCCTGGCCGCGCTGGCCTCGACGCCGCGAGACGGCCGGCCGGCCCGCCCGGAGCCCGGCACGCCCACGCTCCTGATGGCGTGCGGCGCCGTCTATCTCCTGGCCAACATGGCGGCCCTCTTTCCGAGCGTCCTATTCGCGCACTATGCGATCACCGCGCCCCTCCTCGCCGTACCGGTCGCGCTCCGGGCGGCGCTGCGCCAGCCCGCCATGCTCTACGGGCGGAGGAGGCTCGCGGGACTCGCGCTCGTGGCCTGCTGCGCGGCGATCCCGCAGTCGGCCCTGGCGGTCGGCGAGCGGATCACGGGGCTGAAGATCTGGTCGCCCCAGGGCCGCTACGCCGTCCTGGGGCGGAACGACATGGTCGGGACGCTGGATCGACTGGCAGCCTCGGGCCTGCCGTCCGGGGAACCGGCCACGGCCTTCCTGTACGTCGGCCGGATGTCCTACGCGCTGCTCCGATCCGAGCTGCCGCTCTCGACCTGGGCGAACTACGGCACCGTCTACCTCGAAGCCTGGGACGTCGATCACGACATGGCCAATCGTGTCCGCGTGATCGCGCTCTCGAACTTCCCGGACCTGCTGCGCCTCCACAACGTGGTCGTGCTCGAACCGGCGCGCATGGACACGGAGCGGGCGATCCGCCAACTCCAGGACATGCGCCGGATGCTGGCGGCCGCGCGCTTCGATCGGATCGAACGCGACGACTACCACGAGCTGTACGTCCGGACAGGCTCCGCGCCGCCCCCCCGCGCCGGCCGGCCTGGCGACGCGGGCTCCCGGCAGGAGATCGCCGTGTTCGTCCCGGCACGGGTCACGCGGGATCGATCGTCCGCGTGAGCACGTCGAAGCGGGTCCCGAACCTGACGCTCGCTCCATGGGGGACGAACCCGAGCGCGGCATAGAAACCGCGGGCGGCGTTGCCCGGGCGCGACTCCGTGCGGACCTTGAAGGCACCCGCTCCCCGCTCGCGGAGGCGCGACTCCACCTCGCGAATCAGCGAGCGGCCTCGCCCCCTCCCCTGCTCGCGCGGGTCCACGAAGGTCAGAATCAGCTCGGGAATCCCGGGTTCCGGGGCGCCTGGCGCCCCTCCCGCGAGGACGGCCGCCGAACGGAACATGGACCACGCGAGCCGTCCGCCCACGACCGGACGTACGAGCAGCGCCAGCGCGAGCGGCGTGGCGACCAGGAGCCGGCGGTAGATGGTCTCCGGCGCGAGGCTCACGACCGCGGCGGCCACGACGCGATCCCGTTCGTCCCGCTGGACGGCCAGGATCTCGAGCGGGGATCGATCCACGTACCGGTAGAACGCCCGGACGAAGCGCTCGCCCAGCAGCCCGACGACCGAATCGGGCAGGCAGGCCCGATGCAGCCGGGCCAGCTCCATCAGGCGGCCCTCATCCACGGTCCCGGGCCGCCTCCTCGAAGAACGACCGGATCGCGGCGCTGGTCTGCCGCACCGAGCGCTGGCCGTATCCCGGGTAGTTCGGCAGGAGGATCACGGAGCGGGCCGTGGCGGCGGCCTCCGGACACTCCCGCCGCTCGGATGCGAACGCCGGCAGGTCCGCGCAGTTCTTCAGGTGCTGCACGGCCAGGTCGCGGCCGCGTTGCATGACCCACCGGACGAGCGCGGCCCGGTCGGCGTATTGCACCGGAACGTAGTTGTAGACGCAGGATCCGTCGTCCCGGTACGGGGGGAGGAGCAGGTCCGGAAGGTCGCGCAGCGCCTCGTGGTAGAGCCGCGCGTACCGGATGCGCTCCTCGGCCTGTCGCTCGACGTCGTCGAGCTGTCTCAGCACCATGCGGGCCTGCACGGCCCGCATCCGGCACAGGTAGTGCCGCGGAAGTGTGTCCTTCCTCGACGCGTCGAGCTCGACGGTGACGAACCGGTTGATCGCGGCCACGTCATGGAGGTGGCCGAACCGGAAGATCCAGTAGACGAGCGGCCGGAACAGCACGGGATGCGTCGCCACGTCGGTGAGGCATGCCTGGACAGCCCTCGCCGTCAGCATGCCGAACGGCATCGGTGGCGCGGCGCCCAGATCCTCCCGCATCGCGCGCGCCAGGTCCTCGTCCCGGGTCACCACGGCCCCGCCGTAGAAGGCCGTGATGTTCTTGTACATGCCGAAGCTGAAGATCCCGGCCGCCCCGAACGTCCCGACCAGCCGCCCTGCCACGCGCGCCCCGAATGCCTGCGCGGCGTCTTCGACCAGCGCCACGCCGCGCGCACGGCACACGTCGGCGATGGCCTCGACATCGCAGGCGATGCCGTGCAGGTGGGTGATGAGCACCGCGCCGGTGTCGGCGTCGATGAGCCGGGCCACCTCCTCGACGCGGATGTTCGTCGTGGCCCGGTCGATGTCGGCGAACACCGGCACGCCGCCGGCGCAGATCACCATGTTCACGACGTCGGCAATCGTGTACGGCGACAGCACGACGCGCTGCCCGGGCCGCACGAGGCGCCGGAGCGCCAGGTACACGCCCACGCGCGCCTGGGGCACGGCGACGACGTGCGGGCTCCCGCACCGCGCGGCCAGCGCGCGCTCGAGGCGTTCGACGTCGGCGCCCGCGTCGGTCCGACCGGTCAGCAGGTCGCCGAAGAAGGCGCGGTAGTCCGCCGCCCGCGCGTAGAGGCGGAAACGCGGCATCGGGCCTAGGAGCGGCACGACGCCTCCCCGGGGCGGACGTGCGAGCAGGTCGCGATGCGTCGCGCGTTCGCCATGGCCGTGAGCGTCGGCGGCGCCGCCGCCATCGCCGGGAACGCGCTGGCGTCGATCAGGTGCACGCGGCTGAAGCCCGTCGGCCGGCCGATCGCGTCCGACTCGAACGGACCGGGCTGGCGGCGCATGGGAAAGCTCCCGCCCACGTGCACGCTGCTGCCCGGCAGGCCCCGGCGCGCCGCCCGGGGCACCGGCAGCACGCCCAGGTTGCGCCCGTTGCGCCTGAGGGTCCGCTGGACGGCGCGCATGGCGGACCGCGACCCCGGCGAAGGAACCGGCTCGAGGCGCAGCCGGGGCTCCCCGCCGCGGATCAGCGTCGCCGAGATCCGATCCGAGTCGTCGGAGTGCAGGTACGCCTTGAACACGGCCAGGCGATCGATGACCCGATCGACCAGGGGACCGAGCGCGCGGTGACAAGGTCCCAGGGCGGCCTCCGCCATGCGCGAGTAGAAGTCGCTGTACGTGTAGAGCTGGAGGTGCGCGCCCCGCGGCGCCACCGAGCGGTCGAGGACTTCGACGAAGAGCTGGCTGAGCGTGTGCAGCCGCTCGCGGGCCGCGGACCCGCTCCGACGCCGCAGGAACACGGGAAACAGCCCGTGATCGCTCTGCCGGAGCGGCAGCGGCCGGTCATAGGCCTCGAGCGACGCGAGCACGATCGCCGTGGACGCCAGCGTTCCGGCGCCCAGGTACACGCGGCTCGCCTCGAACGTGCGCGGCGACCCGTCCTCGCGCGACACCGCCTCGATCGTGACGGCGGCCGGCCCCTCTCTCAGGCGCCGCACGACGACGCCGGGCACGTAGGTGAATCGCACGTCCGGCGACAGATCGTGCGCCAGGGTCATGTGGGCGGAATAGATGAGGCCGTACGGACACCCGTAGAGACACATCCCGCAGCGCACGCACTCCCGCGTATGGCCCCGGCCCTGCACGATGGCCAGCCTGGCCTGCCCCACGTGGATGCCTCGGCGGGCGAGCTCGGACGCGTGTGCGCGCGACCGGCCCAGCACGAAACGCGCCTGCGCGCTCAGCTCCAGCCTGGTGCGCGGCGGTGCGTGCAGGGGGTAGGTCTCCTCGAGGTCGCCGGCCGAGGCCGACAGGCCGGTCGTCCGGAGAGCGCCTGCGTAATGCTCGTCGAGGTCGGCGGCCGGAACGGGCCAGTCCTCGAGATCCGCGGCCGAATAGGGAAGGATCGCGGCCCCCCAGAGCGCGCTGAGGCCCCCGGCGGCCAGCCCCCGATAGGCGTCCACGCAGTCCGCGTCGACGGGCAGCAGGCGATCGGCGTCGCGGTAGACGTAGTCGGAGCCGAAGGCCAGCTTGAGCGGGGCGCCCTCCCGGTTGAAGCGGAGCGGCCCGCGCACGGCCTGCCGATCGCTGTCGCTCCAGGCCTCCGGCGGCTGCGACCCCAGGCGACCCACGAGGGCCTCGACGGCGGTGTCCCGCGCGCCGGCGGCGTCGAGCATGGTCACGGGTTGACCGAGTCCGAGCAACACGGCCGCCGCGGAGACACCCGACGGCCCGGAGCCGACGACGACGTTCATCGACGCGGTCTCACGCACGCCGCCGCGTCAGGCCGAGGAAGCTCAGAAGGAAGCTCGTGAACACGACCTGGCCACCCAGGCAGATCGCCGTGACCGACGGGATCGCGACGATCAGGGCGTCGCGCACCGGGAAGAGAGACAGGCCGCGGCCTGTCATCGCGATCACGCCGCCGACGATTCCGGCGGCGACCAGCGCCGCACCCGCGGTCAGTCCGGTCTCGAGCTTGAAACGGCGGAACAGCCGCTCGAGCGTCGGGTCCTCGGGCAGCAGCCGCTCGTTGAACGCGTAGATGCGGGCGCAGAACGCGAAGGCGACACCCTGGAAGCCGAGCAGCACGGCCGCCGACGCCAGCAGCATGCTGCCGGCCCCGACCCCACCCGGCGGTCCCGCCACGAGTCCGGCGACCATCAGCGCCGCGCCGAGCGCGAACAGCGTGCCCCCGGGATAGAGGAAGAGCCACCGCGGGCAGTAGAGGAGCATGAAACGCAGGTGCCGCCACCCGTCCCGCCAGGGGCGCAGGTGCGGGGGCCGGCTCCTGCCGTCCCTGTCCAGCGTCGTCGGCACCTCGACGATGCGCAGGCCGACGAGCGTGGCCTTGATGACCATCTCCGACGCGAACTCCATGCCCGTGGTCTGGAGCTCCATCCGATCGAACGCGGTGCGGGACAGACCCCTGAGCCCGCAGTTGAAGTCGCGCGCCGGACAGCGGAAGAAGAGGCGGCCGATCGCCGTGAGCAGGGGGGTGCCGACGTAGCGGTTCAGCCGGGGCATGGCGCCCGGACGGATGCCCCCCAGGAACCGGTTGCCCATCACCAGGTCGGCGCCGCGCCGGAGCGCCTCGACGAAGGCATCGAGGCGCGAGAAATCGTAGCTGTCGTCGGCGTCGCCGAAGATGACGTAGCGCCCGCGTGCC
>VFZH01000051.1 GCA_016871255.1 Acidimicrobiia bacterium | reverse complement strand
CCAGCACGCGCTGCACGTGCGTGCGCTCGAACGCCAGGAGCGACTCCGCGCCCTCGCCGGGCGGAGATGCCGGCGCCGCCCCCTGAACCGCGGCGCCGGCCAGCGCAGCCACCGGCACCGGCTGCGCCCCACGCGACAGCTCGCGCTCGGTCACGAACTCCGAGTCCGTCAGGATGCAGGCGCGCTCCAGGACGTTCCGCAGCTCGCGCACGTTGCCCTCCCACGGCGCGGCCACCAGCACGCGTTCGGCACCAACGGTCGTGCCCACGATGCGCTTGTCCAGGCGCTCCGAGGTCTCGCGGATGAACGCGGCCGCCAGGACCGGGATGTCCTCGCGCCGCTCCCGGAGCGGCGGCAGCCGCACCTCGACCAGGTTGAGCCGGAAGAACAGGTCGCTGCGGAACCGGCCGCCCGTGATCTCCTCGCCGAGCGATCGGTTGGTCGCCGCGACGATCCAGACATCCACCTGCTGCGGGGTCAGCTCGCCGACCCGGCGGATCTCGCCGGTTTCGAGCACGCGCAGCAGCTTCGCCTGTACTGACAACGGGAGCTCGCCGATCTCGTCGAGGAAAAGGGTCCCGCCGTCGGCCTGCTCGAAGAGGCCGGCCTTGTTCTCCAGCGCGCCCGTGAACGAGCCCCGCCGATGCCCGAACAACTCGCTCTCGAAGAGCGTTTCGACGACCGCGGAGCAGTTGACCGTCACGAACGGCCGGTCGGCGCGGGGCCCGACAGCGTGCAGTGCACGCGCCGCCAGCTCCTTGCCCGTGCCGGTCTCCCCCGTGATGAGCGCCGTGCGGGCGTGCGGGGCGGCCCGGCGGATGAGGCCGAACACCTCTTCCATGACCGCGCTCCGCGCGATCATCCCGCAGAACTCGAGATCCTGGACCAGGCGCCGCTCCTGCTCGAGCACGCGGCGGCGGCGCTCGATCTCGCCGCGCGCGCCGTGGAGCGTCGCGCGCAGGCGGTTCAGGTCGAACGGCTTGGTCAGGAAGTCCACCGCCCCCAGCTTGATGGCCTCGACGGCGGTGGCCACCCCGGACGCCCCGCTCATGACCACCACCTGGCACTCGGGATCGGTCGCGCGGATCGCCCGGAGCACGTCGATGCCCCCGATCCCCGGCATGTTCACGTCCACGAAGGCCACCTGGGCCTTGCGCGACCGGAGAAACCGGAGCGCGTCATGTCCGCTGGTGCAGGAGCGCACCTCGAAGCCCGCCTGGAGGGCGACCCGGCCCAGCAGCCCCAGCAGCGCCGGGTCGTCGTCCACGACGAGCGCCAGCAGATCAGGCACGCGCCCTGTATCCTTCGACCGACCTGCCGATAAGGAAGGTGCCGGCCGCGGTGTCCGTCTCCCCGTGCCTGGACGTGTGCATGACTATGGACAACCCGCGCGGCGCCATGTTACCAACGACCGGCTCTGAGCCCGGCCCGCGTCCGCGGCGTGACCCGGCGGCCCCGGCCGTCGGCGCGGACCTGCTGCTCGACCACATCTCGGACATGGTGACGGTCATCGGACCCGACCGGACGGTCCGGTACGCCAGCCCGGCCTTGGAGCGGATTCTGGGCTACCATCCCCGCGATCTGGTCGGCCGCAGGGACGTCGTGGAAATCCATCCCGACGATCGCGACCGGCGCGCCCGGTACCTGGGCCGGGCGCTGGCATCCCCGGGAAGCACCGCCGGCATCACCATGCGGGCCCGTCACCGCGACGGCACCTGGCGGCTCATCGAGACCACCGGCACCAACCTGACGGACCGGCCCGACGTCGCCGGGCTGCTCTTCATCAGTCGTGACATCACCGAGCGCCGCCGCCTGGAGGACCAGATCCATCAGGTGCAGAAGATGGACAGCGTCGGCAGTCTGGCCGGCGGCATGGCGCACGACATCAACAACGTGTTGACCGCCATCCTGGGCTACGGCGAGCTGATCCTCGCGCGGCCCGGCCTCGACCCAGCCGTTCGCGACGACGTACTCGAAATCCTCACGGCCGGACGACGGGCCCGGACGTTGACGAGCCAGCTGCTCGCCTTCACCCGGCGCCACCCGACCGAACCCCGCCTGTTCAGCGTCCACACGCTGGTGGACGATCTGAGCCGGATGCTTCGGCGGCTCATCGGTGAACACATCGACCTGCGCACCGTCTTCGAGCCCGGGTTGTGGCCCATCCGGGCGGATCCGGCCCAGGTCGAGCAGGTGGTCCTGAACCTCGCCCTGAACGCCCGCGACGCCATGCCGGACGGCGGCACGCTGAGCATCGCCACGGCCAACCGCACCATCGACGACCGCCAGGCGGACCGCGAAGGCCTCCCGGCCGGCGAGTCGGTCGTCCTGACGGTCGTGGACACGGGTGTCGGCATGTCCGACGAGATCAGGATGCGGGCGTTCGAGCCCTTCTTCACCACCAAGGAGCCCGGCAAGGGAACGGGACTCGGCCTGACCACCTGTTACGGGAACGTGCGGCAGGCCGGCGGGCAGATCCGGATCGAGTCGGCACCGGGACAGGGCACGACGGTCGCCGTGTTCTGGCCCCGCGGATCCTGAGCGCCCGGCGTCGCGACGTCGGCGGCTGACCCGGCCACGGTCGCGCGCTGAATCGCCGGCCCGGACGCCGGGCGGCGGTCCCCGATTCGACAGACGAAGCTGGCGTTGCTACGCTTCCGAGGTCCATGACCACTCCGTCCGTTCAGCTGCCGGATCGCGCCGGGCGACTCGGCGAGCTGGCCCGCGACCTCTGGTGGAGCTGGAACCCGCCGGCCCGCCAGGTGTTCCGCACGCTCGACTACCCGCTGTGGCGGCTCACGGCCCACAACCCGGTCAGGATGCTGGGCCTGGTGCAGCAGGCGGCCGTGGACGCGGCCGTCGCCGATCCGCGCTGGCTGGCGATGTACGACCAGGCGGTGACCGGGCTCGATGCCGCCCACTCGGCCAGGGCAACCTGGTGCGCGCGGGAGTGCCCTGCCCTGTCGGGCGCAACGATCGCGTACTTCTCGGCCGAGTTCGCCCTGCACCAGTCGCTGCCGATCTACGCCGGGGGCCTCGGCGTGCTCGCCGGGGATCACTGCAAGGAGGCCAGCGACCTCGGCGTGCCGCTCGTCGGCGTCGGCTTCATGTACCCGCAGGGGTACTTCCACCAGTCGATCACGGTCGACGGCTGGCAACAGGAGACCTACGAGCGGCTGGAGTGGGCGGATGCGCCGATTGAGCCCGCGCTGACGCCTGACGGCGTCCCGTGCGTGACGGCCGTTCCGCTGGGCAACCGGACGGTGCTGGCGGCGGTCTGGCTCGTGCGAGTGGGTCGCGTGACGCTCTATCTCCTCGACACCGACCTGGAGGAGAACGCGCCGTGGGATCGGGATCTGTCGGCGCGTCTGTACGGCGGCGATCGCGAAACACGCGTGCAGCAGGAGATCATCCTGGGCGTCGGCGGCGTGCGGGTGCTCCGCCAGCTCGGCATCACGCCGTCGGTCTACCACCTGAACGAAGGGCACGCCGCGTTCGTCGTGCTGCAGCGGATCCGCGATCTCTGCGAGCGCGGCATGGACTACGACGCCGCGCTGGCGCAGGTGCGGGGCACGACCGTCTTCACCACGCACACGCCCGTGGCCGCCGGCCACGACGCCTTTCCCTTCTCGACGGTCGAGAACTACCTCGCGGGCGCGTGGGGCGACCTGGGTCCGTATCGCGAGCGGTTTCTCGCGCTGGGCCACTACGACAACGGCGGGGGCGCCATGTTCAACATGACCGCGCTGGCGCTGCGCTCGGCCGGCGCGGTGAACGGCGTGAGCCAGCTCCACCGCGACGTCACGAAAGAGATGTGGCAGCCGATCTGGCCGGACACGCCGCGAGAGCAGCTGCCCGTCCGCGCGCTCACCAACGGCATCCACGTACCGACGTGGCTGTCGGCCGAGATGGCGGCGGTGCTCGACCGGCACCTGGGTCCGGACTGGCTGCAGCGGCACGACGATCCGGCCGTG
The DNA here is from genome assembly GCA_016871255.1 of Acidimicrobiia bacterium. Classification (GTDB taxonomy): domain Bacteria; phylum Acidobacteriota; class Vicinamibacteria; order Vicinamibacterales; family UBA2999; genus VFZH01. The sequence goes on along the minus strand of VFZH01000051.1, from coordinate 20,290 downwards.
TGCGATGCCGTCCTCGACGTTCCGGATGAGGAGATCTGGGCCGCGCGGCAGGCGCTGCGCACCTTTCTCTTTCAGTTCATCCGGGAGCGCGCGCGGGAGCGCTGGACACACGAGGGCTGGAGCGGGACGCGTCTGGTCGCCGCGGGCACGATGTTCGACCAGAACACGCTGACGCTCGGGTTCGCGCGGCGCTTCACGGCGTACAAGCGCCCCGACCTGATCTTTTCGGACCCCGATCGGCTGGCGCGCATCCTCAACGCGCCCGGCCGTCAGGTCCAGATCGTCATGGCGGGCAAGGCGCACCCTGCCGACGACGTGGGCAAACACTTCCTGCAGCGGGTGTACCGGCACGCGCTCGACCCGAAGTTCGGCGGGCGGATCGCATTCGTGGACGACTACGACCTGCACGTCGCGCACTTCCTGGTGCAGGGGTGCGACGTGTGGCTGAACAACCCCCGGAAGCCGCTCGAGGCCAGCGGCACGAGCGGGATGAAGGCCGCGATCAACGGCACGCCCAACTGCTCAATCGGCGACGGCTGGTGGGCCGAAGGCTTCACGGGCGCGAACGGGTGGCTGATCGAGGGCCCCACCGCCTCGCGCGAGCCCGGCGAGCAGGACTGGATCGACGCGCAGGCGCTGTACGCGCTGCTCGAGGAGCGGATCGTGCCCGCGTTCTACGCCCGGGACCTCCACGGCGTGCCCCGCCAGTGGGTGCAGATCGTCAAGGAGGCGATCCGCACGGTGCTGCCCCGCTTCAGCACGCGGCGGATGGTGAAGGAGTACGTCCGCGAGATGTACGGGCCCGCGCTGCGCGCGCCGTTACCCGTCGCGTAGTTCCAAGTACTTCAGCGGATTCGTCGGCGCACACCCATCCGGCGGGTCCTGTCGCCGGGTCTCCCCACCCGTGCTCGGCGCCACAAGCACCCTCACGAGGGAGGCGCCTGCGGCGCGGGCGGGGATGCCCCACCCGGCGCCACCCGCCGGATGATGTCTCCTCGGGGCACCGACACGAGCCCCGGGTTCCCGTCCGGAGTACTGCCTGCACTTGGTGATGCTTTGCTAGAATCGCGCGGACATGGCGAAGGCGAAACGAACCGCTCACGTGCGGAGCGCGGGCAAGGTCGCCGGGAGCTATACGCACCCCGACCGCGAGCTGCTGATGCGGCCGGAGATCGGCACCGAGTCGCAGTTCCGCAAGAAGAAGCCGCCAGCCACCTACCGCTACGATTCGTCGCTGTCGCCCGCACTCGACTGGGACGGCGGCAACGGCGTCCGCGAGCTGGGGGAATGGCTCCTCCGCGTCATTGAAGAGACCGCGGCGCTCCCAGCGCCACACGTGCTCCCCAAGCCGGCCGAGTTCAGAACGGCGGATGGTCAGGTGCGTGCGACCGTGAGCTCGCTCAAGGAGGCGGTCGAACGGCTGAAGCGCCTGGGCCGGCCGTTCCTCGACTGGGCCGGCAAGGCCGAACGGCTGTCGTTCGACGTGCCGACGCTGCCCCTGTTCGTGCACGAGCGTCTGTCCACGAGGGCGATCGTGGAAACGCTCGCGGGCCACAGGACCGACAAGCAGGCAGACTTTTGGGAGCTGCTCGGCGACCCGCGGCATTCCGTCACCGATCAGGTGCTGAAGGCGTACGAGTACCCCGACAAGTGGGTGAACCGGCTCATCCTGGGCGACTCGCTCGTGGTGATGAACTCGCTCCTGCGCTACGAACGGCTGGGCGGGCAGGTGCAGATGATCTACATCGACCCGCCCTACGGCGTGAAGTTCGGGAGCAACTTCCAGCCGTTCGTCCGGAAACGCGACGTGTCGCACGGCGACGACGAGGACCTGACGCGCGAGCCGGAGATGGTGAAGGCGTACCGCGACACGTGGGAGCTGGGGCTGCACTCGTACCTGACGTACATACGCGACCGGCTGCTGCTGGCGCGGGAGCTGCTGACGCCGAGCGGCAGCGTGTTCGTGCAGATCAGCGACGAGAACCTGCACCACGTGCGGGAACTGATGGAAGAGGTCTTCGGCGCCGAAAACCTTGTGGTCACTATAGTGGTCAAGAAGAAGGGCGCACAGAAAAGCTCACTTCTCGATCCGATCAACGACTACATCGTCTGGGCGACCAAGGGCAAGGAGTCGGCCAGAGATCGCTTCAAACACGTCTTCACGCCGATCGCTCTTGATGCCGATGCCCTTGGAACGTTTCGCTGGGTCGATCTCCCCGACGGGAGGGAGGTCTCGTTGGTCGATCTTTGCGCGGAGACCCAAAGAGACTACAGACTTAACATTCGTCAGCTCTTTGAAGACTATCCAGGTGTACGGCTCTTCACTTCCGAGAACTTGACAAGTGGGGGTAATCGACGGAACCAGTCAGTCGTGTATCGCTATAGAGGGCGTGAGTTTGACCCTGGGATTGCACGTGGGAACTGCTGGAAGCACACAGCGCGGACGGACGATGGGACGCTTTCTGGCCTAGACCGCCTCGCTGCAGCCAATCGTCTGTTTGTCGGGGACGAGCAGCTCAGGTTCAAACGCTACTTGGATGACTTCGGCTATCGAGCCATTACGAACGTGTGGGACGACGTGGCGGAGGCCAGCCAGCCCCTATACGTCGTCCAGACCGCCCCTGAAGTCGTGCGCCGTTGCATGCTCATGTCTACGTCGCCCGGGGATCTTGTGCTCGATCCGACTTGTGGGTCCGGGACCACAGCCTACGTGGCAGAAAGCCTTGGCCGACGATGGATCACCGTTGATACCAGCAGAGTACCGCTGGCCCCGGCGCGCCAGCGTCTTCTGACATCAACCTTCCCGTGGTTTCAGCTAAGGGATGAGACCCGCGGACCGATCGCTGGGTTCGTCTATTCGGAAGAAGGCGGTGGAGTAGTAAAGCACGTAACATCGAGTTCGATCGCCAACGATGAGCCTCCAAGCGAAGAGGTCATTTCGTCGGCGCCGAACACTAGCGGCCAGCTTATCCGCGTCACCGGCCCCTTCGTCGTCGAGGCCACGATCCCGACACCGGTAGACTGGGACGACGACGGCATCGAGGACTCCGGAGACGATACGGTCGAGTCGTATGGCTCCTTCATCGAGCGGATGATCGAAGTTCTCCGCCGCTCACCCGTCCTCCACCTCAACGGCGGCAGGACGGTGGAGGTCGGCAACATCCGCCCGCCCGCGCGATCGCTGTCGCTGTCGGCCGAAGGCGTGGCGCTCAACCGCGGGGCGGAAGCCCCGCCCGATGCTGACGCTGTGCCCAAGCCGGTCGCCTTCGTCTTCGGTCCGGAAAGCGGCGCAATCAGCGAGAAGCTGGTCCACTCGGCGCTCCAGGAAGCGCAGCTCAAGCACTACACGCACCTGTTCGTCATCGGCTTCGCCATCCAGCCGCACGCGCGCGAGCTGGTCGGGCGCGCCGCCGACATGGGCCTGATCCCCGCCACCTACGTCCAGGCCACGCCCGACCTGATGATGGGCGACCTGCTGAAGAACATGCGATCGAGCCAGATCTTCAGCGTGTGCGGCCTCCCGGACGTGAAGATCCACCCGGCGCCTCCCGCCGCGACCGGCGCACCGCCACGCTACGAGGTGGAGCTGGCCGCGCTCGACACGTTCGACCCGACGACCATGAAGTCGGAGCAGCGGAAGGGCGACGACGTGCCCTGCTGGATGCTGGACGGCGACTACAACGGCCTCTGCTTCCGCGCCTCGCAGGTGTTCTTCCCCCGCACGGCGGCGTGGGACTCGCTACGAAAGGCCCTGAAGGCGGACTACGACGAGGCTGTGTGGGACCATCTGGCCGGGTCGCGCAGCGCACCTTTCCAGGCGGGCGAACACCGGCAGATCGCCGTTAAGGTGATCGACGATCGGGGCAACGAGCTGCTCGTGGTGAGGCCCCTTGCCTGAACCACTGAGGGGAGACATGTCGTGATTCGGCGTGTCCTCATCGAGGGCTTCAAGCGATTCGACCACGTCGAGTTCACCCTGCCGGGCCACATCGTCGTTGCCGGACCCAACAACTGCGGGAAAACCACGCTCCTGCAGGCCATCGCGGCGTGGGGTCTCGCTCTCAAGCGGTGGACCGAGCTCAACGACTACCAGCGGCACGGCGGCTCCTACACCCGCGCTCCGATCGCCCGACAGGCCTTCTCGGCGGTCCCGCTGCGAGCGTTCGACCTGCTCTGGCGAAACCGCTCGTACACCGGGGCGATGAAGATAACCGTCTCGACGGACGGGTGGTCCGTGCCGATGCGCTTCGAGGCAGACAGCACCGAACAGATCTTCGTCCGTCCGGCCGCGATCGATCCTGGACGCGTCAGAGCTGCGGCGTTGACGACCGTGTTCGTCCCGTCGATGACCGGCATCTCCACCGAAGAACCGGTCTACACACGGCCGAGGCTCGACCAGCTTCTCGGACAGGGCAGGCCCGGCGAGATGCTGCGCAACCTGCTCGTCGAGGCGCACCAGTCAGCGGCGTGGGACCGGCTGCAGGAGTCCATCCGGCGGCTCTTCGGATACCAGCTGGCCCCTCCGGATGCCACGGGCGCGAGCATCCTGGCCGAGTACTCGGTGGCCGATGGCGGCCCACGGCTCGACATCGCAAGCGCCGGCAGCGGCTTTCAGCAGGTGCTGATGCTGCTGGCGATGCTCAATACGAGGCCGGGTGCCGTGCTGCTGTTGGACGAGCCGGACGCGCACCTGCACGTCATCCTGCAGGACGCCATCTACAGCGAGCTGCGATCGGCGGCAGCCCGCACAGGCGCACAACTGGTCGTGGCCACGCACTCCGAGGTCATCATCAACTCGGTGGACCCCCGGGAGCTGTGCGTGCTGATCGACCAGCCGCGGATGCTGGCCGACGATGCCGAGCGGGAGGCCCTGATCGGCTCGCTCCGCGTGCTGTCGAACGACGACATCATGCGCGCGCTCCAGGCGCCTGGCGTGCTGTACCTGGAGGGGCACACGGATCTCGAGATCCTGCGGGCGTTCGCGCGAGTGCTGAATCACCCGGCCGAGTCGCTGCTCACGACGGATCTGTTCTGGAAGCCCACGGTGGCTGACACGCCGTCCGGGGGACCTGGGATCAAGGCCGAGGAGCACCATCAGGCGCTGACGCTCGTGAAGCCTGGAATCCCGGGCCTCATCCTCGTGGACGGTGACAGCCACCCGGGCCGGGGGTCCACGGCGATCACCGGCACAGGGCTCCAGCGCTGGCGCTGGCCTCGCTACGAGATCGAGAGCTACCTCGTACACCCGGATGCCCTCGCCCGGTTCGTCACGAACACCGTCGGCGAGGCGAGCGCGGCGCCGCACGTGGCTGACCTGCGCACTCATCTGACAGCCAACCTCCCACCGGCCATCATGGACCGGCCGCTCGACGACCACGTGTACCTCAACAACACGAAGGCCAGGACGGACATCCTTCCAGCAGCCCTGTCCGCCGCCGGGCTGCCCGGGCTCCCCTACACGCGGTACCACGAGATCGCGGCCTGCATGACACCGGAAGACGTCCACCCGGACGTGAGAAACGCGCTGGATACGATCGTGCGTGCGTTCGGGCGATGAGCGACTTCGAGGTCCCGGAAGCGATCATCTGCTCGCCGTTCGCGGAGCCGGACAGCCATTGGCTCCTGGCGGAAGGCGTGCCGCCGGAGAAACGGTCCGGCCGGCGACCGTCGCTATACTACTACCCCCAGCCCCAAGGCCCCGAGTCGGGCGGCAACGCCGCGCTGGCAGGCACGGCGATAGAGCTCAAGCTGGTGAATCTGGTTCGCGCACGTGTCAAGGAATGGCGCGGGTCCGGGTACCCCGGTGTCACCGGAACCACGCTGGAACTCCTTCAGTACTGGCGTCGCGACGGCCGAAGGTTCCGGCTGTTCTTCGCCCAGCTCGAAGCCGCGGAGACGATCATCTTCCTGAACGAGGCGCGCAGCGACTTCGTGCAGGGCCTTGACATCCCCTCCGACGAGCCGAGCGACCAGCAGAAGGCCGAACTCGGCTACCGGGCGTTCCGCCGCTACGCCTGCAAGATGGCCACTGGCGCCGGGAAGACGACGGTCATGGGGATGCTCGCGGCCTGGAGCATCCTGAACAAGGTTACCCGCCGCGCCGACGGCCGCTTCTCGGACGTGGTGCTCGTCGTGTGCCCCAATGTCACGATCCGCAGCCGCCTCGGAGAGCTCGACCCGAAGCACGGCGACGCCAGCTTGTACCGGCGCGCGGACATCGTCCCCGAGCACCTGATGCCGGACCTGCTGCAGGGGAAGGTGCTCATCACGAACTGGCACGTCTTCGAGCCGCAGACGTCGCAGGCAGGCGGCGTCGGCGGACGCGTCGTGAAGGCTGGCCGGCGGGAATCGGTCCCCGAGATCGTGCACATCGGGCTGAAGACGACCACGGCGCGCGGAAAACGGTACCTGACCCGCGAGGAATACGCGCGGCAAGTCGCCAACGGCATGATCGAGGTCATCGATGAGGCGCTGGCACCGGACGGCACGGTCAGGAACGCCCGCGTGATTCGCGATCGCTACGTCGAGAGCGACACCGCGCTGATCCGGCGCATCCTCGGGCGCGACGTGGGCGGCAAACAGAACATCCTCGTCCTGAACGACGAGGCGCACCACGCGTACCGCATCCGCAAGACCGAACCGGACGAGGACGAAGGCGACCTCCTCGGAGAGCAGGCGGAAGCCGACGACTTCTACAAAGAGGCCACGATCTGGATCGACGGCCTGGATCGGATCCACAAGCAGCGGGGCATCAACTTCTGCGTGGATCTGTCGGCGACGCCGTACTTCCTCGGTCGCGTGGGCCAGGAGGCGAATCGTCCGTTCCCCTGGGTGGTCAGCGACTTCCCGCTGACCGACGCCATCGAGTCGGGCCTGGTGAAGATCCCGCAGCTCGCCGTGCGCGACACCACGGGTGCGGAAATCCCCGGCTATTCCAACATCTGGCGCTGGATCCTGCCGCAACTCACGGCAGCAGAGCGCGGGGGGCGGAAAGGCTCGCCCAAACCGGAAGCGATCCTCAAATGGGCCAACACGCCGATCACGATGCTCGGCGGGTTGTGGGAGCAGATGCTGGCCGAGTGGCAGCAGCATCCGGACGACCCCCGCCCGCCTGTCTTCATCCTGGTGTGCGCGAACACGGCCATCGCGAAGGTCCTCTACGCCTGGCTCGCTGAGAACGAACCACCGATGGGGATTCCTCCATCGAGGCTCACCGAGCTCAGGAACGAGGACGGCCGTGTCCGGACGATCCGGGTGGACTCGCGCGTCGTCGCGGAAACGGACACCGGCCATGCCAAGACGACCGAAGCGCGGTGGATGCGGTTCACGCTCGATACGGTAGGCAGAACTGCGTGGCCACAGGACAGCCAGGGACGGCCGATCTGCCCGGACGAGTTCGAGGAGCTCGCGCGGAAACGGAACCAGCCGTTTCACCCGCCAGGCCGTGACGTGCGCTGCATCGTCTCGGTCGGGATGCTGACCGAGGGGTGGGACTGCAACACCGTCACGCACATCGTGGGACTGCGCCCCTTCATGTCGCAGCTCCTGTGCGAACAAGTGGTCGGCCGCGGTCTCAGGCGGCGATCGTACGAGCTGACCGATCGCGACCGGATGACCGAGGAGGTCGCCAAGGTGTTCGGCGTACCGTTCCAGGTCGTTCCGTTCAAGGCGAACCCCAAAGTGGCCCCGCCACCGGAACGGCGACACCACGTGCGGGCCCTGCCGGAGCGGGCGCACCTCGAGATCCGCTTTCCCAGGGTCGAAGGCTACCGGCAGGCGATCCGCAACCGCGTGACGGTCGACTGGGCCTCGGTGGCGCCCCTCTTCCTCGATCCGTTCACGATTCCACCCGAAGTCGAAGTGAAAGCGTCCCTGCCGACCAATCAGGGCCGGCCCTCCCTGGGTGGCCCGGGGGCCATCCAGCGAATCGACCTCAGCCCGTTCCGCTCAGGTCGGCGGCTTCAGGAGCTGGTCTTCGAAATGGCCGGCGACCTGACCCGCGAGTTCGTCAAGCGTGGGAACTGTGATGTCCCCGCACACGTTCTCTTCCCCCAGCTCGGACGGATCGTCCACCGGTACGTGGCCGAGAAGGTCACGCCCATCAAGCCAGCGGAACGGCTCGACCTGTTCCTGTCGCCGTACTACGGCTGGGCCATCGAACGCATGGTGGCAGCCGTTCGCCCCGACACCTCCCGGGGCGAAACGCCCGAGGTCCCCAGGTACGAAACCCATCGAGGGCCGGGATCGACCGCGGACGTGGACTACTGGACCAGCAGGGACGTGCGGGACGTCACCAGGAGCCACGTGAACTACGTCGTGGCCGACACCACAAGATGGGAACAGCAGGCGGCGTACATCCTGGATACGCATCCGGCGGTTGGGGCGTTCGTCAAGAACGCCGGGCTCGGGTTTGCCATCCCGTACCTCCACAACGGACAGCCGCACGACTACGTCCCCGACTTCATCGTCCGCCTCGTCAACCACCCGGACACCTGCCTCATCGTGGAAACCAAGGGATTCGACGATCTGGCCGAGGTCAAGGCCGCCGCCGCAGAACGCTGGGTCGCGGCGGTGAATGCCGACGGGGGGATGGGGACGTGGCGATATGCGGTGGCACGGAAGGTCGAGGAGGTCCGACGCCTCTTGGACGCCTCAGGCTGAGAGCCTCACCTGTCGATCTGCGGGTCCACTGCGGGAAGCCGACTCGATCCGAGGAGCACGAATCCCTTTGGAGGTGGCCGATCCGGTCGCCTGACCGCGCGAGAAGGCTCTGGGGACCAGCGAGGTTGAGCGGCCGGTCGATCAAGCGGCCGCGACCCGAGCGTCGCGCGGTCCGCTCCGCCATCCCGCCCCACCGCGCAGGCGTGCGCGGCGAGGACCCCGACGCAGCGCGTGTCCGGCCACCGGAACGGGATTCGTGAGCCTCGGATCGAGTCGGCGCCTCAGACGCAGCAGAGGCAAACCACGCGCACGACTTATAATCGGTGCCCCATGTCGCGCAAGACGGTGGCCAAGGTGAAGTGCGCGCTCTGCGGCGCCAAGGACGTGTCCGAGCCGCGCGGCGAGGAACGGTACTGCCGCGACTGCTGGGAGAAGAAGATCGCCGTCGAGGAGATCGTCGCCCGCGAGTTCGCCCTCAAGCGGTACATCCGCGCGCACAGCGCCGAGAAGTACCTCATCTACCACTCGACGACCAAGCGCCCGTGCGGCCAGATCATCGTCGTCGACGACGGGTACGACCTGTTCCTGACGGTGGTCCTCTACCCCAACTTCGGCTGGGACGAACCCGCGTACCACCTCGAAGGCGATCCGGAAGGGCGCTCCTTCGGCGAGATTCTCGTGGACGTGGTCGCCACGGAGGTGATCGAGCCCTGGGGCGGGGGCAAGTGGCACCTGGAGATCTTCCGGTCGGTGAACCCCGAGCCGGAGGACTGGAACGGAGAGATGTGACTGGAACGGAGCGATGTGACTGGAACGGAGCGATGCAAGTGCCTATAATTGCGCGTACCGCACCCGAAGTGACGAGGTGTGCCGGAGGTCAACCATGAAGTACAGCCGTATGCTCGCCTGTGCCGGCGTTGTCGGGCTGCTCGCGGGTGCGGGCGTGTCGCTGGACATGCAGCCGGTCGCCGCTCAGGAAATCGCCAAGCAGAAGTTCCTGCCGCCGGTCCGCGGCGAAGCCGAGCTCGGCTACACGAAGCCGGCGGTGAAGCGCACCGGCAAGGAGATCGTCACGACGATCATGGTCAAGAACATGTCGACGACCAACACCATCGTGGGTCTGAGAGTCGACGAGTTCTGGTACGACAAGGCCGGCAACCCGGTGACCGGCGATCAGTACCGCCACCGCCAGCCGCTGATGCCGGAGGAGATCATCGAGATCATCCTCAGGACGCCGGTGAACCCGGCCATGGACCGCAACCAGTACCGGTTCGAGCACGCCAACGGCACCATCAAGACCACGCTGGTGCCGAAGCTGGAGCCGAAGGCCCAATAGGCCGGCCGCTTACCGCACCCGAATCAGGATGTCGCGGCCCACGCCTGTCTCCTTCGACAGGCGGGCCGTGGCTTGGACGTGGATCACGTAGGTCCCCGGCTCGAACCCTTCGAGCGGGATCTGCGGCGTGTAGCCGTACCCGCCGCGCCCGGCCGTGAGCTCTGTCGACGATCGCGCGTCGCTGTGCTGGAAGACGACCACGCCGCGCTGGTCGCGCACGGTGGTGGACAGGTCCAGCGTGTGCGGGGGCGCGTTCGGCATGTTCGCGTAGACCTCCGCGAAGAGCGCCAGCGTATCGCGACGTGAGAACTCGCGGGTCGCAATCGTCGGCGCGAGCACGAGCGGCGCGATGACGCCCTCCGAGCCCACCGTCGGCATCTCCCGCGCGGAGGCAGCGGTCACCGCCACCCCGCTCATCGTGAACGGCTCCGTGAAGAAGTCGGGGATTTCCAGGTCGTACAGCACCGAGCCCGCACGCCCGGAGCCGTCCTCGGCCGCCGCCACCCGCAGCTGGTAGCGGCCCGGCGGCACGTCGAGTGCGGCCAGCGCCCGGAAACCGTGCGCGTTGGCGCGATCGCGCGTGTCCGGCTTGAGGGACAACCCGATCTTCGTCCGCGTCCCCGGCTTGGCGCCGTCCCCACCCTGCCCGTAGGGCGTGACCACCAGTTCCACGGCGTCGTGGAACAACCCTTCCTTCTCCGTGTACTGGAAGCCGCTGGCCTCCATCTCGACGCTGAGCGCGACCGACGCGTTCGGCGCCGTGCCCTTGAAGGGCGCCGCAGCCACGCGCATCGGCAGGCCGGCCATCGGGATCGGACTGTTCAACGCGCCGCGGAGGGCGGCGCCCCCCGTGCCCGTGTCGCGCGTGGGCTCCGGCGCCCGGCCACGCGGGGCGACGTACCCGCGGCGGGCGCGGAGACTCAGGCCATCCCGCTTCACCCGCACCGTGATGCGGCGGAACTTCCCGTCCCTTCTCGTGTTGGTGGGGTTGTAGCCGAGCAGGTAGTAGGTGCTGTTCTCGCGCACCACGCGATCGAACGCGTCGGCGAAGTCGTTGCGGTTGACGAACGCGTAGCCGCCCGTCTGGTCGGCAAGCGTCCGCAGGCTCTCCCGCGACAGCCACGCGTCGCTCATCATCGATCCCAGGTTGATGTCCCGGCCGTCGCCGGTGGCCGGGTCGACGGAGTCGCTTCCATCCGCGCCGAGCGACGAGGACCCGCCGGGGAACCCGTCCACCTCGATCGCACCCGCGATGTCCGTGGACAGGCCGTTGGGATCGATGGCGTAGAAGCTCACGTTGGCACGCGTGGCAGAACCGATCGCCTCGCGCAGGTCGTCGCCGACCGCCGTCGTGTCCACGGTGCTCCACGGATTGGAGAAATCGTACGCCAGCCCTTCGCTGATGAAGATCAGGGCCTTGCGGCGGCCGCGAATGCCCTCGAGGACGGCCGACACGCGCTCCACCATCCGCAGCATCTGCCGGGCGTGGTAGGCCCGCTCCATCTCGAACGGGTCCATGATCGAGCGCTGCGTGCTGTTCACCGGATTGGTGGGCATCGCCGGCCTGCCGGCCCGGAAGGCGTCGTTCCGCTCGAGCGTGGCGTCCCGCATCTTCTCGCCCACGAACCTGTCGATCGACCCGGCGAGCAGGCGCCGGTTGTTCGTGAAGTCCTGGCCGAGATCGGATCGGCCGCTCGTGTGCACGACCGCGGCGAGATCGTTGGCGCCCAGCCGCTCCTCGATGAACTTCCGCGCGGCCGCCTTCACCCGCAGGCCGTTCAGCGGATCGGTATGCCGGCTGTCGAGCACGATCACGTAGACCCGGCCGTCCGCGTCCTGGTTCGACTGGACGTCCGGCTCGATCGGTTCGGTCGCGAAGAGGGGCTGCTCCGCCGGGCGGATCGGGATGTGGACCAGCGAAAACGACTCGATCCGCTGCGGCTTCCCGTCCTCCAGGATCTCGAAATCGTCCCGGGTCAGGTCGGCAACCGGGTTGCCGTCCGCATCGGTGACCGTCGCATCCACCTCGACGTAGTTCACCTCGGCGCGGAACGTGACCGGCGGCCCCTGCTGCGTGTCCGCGGACGGCGTGGCCGGCGCCCGCGGTGCGGGCTGCTGGGCCGACAACACGGCGCCGCAGCTCACGAGAATGAGGGCAGTACGAAATCGCATGTCCGTGCTCCAGAGAGTGTTGATCACTGGAATTATAGGACCTGCGATGCGCCGGGGCACAGGCGGGGGGCACCCGGCTTTCCGGCCGGCTGGCGCGTCCTACCGGCAGGTGGGTGCTCTGCCGTCTTGTTTATACTCAGGGGTCATGGCCCTCGACGTGGCCGCCATCCAGCGCGCGCTCGCCGCCGACGGACTCGACGGCTGGCTGCTGTACGACTTCCACGGCTCGAACCCGATTGCGGCCGCTCTTGCGGGCACCTCCTCGAACGGACACCTGACGACACGGCGGTGGTACTACCTGATCCCGGCGTCGGGCGAACCGCGCGGGCTGGTACACGCGATCGAGCGCCGCACGCTCGAGGCACTGCCCGGGTCCACGCGCGTCTACGCCGGCCGGGCCCAGCTCGAGCAGGGGCTCGACGCCCTGCTGGCAGGCGTCCGGACGGTGGCGATGGAGTACTCGGCGGGCTGCGCCATTCCCTACCTGTCGCGTGTGGATGCGGGCACGTTCGAAGCGGTCCGTTCCCGCGGCGTCGAGGTGGTATCGTCCGGCGATCTGGTGCAGCGGTTCGAAGCGGCGTGGTCTGCTGCCGAGCTGGACTCGCACCGGCGCGCCTCGGCCGCGCTGCACGCCATCAAGGATCGGGCGTTCGATGAAGCCGCCCGCGCCGTCGGTGGCCACCGGGAGCTCACCGAGTACGACCTGCAGCAGACGATGGGCCGCTGGTTCGAGGAGGCGGGGCTGGTGACCGACACGCTGCCGGTTGTGGCGGCCGGCGGGCACGCCGGCGACCCGCACTACCAGCCGGCTCGCGACGGGTCGCACCGGATCGGTCGGAACCAGGTGCTGCTGCTCGACTTGTGGGCAAAGCTCGACGAACCCGGAGCGGTGTTCGCCGATATCACCTGGGTCGGATTCACCGGCAGCGCCGTACCGGGTCCCTGCGCCTGCGCGTTCGACGCCGCCGCGCGCGCCAGGGACGCCGCCGTCACGCTGGTGCAGGAGCGCACGGCGGCCGGGGCCGACCTGCGAGGATGGGAAGTGGACCGGGCGGCCCGCGAGGTGCTCCAGCAGGCGGGCTACGGCCCGGAGATCCTGCACCGGACCGGACACAGCCTGGGCGAGGCGGTCCACGGCAACGGTGTCAACATGGACGACTACGAGACGCACGACGATCGTCGCATCCTGCCCGGCACCGGCTTCACGATCGAGCCGGGGCTGTATTTCGACGACTTTGGTGTGCGCACGGAGATCAACGTGTACCGCGGCGAACGGGAGGCCGTGGTCACGGGACCCCGCCAGATGGCGGTCGTGACGCTGGGCTGACGCCCGGCACGGAGCAATCGGCGAGCGGGGGTGTACGTGTCCTCCCGCTGGAGGCATCATGTCGAATCGCAAGACGTCATTCTTCAACGCACTGCTGATCGCGATCGTGTCGATCGCCGTCGGGATGGTGCTGGCGTCGAGGCTGGGCCTGGCGCCCGAGTCGCGCGCACAATCCACGTCCCAGCCGCCGCCGCAGAACAGCGCGCCGATCGGCGGCCCGCTGGACGCGACGACGTTCAAGAACATCGCCAAGGCGGCGAGCCCGGCGGTCGTGAACATCCGGACCGAATCGCGACAGCGCGGCCGCGACCTCAGCGACTTCTTCGGCGGGGGCGGCGACGACCTGCTGGAGCGCTTCTTCGGTGGCGGTAGCGGTGGCGGCGGGGGTCAGGCCCCCGCACCGCGCGACCGGGTGACCGAGGCCGCCGGCACGGGCTTCATCATCGACAAGGCCGGCTTCATCCTCACCAACAACCACGTGGTCGAGAACGCCACCAAGATCGAGGTGTCGCTCTACGGCGAAGACGACGACCACGTGTACGAAGCGCAGGTCATAGGCCGCGACCCGCTGACCGACAGCGCGCTGATCCAGCTGACCGAGATGCCGGACCAGGAGCTGCCCCAGGTGAAGTTCGGCGACTCGGATCAGATGGAACCGGGTGACTGGGTCATGGCCATCGGGAACCCGTTCGGCCTGGCGCACACGGTCAGCGTGGGCGTGATCAGCGCCGTGGGGCGGCTGTTCCCGGTCGCCGACCAGCGATGGGAGCGCGTGCTGCAGACCGACGCGGCGATCAACCCGGGCAACTCGGGCGGCCCGCTGCTCAACATCCGCGGCGAAGTCGTGGGCATCAACACGGCGATCTTCAGCGACGCGCGTCAGAGCGGCAACATCGGCATCGGTTTCGCCATGCCGATCAACGTCGTGCGCGATCTGCTGCCGCAGCTGCACACCGGCAAGGTGACCCGCGGGCTGATCGGCGTCGGCGTGCTGCCCATCCCGGCCCAGGGCTTCGAGGAGCTCGGCCTCGCGTCACGCACGGGCGCGCTGGTGTCCACCGTGTCCAAGGACGGCCCGTCGGACAAGGCCGGCGTTCGGCCGGGCGACGTCATCACCGAGTTCAACGGCCGCGCCGTGAAGAACAACAACGACCTGGTCAGCATGGTCGTCGCCACCAGGCCGGGCACGACCGTGCCGATGAAGGTCCTGCGCGACCGGCGGCCGGTGACGCTCAACCTCACCATCGGCGAACTGAACCTGGAGGAAGAGGCCGTCCCGCAGCAGAGCTCGCGCGACGTGCAGGAAGAGGTCTCGCAGGGCTTCGGCGTGACGATCGCCAACATCACGCCCGAAGTGGCGCGCCGCCTGCGCCTCGGGCGGGACGTGCAGGGCGCCGTGATCATGAACGTCCAGCAGGGCAGCCCCGCCGCGCGCGCGGGCCTGTCGCCGGGCGACGTGATCCTCGAGGTGAACCGGAACCCGGTGTCGAGCGCCTCCGAGGCGGGCAGCCAGCTGAACCAGGTGCGCCCGCGCACCACGGCGTTCCTCCTCGTCCTGCGCAACGGCGTGGAGACGTTCGTGACGATCACGAAAGACTGAGCATTGGGAGCATTGGTGATTGATGATTGGGGATTGACGATTGCATTGATGATTGGGGATTGGCGATTGCATTGACGATTGGCGATTGGTGGTTGACGACAGCGCGAAGACGCCGCCGAATCGCCCGCAGGCAATCGTCAATCAATCGCCAATCGTCAATCGTCAATGAATCCTCAATCACCAATCACAAATCATCAATGCGCGGATGCGATCGCCGATCGCATCCGCGCCCAGGGTCCCCTGACCGTCGCCGCCTTCATGGCGCTGGCGTTGTACCACCCGGAACTGGGGTACTACGCCAGCGCCGCGAGACGCACGGGGCGACGCGGCGATTTCTTCACCAGCGTTGACGTCGGGCCGCTCTTCGGCCGACTGCTGGCCCGGCAGTTCGCGGGGATGTGGCGCGCGACGGATGGCGGGCCGTTCGACCTGGTGGAAGCGGGAGCCGCCAACGGGCAGCTGGCGCGCGACGTGCTCGACGCCGCCGCGAACGACGACGCCTTCTACGACGCGCTTCGGGTGCACCTGGTGGAGGCGAGCCCGGCCGCCCGGAAACGCCACCCGGACACGCTCGGACCACATGCCGCGAAGCTGATCTCCTCGGCCGCCGGGCTGCCCGACGGCATCCACGGGGTGATCTACGCCAACGAATTGCTCGACGCGCTGCCCGTGCACCAGGTCGTGATGACGCCGGATGGACTGCGGGAGACGTACGTCGATCTCGCGCCCGGGCAGGGGGGACAGGCCGGCGACACGCCGCCCCCGTCGTTCGTCGACCGGATCGGCCCCTTGTCACACGAGGGGCTGGCGCGGCACCTGACGTCGCTCGGCGTGGCCCTGCAGCCCGGCTGGCGGGCCGAGATCAACCTGTCCGCCCTGGCGTGGGTGGCCCGGGCCTGCCAGTCGCTCCATCGTGGGTTCCTCCTCCTGATCGACTATGGGCATTCGGCAGAAGAACTGTATTCAGAGACACATGCAACAGGAACCCTCACCGCCTTCTCCCGCCACCGCAATCTCGGGGGTCAGACCCGGGTCAGACCCGGGTCAGACCCGGGTCTGACCCCGGGGTGGATCGAGGAACCCGGCACACGGGACATCACGTCGCACGTCGATCTCACCTCGGTGCGGCAGGTGGCGGAGCGGCTGGGGTGCGACACACTTGGGGTGCTGGACCAGACCTACTTCCTGATGGCGCTGGCAGGCCTGACCGAGTCCCGGGAGGGGCCGGGCCCGATCGAGATGGACGCCCACGACCTGCGCGCCTTCAAGACACTCATTCTGCCGGGTGGCCTCGGAAGCACTCAGAAGGTCATGCTGTTCGGACGCGAGGTCGGCCGGCCAGCGCTCCAGGGGCTCTCCGGACGCGTGCGCGTCACCTGAGAATGTCGCGCATGACCTGCGGCCGGCGAACATAGTACAAGTCCCCGACGCCCCGATGACCGAACGCGAAATCAAACTGCGCTTCGATTCCCCGGAGGAGGCCCGGAGCGCCATCATCGCCGCCGGCGCCACGCCGCTCCGCGCCAGACGCCTGCAGGAGGACTGCCTGCTGGACACGGCCGATGGCCGCCTGCGCGCCACCGGCCTGGTGCTGCGCATCCGGCGCGACCGCGGCCGGAGCCTGGTGACCCTCAAGGGTCCCGTGCAGCCGGGGCCGATGAAGGTGCGCGAAGAAGACGAAACGATGGTCGGGGACGGCGACGTGCTGCTGAAGGTCTTCGAGGAGCTGGGGCTGCAGGTCTCGTTCCGCTACCAGAAGTACCGCGAGGAGTTTTCGGCCGAAGAGGTCACCCTGACGATCGACGAGACGCCCATCGGCACGTTCGTCGAGATCGAAGGGGGCGAGCGTGGCATCCTGGCCATGGCCCGGACCCTGGGACGCGCACCGGCCGACTTCCTGCTGGACTCCTACCGCGGGCTCTTTCTCAGACATTGCGACGAACAGGGGATCGCCGCCACCGACATGGTGTTCGACGAGGACGTCGTCGAAGGATGACCCCGGCGCTGGTGCTGGCCGCCGGGCTCGCCACCCGGCTTCGCCCACTGTCCCGGCTCCGGGCCAAGACGGCGCTCCCCGTCGCGGGCCAGACGCTCCTCGAGCGGATCCTGCGGTGGCTGGTGGCTGCCAATGTCCGCGACGCGGTGCTGAACCTGCACCACCTGCCCGACACGATCACGGCCGTCGCCGGGGACGGGTCGCACCTGGGGCTCCGCCTCCGCTACTCCTGGGAGACACGCGTCCTGGGTTCTGCCGGTGGTCCCCGCCGGGCCCTGCCCCTGCTGGGCGACTCACCCTTCGTGCTGGTGAACGGCGATACGCTGACCACGGTCGATCTGGCCGGACTGCGGGAGGCGCACGTCCGTTCCGGAGCCTGGGTCACGATGGCGCTCACGCCGAACACGATGCCCGACCGCTACGGTGGAGCCCTGATGCGCGACGACGGCACCATCACGGGCTTCGTGCGCCGCGGCGATGGCACGCCCTCGTTTCACGTCGTCGGCGTGCAGATGGCGAACGCCGAGGCGTTCGCGCGGCTGGAGGACGACCGGCCCGCAGAATCGGTCACCGGCCTCTACCCCGAGCTGATCCGCGAGCACCCCGGCCGCGTCCGGGGCTGGGTCACCGACACCGAGTTCTTCGACATCGGCACACCCGGCGACTACCTGGACACCTGCCTCACGCTCGCCGCGAGGGACGACGCCTCGCCGATCGACCCGGAGGCGCACATCGATCCGGACGCCATCGTGCGCGAGTCGGTCGTGTGGAACGACGCGATCGTCGAAGCGGGCGCACGCGTCGAGCGCTCGATCGTCACCGACGGCGTGCGCGTCCCGGCCGGCACCTGGCGGGACGTCGTGATCCGGCGGGCAACACCGGACCTGGATCCGAACGAGCAGCGCATGCAGGGCCTGGCGGTGTCGCCGCTGGGCAACTCCCGGGCATGAGCGGCCGGTCCGTCGATCCACGGGTCGCTCAATTCGTGGCGGCCCGCGGTCTGACTGGCGTTCGCGTCGTGCCGCTCGCAGGAGATGCGTCCGACCGCCGGTACTTCCGGCTGGAGCACCCCGGTCGGCCGTCAGAGATCCTCGCGCTCCATGCCGGCGCGATCGACGCGGCGTCGTTGCCCTTCACCATCGTGCACGGTCTCTTCGCCGCGATGGGGGTGCCCGTCCCGCGCGTGCTCGGCCACGACGCCGCCCTCGGCATACTCGTGCTCGAGGATCTGGGGGACACGACACTGCAGGCGCGGCTGTCGACGACGCCCGCCGATCGGCCGGCGCTCTACCGTCAAGCCACGACGCTGATCGCCACGATCCAGGCGCGAGGCGCGGAGTTCGGCTCCCCCGACCTGCTCCCGTACCGGCTCGCGTTCGACGTGGAGAAGCTGACCTGGGAGCTCCGCTTCTTCACGGAGCACTTCCTGGAGCACCTGCGGGGCGTCTCCCTCGACGAGGGCGCCCGCCGTGCGCTCGGCGAGGAGTACGAGGCGCTGGCCGGCGAGCTGGCGTCGGAGCCACGCGTGCTGTGCCACCGCGACTACCACAGCCGCAACCTCATGGTCCGCAACGGCAGGCTCCTCGTCATCGACTTCCAGGACGCGCGCATGGGGCCGGACACCTACGACCTGGCCTCCCTGCTCCGCGACTCCTACGTCGACCTGACCGACGCCGAACGTGACGGGCTCATCGCGACGTTTCTCGAGGCTCGCGGTACGCCGACGCCGCCGGACGCGTTCCGTCGCCGCTTCGACCTGATGTCGGTGCAGCGCAACCTGAAGGCGCTCGGCACATTCGGCTTCCAGGTGACGTCGCGCGGGAACGCGTCGTTCGGCGAGTACATCCCCCGCACGCTCGCGTACATCCGCACCAACCTGGCCGCATGGCCCCGGTTCGGCCGGCTCCACGAGCTGCTGGCCGCCCACGTCCCGGAACTGCGCTGACACCGCCCGGACGGGCCTCGGCTCCACGCAGCCGGGCCTAGGCCGGTGCCCGCGCCGGTCCACATCGGCGCCGCGGGGATTGACGATTCCCTGCCGGGATTGAACAATCACTGCCGCAGCCATGTCCTGCCGATTCGGCCTCTCCACACACGTCTTTCACGAAAGCCGGCTCGACCGCGAGCACCTCGTGGAAATCGCGGCGCACGACTTCGAGGCAATCGAGCTGTTCGCCACGCGGACGCACTTCGACTACCACGATCCCGCGGCGATCGCGGCGCTGGCGGAGTGGCTGAACGACACGCGGCTCGAGCTCCACTCGGTGCACGCACCGATCGTGGACGCGATCAGGGACGGGCGCTGGGTCGGCTCCTACTCCCTGGCTTCCCCCAACGAGGACCGCCGATCAGCGGCCATCGCCGAGGCAGGCGCGGCGCTTGCCGTCGCCCGCGTGCTCCCTTACGCCTTTCTCGTCGTCCACGTCGGCGTGCCGGACGACGTGCTGGCGACGTCGGCGGGGGATCGCCATCTGGGCGCGGACAACCAGCCCGGCGCGGCCCGGCGCAGCCTCGATGCGCTGGCGGCGCAGGCGCGTGATGTCGGCGTCCGGCTGGCCCTGGAGGTGATCCCGAATGCCCTGTCGGCTCCCGCCGAGCTGGTGCGCCTGATCGAGGACGATCTGGACCTGCCAAACGTCGGCGTGTGCCTCGACTACGGGCACGCCAACCTGGGCGGCGACGTCACCGATGCCGTGGAAGCGTTGTCCGGCCACCTGGTCACGACGCACGTCCACGACAACGACGGCCGTCACGACGAGCACCTGGTGCCCTTCGCGGGAACGATCGACTGGGATCAGGCGATCATGGCCACGCGGAAAGTCGGCTACGACGGCTGCCTGATGTTCGAGGTCGCGGGCACGGGCGATCCGGCAGACGTGCTGCGCCGGACCGTGAAGGCCCGGGAACGCCTCGACCGCATGCTGGTCGTCTTCTGAACGAACGGACACATCGACGCCACTATGCGCACCTACATCGCCGACATCGCCGCCCACGCGGGGACCACGGTCACGCTTCGCGGCTGGCTGCACAACCGCCGGTCGAGCGGGAAGATCCATTTCCTCATGCTCAGGGACGGCACCGGCGTCATCCAGGCGGTCGTGTCGAAGGCGACCGTGGGCGACGAGGCCTTCGCGCGGGCCGACCACCTCGCGCAGGAGACGTCACTCAGCCTGACCGGCGAGGTGCGGGCCGATGCAC
>VFZH01000050.1 GCA_016871255.1 Acidimicrobiia bacterium | reverse complement strand
GCCCGCACGCCGTAGCTCTGTCGTACTCATCGCCGTCCGCCCCAATTCACGACCTCCTCAGAGGTCGTCAGCTTAGGGGGACATTTCTAACGAGTCCGCGAGGGGACATTATCAAGGAGTCACAACAGCCCGGGCGCCGACCGGTGCCCGCCTGCGGTGGCGCCCCTCAGTCATCGTCGTCCCGCGCCAGCAGCAGGGCGTCCTCCACGGGATGCGAGTAGTAGTTGCGGCGCACGCCAGCCAGGGAAAAGCCGAGCCGCTCGTACAGCCGAAGCGCGCCCGCGTTGGACGCCCGGACCTCCAGCCGCGCGCGCCGGGCGCCGAGGCGGCTGCTCTGCGCAAGGGCATGCTGCAGCAGGGCCGTGCCGATGCCGTTCCCCCGATAGGCGGGCCGGACCGCCACGTTGTTGATGTGGATCTCGTCGACGACGAGCCACGTGGCGCAGAAACCGGCCACGCGGCACTCCGGCAGACGCGCGACGTAGATGCGGCAGACTGCCGGGTTCCGCAGCTCCCAGGCATACATCTCCCGCGTCCAGGGGTTGTTGAAGCTCTCCGCTTCGACCTCCAGCACCCCGGAGAGATCCACGTCCCCGCCCAGCGTGTCGATGGCGAGCGCCGTCATCCGCCTCCTGCGGGAGCGCCACGCCCCCGGGCGCGGCTGCGCGCAAGCTCGGCATCGGGACGCCGGACGTACAGGGGCCGGATCGCGTCCGGCCTCGGCCGGCGTCCGGCCCTCAGCTGACCGGTGGCCAGGGCGGCCACGGCGCCGGCGAGGGCCGGCGCGGTCGGTGTGGTGAAGCGGGCGGGCCCCGCCAGTGAGGTGGTGATCAGATCCCGATAGCGCTCTGCGCCATCGCCGGTGAACAGCACCAGCCGGCCAGCCGCAGTGGTGGCGAGCGCCGCCAGTTGCGAGGCCGGCGTGTCCACGACTGGCGGCCCGATCGGCTGCCCGTCTTCGTACACCGCCGCGTACACCTCTCCCCGCCAGGCATCCACCCACGCGACCACGGGCCCAGGCGCCGCGGTGCCGCCGCCAGCGGCGTGCGCCAGCGCGTCGAGGGCGGACACGCCGACCACCGGCCGGGCACACGCATAGGCGAGGCCCTGCATGGTGGCAATCCCGATCCGGAGTCCGGTGAAGGATCCGGGCCCCGTGGCGACGGCAAACGCGTCAACCTCGTGCAGCCGGAGTCCCCGGCCGGCCAGCAGAGCCATCAGATCGCCGGGCAGCCGGGTGGCGGGTGGCTCCTCCGGATTCGCTGCCCGTTCCTCGATGATCACGCCGTTCCCGGCCAGTGCCACGCTGCCTCGCCGGGTGGTGGTGTCGAGGGCCAGCACCAACATCGCTGCACCATAATAGTGATTTCGGGCCGTGCTCCCGTGCTCCCACCATCATGACGACCGCCACACCGGCCATGCGCCAGTACTTCGAGGCGAAGCGGCAGCACCGCGACGCCATCGTGTTCTTCCGCATGGGCGACTTCTACGAGATGTTCTTCGAGGACGCGCTCGTGGCATCGCGGGCCCTCGACCTGACCCTGACGTCGCGCTCGAAGGATCAGTCCGGCAACGGCATCCCGATGTGCGGGGTGCCCTTCCATGCCGTGGACGGCTACCTCGCGCGGCTGGTGCGCAAGGGCTACCGCGTCGCGATCTGCGAGCAGGTGGAGGATCCCCGGAAGGCGAAGGGGCTCGTCAAGCGGGCCGTCGTCCGGGTGGTGTCGCCGGGGACGCTGACGGACACGGACTACCTCGACGCGCGCGAGCCCGCGTTCATCATGGCGCTGGTCAGTGCGAGCGCCCGCGCCGGCCGGCGGTTCGCCGCCGCGCTGGCGGATCTCTCCACCGGCGAGTTCAGCGTGGCGGAATACGAGGGCGTGGAGGGTGAGCAGGCGCTCCTCGACGACCTGCGGGTGCTCTCGCCGCGCGAGGTCGTCCTGCCGGACACGAGCGACGTCCCGCCCGCGCTGGAACGCTCCCTGACGGCGGCAGTGACGCGCGCGGACGGCTGGCTGTTCGAGCGCGGGGCGGCGGAGCGCACGCTGCTCGATCAGTTGCAGGTACACGGTCTCGGGACGTTCGGGCTGGAGGGACGCGAGCTGGCCGTGCAGGCGGCCGGAGGCCTGATCGGACACCTCCGGCAGACGCAGAAGGCGGACCTGGTCCACATCCGCGCCGTCCGGTTGAAGACGTCCGGAGATGCCCTGATCGTCGATCCGACGACGTTGAAGCACCTCGAGGTCGTGACCGGTGCCGACGGCACGAGATCGGGTTCGCTGCTCCGGGAGGTCGATCGCACCGTGACCGCCATGGGCGGGCGGCTCCTGCGGTCCTGGCTGCTGCGGCCGCTGGCCGCCCTGGAGCCGATCTGCGACCGGCTGGATGCGGTCGAAGATCTCACGTTCCGATCCACGGAGCGCGCCCGCCTGCGTGATGGCCTGAAAGCGGTGCAGGACCTGGAACGGCTGGTGGCGCGCGCGGCGCTCGGCACGGCCGGCCCGCGTGACCTCTGGGCCCTCAGGACATCCCTCGAGGCGGTCGGGCCGATCGCCCTCCTGCTGGAGCCGCTGCAATGCCCGCTCATCCGAAGCCTGGTGGCCGGCCTCGACGGCCTGCCGGACCTGTGCGCGACCATCGCGCGGACGCTCGTCGACGAGCCGCCTGCGCTGACGCGCGACGGCGGCTTCATCCGCGACGGCGTGAGCGCGGATCTCGACGAACTGCGGACCATCAGCCGGTCAGGCCGGCAGGTGATCGCCGATATGGAGGATCGGGAGCGTGCACGCACGGGCATCGCCTCGCTCAAGGTGCGCTTCAACCGCGTGTTCGGCTACTACATCGAGGTGTCGAAGGCGAACCTGCACCTCGTTCCGGACGACTACCGCCGCAAGCAGACGGTCGCCGGCGGTGAACGGTTCGTGACGCCGGCGCTGAAGGAATACGAAGACAAGGTGCTCGGCGCCGACGAGCGGATCGTGGCGCGCGAGCTCGAGCTCTTCGAACGGCTGCGTGCAGACGTGGCGGCGGCGGCTCCCCTGATCCAGGACACCGCCCGCGGGCTGGCGGCGCTCGACGCACTTGGCGCGTTCGCCGAGACGGCCGCGGTCGCCGACTACACGAAGCCCCAGTTGCACGAGGGGACCGAGTTCGTCGTCATGGAGGCCCGGCACCCGGTTGTCGAGCGCACGACCCCCGAGGCCTTCGTGCCGAACGACGTGCTGCTCAACGGATCGGATCGGCAGCTCGTGATCCTGACCGGGCCGAACATGGGCGGCAAGTCAACCTACCTCCGGCAGACGGCCCTGCTGCCGCTGCTGGCGCAGGCGGGATCGTTCGTCCCGGCACGCCGGGCGAAGCTGCCGATCGTGGATCGGATCTTCGCCCGCGTCGGGGCGAGCGACAACATCGCGCGCGGGCAGTCCACCTTCATGGTCGAAATGCAGGAGACCGCCCACATCCTGCACACGGCCACGTCGCGGAGCCTGGTCGTCCTCGACGAAATCGGTCGTGGCACTTCGACGTTCGACGGGCTCAGCATCGCGTGGGCGGTCGCGGAACACCTGGCGACCAACGCGCGCGCGCGGCCGAAGACGCTGTTCGCCACGCACTACCACGAGCTGACGGACCTGGCGGACCGGGTGCCCGGCGTCGCCAACGCGCACGTGGCCGCGCGCGAGCTGAACGACGACATCGTGTTTCTCAGGAAGATCGTGCCGGGCCGGTCGGACAGAAGCTACGGCATCCAGGTGGCGCGGCTCGCGGGGCTGCCCCCGAACGTGATTGCGCGGGCTCGCGAGATCCTCACGGGCCTGGAGCAGGACGAGCTGTCGCGCGACGGCCGGCCCACGCTGGCGGCGACACCGCATGACCCGCCGGTGGCACAGCTCGGGCTGTTCGCCGGCGGGGCGCCAGCGGCGACGGCGAGATCACCCGCCGGATCCGCAACGTGGACGTGGATTCGACCACGCCGCTCGAAGCGCTTGGGATCCTCTCGGAGCTGAAGCGCCTCGCCGACGACGACGAGTAGACGCGGCTACTTGATCTGCTTGCCCGCTTCCGCCGAGTACGGCGACAGCGGGTGCTCGTGCACGATGCGGCTCCAGGCCTTCTTGGCTTCGTCGGCGTTGCCGGCGGCCTGGTAGGCGGTCGCGAGCTGCTTCAGGACGGCGTCGGGGGGCAACGGGCTCGAAGGCTGCTCGAGCAGCGCCGTGTAGGTGGCGATTGCCGGTTCGTGCTGCCCGAGGATGGTCTGCGAGCTGGCCTGACCCATCCGCGCCATCCTGCCGTACAGCGACTCCGGGTCCGTGCGGGCGATCACGCCGTCGAACTCGCCCAGCGCCTCGTCGTGCCGGCCCAGGGTGGCGAGCGTCGTGGCCAGATGGTATTGCGCCACGATCCCCCCCGCCGAGTCGGGGTACTGGTCGACCACGGCCCTGAAGGCGGGCACGGCAGCCTCCAGTCGCGCCTGTTCGGTCGGATACGTTCCCGGAGCCTGCGTCGCCATCGTCCCGGGCTGTCCGTCACGCGGCGGCTGCGCCGGATCCGGCGGCTGCACGGGCGCCTGCAGCACGACCATCGCCGCGGCGAGCAGTTCCTGTGATCGGGCCTCGGTGGTCTGCCGGATGGTGACCCACGCGAGGATCGCCACCAGCGCGAGTGCAACGAGGCTCCCGGCCAGCCGGAACGTGCGCCGGCGCGCCTCGAGGAACTCGCGGAGCGAGAAGACCGACTCGGCCAGTGCGTTCGACTTCAGATGCTGACGATGTTTCTGCTTCATGCCCTCTCGCCTTCCCATTCACCCGGCCGTAGCGGCGTCCCTGCCACTTGTGCCCGCCGTCGCGTCTCCGGCGCTTCGGCGCGCAACCGCCGCCTGCGATCAGCTCGCTGGCCCGCCTCGCCAAAGCCCGCCGCAGGCGAGCGAAGGCTGGTGTCCCCGCCCGGATTTGAACCGGGGGCCTCGCGCTTAGGAGGCGCGCGCTCTATCCAGCTGAGCTACGGGGACTGGCTCGCTGTAAACCGACAGTTTACTTGATGTTGTCGGCCTCCCTGGCCGATGCGGATGGCTGGTCCAGCAGCGCCTGGAGGGTCCTGGCGGTCCGGATGTACTCCGCGTAGCGCGCCTGGTAGCGCTCCATCTTCTCGTGCTGGATCCGCGAGACGCGCGCTCGTGCGAGCTGCGCGGCTTCGGCATCCGCCGCCCGTCTCACGTCCTGTTCCGCGACGTCGGCCTTCAGGCGGTACTCCTCGTCGTGAGCCGCCTCGAACGCCAGCCACGCCGCCGTCCAGGCGGCGTGCGCCTGCTCGAGATCGGCTCCGCTGAACGGAAACGTGCCCGAGACACCGCGGTCCAGCGTGGCGAACGCCTTGGGGAACAGGCGCCGCGCGGCCGTCGCCAGCGGCTGCCAGACGAGGAGGAGCCGTGGATCCTGCAGCGCCGCGGCGCGGGCCGATCCGAACGTCTGCAGGAGCGCGAGCACCTCCTGCCGGCGATGGGCCTGCCCGATGGCCCACACGACGGCGAGGCCCGTCCCGGCGAGGACGACGGCGACGAGAGCAGCCTCCCAGCGCACGGCAGCCTCAGTACTGCAGCACCGAGAAGACCTGCTCCCCCTCCAGCTTCGCTATGCCGTTGAGCATCTGGAGCTCGATCAGGAACGCGAGCCCCTGGAGCTGCCCGCCCGTCCGCCGCACGAGCTGCGCGGCGGCGCGCGCCGTCCCGCCCGTGGCCAGCACGTCGTCCACGATCAGGACGCGCTGTCCGGCGTGCATCGCGTCTTCGTGGACTTCGAGGGCGTCGCTGCCGTATTCGAGACTGAACTCCGCGCGAACCGACCGAGCCGGCAGCTTCCCCGGCTTGCGCATCGGCACGAAGCCCGCGCCGAGCCGTTCGGCGACCGGGGCGCCGAGGATGAACCCCCGGCTCTCGATGCCGACGACGACGTCGATCCCATCACCCGCGTACGGCGCCGTCAGGGCATCGATGACCGCTTTCAGGCCCGACGGCTGCCGCAGGAGCGTCGTGATGTCGTAGAAAAGGATTCCGGCCTTCGGAAAGTCCGGAACCTCACGAATGTGCGATTTGAGGTCCATGGCAGTTGTGAGGCCCGGGGCCGTCATGGCGCCTCGGGCCGGAGGCCGTCCGGCGCTGCGCTACCCGGTCGCGAGGATGTCGAATCGATCGTAGCCCGTGGCGTCTTCGTCGAGCACCATGACGCGTTCGACGCGTGCGCCGCCGGGACCGCTGCGGAGCGATCGCTCCACTCGAGCCACCGCCTCGGCGTCACCCTCGATGACCGCCTCCACGCGGCCATCCCGGCAGTTGCGGACGAACCCGGCCACCCCTTCCCGGAGTGCCACGTCCTGCGTGAAGTACCGGAAGCCGACGCCCTGCACGCGCCCGCTGATGAAGAACCGTCGCGCCACACGCACGGCGCGGAATTATACATGGCCGGCGTGCCGCACCTGAGGCAGGCGGAGCATGGTCGCCCGCAGTCGCTGGCCGAAGTTGGCTTTAGACGGATCAGGGTATTGACACAGACTGAATCAATAATTAGAGTCGAAGCATATCAATTCCGGACGACCGCTGCACCGGCAGCCAGCGAGGGGTTCATGGAGCGGGAGGTGTTTCTCATCAGTGTCGCCGCGGAGCGCCTGGGCATGCACCCCCAGACCCTCCGGAAGTACGAACGACTCGGTCTCGTGCAGCCGACCCGGACGGTCGGCAGCATGCGGCTCTACTCGCTCGAGGAGCTGGAGCGGTTGCGCCTGATCAAGCGCCTGGTGGACGACCTCGGGGTCAACCTGGCCGGCGTCCAGCGGCTGCTCCTGATCGCCGACGTGCTCGACCGGCTGCCGTCACTGCTCGAGGATCGGGCGTTGTCGACAGGGGCCGGACGCCGGCAGCTCGCCCAGGAGGTCCGCCGGCTGCGGGAGATGGTCGGACTGTGACCGTGTACGGGTAGGGCCATGGAATTCAAGGACTACTACGCGACCCTCGGCGTGACGAAGACCGCCTCCGGGAAGGAGATCAAGCAGGCGTTTCGCCGTATGGCCCGCAAGTTCCACCCGGATGTGAACCCGGGTGACAAGGCGGCCGAGGCCCGTTTCAAGGACGTCAACGAGGCCTACGAGGTGCTCGGCGATCCGGCCACGCGGAAGAAGTACGACGAACTCGGCGCCAACTGGCGTCTGTACGAACAGGCCGAGCGTCAGGGCGGTCCGAACCCGTTCGCGGGCCGGTGGCAGGCGCCCGCAGGGAGCGGGACGGGGTATCGGACGATGAGTCCGGAAGAGGTGGAGTCGCTGTTTGGCGGCGAACATCCGTTCTCGGACTTCTTCACCACGTTCTTCGGCGGCGGTTTCAGCGAAGGAGCCGAGGGGCGCGCCGGACGGGGACGCACGCGCCGCCGGGCGGGACGCGACGTCGAACACGAGATCGACCTGACGCTGGACGATGCCTACCACGGCGCGACGCGGCGGCTCTCCTTCGAGGAGAACGGCGGCACGCGCTCGGTCGACGTGCGGATTCCGCCTGGCGTCAGCGACGGGTCGCGGGTGCGGGTTGCCGGAGCGGGCGGGCCGGGAGCAGGAGGCGGCGAGGCGGGCCACCTCTATCTCCGGGTGCGGCTCCTCCCCCACCCCGTCTTCGAGCGCCGGGGACGGGACCTGTACACGCGCGTGCCGGTCACGGTGACGACGGCGGTGCTCGGCGGCGAAGCCGACGTGCCGACGCTGGCCGGCAAACCGGTACGGCTCAAGATCCCGCCGCTCACGCAGAACGCGCAGGTCTTCCGCGTGAAGGGATACGGGATGCCGTCGGTCGGTCGTCCGGAGGATCGGGGCGACGCCTACGCCCGGGTCGACGTGCAGCTGCCGACCGCGTTGTCGTCGCGGGAACGCGAACACTGGGAAGCACTGGCGGCCGGCGGGTAGGTCCGGGCAGGTTGCGAAGATCGACAGGAAGGCACGACGATGAACAGCAACACTTTCACCGAGAAGTCGCAGGAAGCCATCGTGGCCGCGCAGCGGCTGGCGGAAGACGCCAGCCACGCCGAGGTCACGCCCGAACACCTGCTCGTGGCGCTCGTCGAGCAGCAGGGCGGCATTGTCCCGTCGATCGCGCGCCGGCTGGGCCTCGATCCGCCCCGGCTGACGAGCCAGGCACGCAGGCACCTGGCCGCCCTCCCGGCGGCCCACGGCACGGATCTCCGGTATTCGCCACGGATGAAACTGGTGTTCGACGCGGCGCAGGCCGAGGCTGCGCGGCTGAAGGACGAGTTCGTCAGCACGGAACACCTGCTGCTGGCGATCGCGACCGAGGCCGGCCGCTCACCGGCTGCGCAGATCCTGAAGGAGTCGGGCGTCTCGAAGGACCGGCTGTACGCCGCCTTGACGGAGGTGCGCGGGTCGCAGCGCGTCACGAGCCAGAATCCCGAAAGCACCTACGAGGCGCTCCAGCGATACGGTCGCGATCTGACGGAGCTGGCGCGCAAGGGCAAGCTCGACCCGGTCATCGGCCGCGACGAGGAGGTGCGCCGTGTCATCCAGGTGCTGTCGCGGCGCACGAAGAACAACCCGGTGCTGATCGGCGAACCGGGCGTCGGCAAGACCGCGATCGTCGAGGGGCTGGCGCAGCGGATCGTGCGCGGCGACGTTCCCGAGGGGCTGAAGAACCGTCAGATCTTCGCCCTCGACATGGGGGCGCTCGTCGCCGGCGCCAAGTACCGCGGCGAGTTCGAGGAGCGGCTCAAGGCCGTCCTCAAGGAGATCGCCGAGTCGGGCGGGCGCATCGTGCTCTTCATCGACGAACTGCACACGGTGGTCGGGGCCGGCGCGGCCGAAGGTGCCATGGACGCGTCGCAGATGCTGAAGCCCATGCTCGCGCGCGGCGAACTGCACACGATCGGTGCCACGACCCTGGACGAATACCGCAAGCACGTCGAGAAGGACGCGGCCCTGGAACGGCGGTTCCAGCCGGTCATGGTCGGCGAGCCGACGGTCGAGGACACGATCTCCATTCTGCGCGGGCTGCGGGAGCGCTACGAGATTCACCACGGCGTGAAGTTCAAGGACGCCGCGCTGGTCGCCGCGGCGGTGCTGTCGGATCGCTACATCGCCGACCGGTTCCTCCCCGACAAGGCCATCGACCTGGTGGACGAAGCGGCGTCGAAGCTCCGGACGGAGATCGATTCGATGCCGGCGGAGCTCGACGAGGTGCGTCGCCGCGTCATGCAGCTCGAGATCGAGCGCGAGGCGCTGCGCAAGGAGACCGACAAGGCCTCGGTGGATAGGCTCGCCCGGCTCGAGCGGGACCTGGCAGACCTCAAGGAGGAGCAGACGGCGCTCCAGGCGCACTGGCAGCAGGAGAAGGGCGCGATCCAGTCCGCGCGCGCCCTCAAGGAGGAGCTGGAGGGCGCGCGGCTCGAAGTCGATCGCGCACAGCGGGGTGGCGACTACGCCAGGGCCTCGGAGCTGCAGTACGGCCGGATCCCGGAGATCGAAGGCCGGATCGGGGATGCCGAACGGCAGCTGGCCGGCCTCCAGCAGAGCCGGCGGATGCTGAAGGAGGAGGTCGACGAGGAGGACATCGCCGAAGTCGTGGCGAAATGGACGAACATCCCGGTCAGCCGCCTCATGGAAGGCGAGGTCCAGAAGCTGCTCCGGATGGAGTCACGCCTGCACCGGCGCGTCGTGGGCCAGGACGAGGCCATCACCGCGGTCGCCAACGCCATCCGCCGGGCCCGGGCAGGACTCCAGGACCCGAACCGGCCGCTCGGCAGCTTCATCTTCCTGGGGCCGACAGGGGTCGGCAAGACGGAGCTGGCGCGGGCGCTCGCGGAGTTCATGTTCGACGACGAGCACGCGATGGTGCGCATCGACATGTCGGAGTACCAGGAGAAACACACGGTCTCCCGCATGATCGGCGCGCCGCCCGGATACGTCGGCTACGACGAAGCCGGGCAGCTCACCGAGGCGATCCGCCGGAAGCCGTATTCGGTAGTCCTCTTCGACGAGGTCGAGAAGGCGCACCCCGAGGTCCTCAACGTCCTGCTGCAGCTGCTCGATGACGGCCGCCTGACGGACGGCAAGGGGCGCACGGTAGACTTCAGAAACGCCATCGTGATCATGACCTCGAACCTCGGGAGCCAGTTCATCGCCGACGCCGCGGCGGCGGGCACGGGTGTGTCGGAGGGCATCCGCCGTGAGGTGATCGAGGCGCTGCGCCGCCACTTCAAGCCGGAGTTCCTCAACCGCGTGGACGAGACGATCGTCTTCCATGCGCTTGGCGTGGAGCACCTGACGAGCATCGTGGACATCCAGATCCGGGGGCTGCTGGCCAGACTGGCCGAGCGGAAGATCGCGGTCCAGTTGAGCGACGAGGCCAGGACCTGGCTCGTGACGCACGGCTACGACCCGGCCTACGGCGCGCGCCCGCTGAAGCGGACCATCCAGCGGCAGGTCCTCGATCCGCTTGCGCTCCAGGTGCTCGAGGGCACGTTCGGCGAAGGGGACGAGGTGCTGGTGGGCGTGGACGCCGATCAGCTGGTTTTCCAGAAGGCACAGGCCGTTGCCGGCACGCCGTAGTCCTCCGGGCCCGCACCCGCGCGACCGTCGGGGTGGCGAGCACCGCGAACCACCCCGCCGGCCGGCCGCCGCGCTCTGGTACGCGATCGGCTTCCTCGCGCTCATGACCCTGGGACAGGCGTGGTTCTTCCGCCCCCCGGGCAACACGGTCACCTACAGCGAGTTCAAGCAGGCGCTGCGCGGCGGCGGCGTCGAAGAGGTCACCGTCGGCGAGCAGACGATCCGGGGCACGCTCACGCAGGAGCGGAACGGCTCCACCGCCTTCACGACGACACGGATCGAGGACCCCAGGCTGCTCGAGGAGCTCGACGCGGAGGGGGTCCAGTACCGCGGCGAGGTCGTCAGCCGCTGGGTCGTGGACCTGCTCGGGTGGGTCCTGCCCCTGCTCGTGCTGATCGGGATCTGGACGTTCTTCTTCCGCCGGATGAGCGGGGTCGAAGGGGGCGTGATGTCGTTCGCCCGGAGCCGCGCCCGCGTATTTGCCGAGGACGACGTCAAGGTCAGCTTCGCCGACGTCGCGGGAGTGGACGAGGCGGAGCAGGAGCTGCGGGAGATCGTCGAGTTCCTGCAGCATCCCCGGAAGTTCACCACGCTGGGTGGGCGCATCCCGAAGGGGGTGCTGCTGGTCGGCCCTCCGGGCACCGGCAAGACGCTGCTGGCCCGGGCCGTCGCCGGCGAGGCCAAGGTCCCCTTCTTCAGCCTGAGCGGATCCGAGTTCGTGGAGATGTTCGTCGGCGTGGGCGCCGCGCGGGTGCGGGATCTCTTCACGCAGGCCGAAGCCAAGGCGCCGTGCATCATCTTCATCGACGAGCTGGACGCCCTCGGCAAGGTACGCGTGCAGAGCCCGATGGGCAGCCACGAGGAGCGGGAGCAGACGCTCAACCAGCTCCTCGCCGAGATGGACGGCTTCGACTCGCGCAAGGCGATCATCATCATGGCCGCCACGAATCGCCCGGAGGTGCTCGACCCCGCCCTGCTCCGTCCCGGGCGCTTCGACCGGCAGGTGCTCGTGGACAAGCCTGACGTCCGCGGCCGGCTGGACGTGCTGCGCATCCACACGAAGCGCGTGCGGCTGTCCCCGGACGTCGATCTGCAGGTCGTGGCGGCGCGCACGGCCGGGTTCGTCGGCGCCGATCTCGCCAATCTCGTCAACGAGGCCGCGTTGCTGGCGGCCCGCCACGACAAGACGGAGGTCGGGCCCGGGGACTTCGATCAGGCGATCGATCGGCTGATCGCCGGGCTCGAGAAGAAGCGGGTCATGAGCGACCGCGAGCGGCGGATCGTGGCCTATCACGAGGCGGGCCATGCCATCGTCGCCTCCGTCCTGCCCGGCGTCGATCCGGTGCACAAGATCTCGATTGTCCAGCGCGGCTTCGGCGCGCTGGGCTACACGATGCAGCTGCCGCTCGAGGATCGCTACCTGCTCCAGCGGACGGACCTGATGTACCAGCTCACGGTCCTGCTGGGCGGACGCACCGCCGAAGAGCTCGCGCTGGGCGAGATTTCGACCGGAGCCCAGAACGACCTGCAGCGCGCGACCGACATCGCCCGCGCGATGGTGACGGAGTGGGGCATGAGCGACGCGCTGGGTGCGATCAGCTACTCGGGGCCCAGGCCCGCCAGGTTTCTCGCCGCCCAGCTGCCGGCCGAGCGCGGGCCCTGGTCCGAGGAGACGGTGCGGCAGATCGACGCGGAAATCACGCGCATCATGGGCCGGATTCACGAGGACGCGCGGCGTATTCTCACGGAACACCGCGACCTGCTGGATCGCGTGGCCACCCGCCTCCTCGACGTGGAAGTCATGGAAGGCGACGAGCTGCGGCAGATGCTCACGCAGCCGCGCCTGCCCGATCCGCCGTCAGTACCGGAATCCGATGCCGATACTGCCGCGCCAGAAACTCAGGCGGCTGGGACCGAACGCGGCCAGCGACCGCCCTGTTTCCGTCAGGTTCTGAATCCGGCGGACGTCGAACCGGACGTTCGTCCGAGGTCCGATGCGACCGACGGCCCCGCCGCCCAGATTCAGCCCCAGCACGCCGCTGCTCGCCTGGAAGACGTCGAGCTGGTCGCCGATGCCGATGTAGAGGAGGCCGACGCCGCCCGCGATGTACGGCCGAAGGGAGTCACGCATCAACCCCGCCGGCACGGCGATCAGCGGTCCGGCGGTAACGGAAATCACGTTGCTGTGGGCGACCAGTCCGCCTCCCCTCGGCGAATCGAAGAAGCCGGGCAGCCAGGTCGCGTCGGCCTCGACGCCCAGGATGCCGTCTCCGAGCCAGCCGAGGGAGCCGCCGACGGCGAACTTGGTCGCCCCTGACGCGCGATCGAGGTCCACGAGGTTCGTGGAGCCTCCGAACTTCAGGCCCACGAACGGCGTGAGCAGCCAGTCGGCCGAACTCGTGGCGGGTGCCGGGAGGAGCAGCGCGAGCGCCAGCAGCACCCCGCGCCGGCGCAGGGTGCTAGGGGACAAACGTCCGCAGGAAGAGCTGGGCAAAGAGGGACACCGTCACGTCGCCGCTGGCGAGCGGAAACGGCGCGCTGAGCCTGTCGCTATTGGCCAGCAGGATGAACGTCAACTGCCGTCCGGGCACGACGATCACGAGGGCGGAGTGCGCATCCGGCAGGTGGCCGAACTGCCAGACGATGCGTTCACCGCGATACGACTGGACGAACCAGCCGAGCCCGGTCGGCGTCGACGCTCCGGACGCGGACACGTTGTTCCACGCGGCGGCGAGCGTGTCGGCGCGCAGCAGGACGCCGGTATCGAGCGCCTCGAGGAACTTCGCCAGGTCGCGCACGGTCGAGATGAGACCGGTGGAGGCGTTAAGGCCGCGCAGAGGATACTGCCCCACCGTGACGCGTCCGGACCGATCGCTGCGGTACGGCAGCGCGAGGTCGGCGATGGCGGCATCGTACCGCCCGAGCTGGGTCGCGTCGAACAGATCGCGGACCGGGTCTCCCGGCGTGCCGATGTCGTGGCCCGGCACGGAATCGAACATGGCGACGCGGTCGAGAACGAACTCGACCATCAGGCGCGGCAGCGGCCGATCGCCGCAGTCCTCGAGCACCGGCGTCAAGGCCGCGAAGGCCGAGGGGTTGTAGAGGAAGCCGCTGCCCGCCGTCGTGTGGCGCAGCACGTCGCCGACCGTGGTCGTGGGGCCGGGGATCAGCGCGGTCCAGCGGGCAACGGGATCGGACAGGCTCAGGTCGGCCCGCTCGAGACAGACAAGCGCCATCGTGCTGCTGACAGCCTGCGTCACGTTCCCGATCAGGTAGGGCGTGGTGGGCGTGGCGGGCAGTGCCCGTTCCACGTCCTGCTGTCCGAGTCCCTTCTCCCAGAGCGGTGTGTTGCGGTACAACACGGCCCCGGACAGCCCGGGGATGCCGGCCTGCTGGCGCAGCGACTCCAGGTACCGCTCGAAGATCGTCAGGGTGAGGTTCTGCTGGGCGGACGCCGGCCACGTCAGCAGGGCCACAGCCGCGGTGGCGGCAAAGAGGAAGCGAAGGGGTCGCACCGTGCGCAGAGCCTCGGCGGAATGATAGCACCGGCAGGTCCGTCAAGGGGTCCGGCGCGGTGTGATAGAGTCTTCGCGAACCGAACCGGCCATGCCCTCGATCCTTCCCGTGCCCGAAGGCGCTGCCCGCCGGACCGTGACCACGCGTCGCGGGGCCCTGGCGGGCGTGCTGGCGCTCGTCCTGGCCGCCACGGTCCCGCTGCAGGCGGCCGACAGCATCCGGGTGATCCCGCTGGCGCGTGACGGTGTAGTGCTGGTGTCGTTCGGCCTGGACGACACCTTCAGCGACGACGTCCGCGCGGCCGCGGCGAGCGGCCTGCGCACGACGGTGACCTACACGGTCGAACTCCGTCTCGAGGTACCGTTCTGGATCGACCGGACCATCGCGTCCACCGTGGTAAGCAATACCGTGCAGTACGACAACCTGACCCGGCGTGCGACGGTCACCCGGACGGTGGACGGCCGGCTCGACGACACCTGGGTGACGGACGACGAAGCGACGCTCCGCACCTGGCTCACGACGCTCCAGCGATTCCCGCTGTTCGAGACGTCCCGTCTCGAGCCCAATCGCGAGTACTACATCCGGGTCAGCGCCCGGACGCAGCCGAAGAACGGCTCGCTCCCCTGGAGCAACCCCGTCTCGGGTTTCGCGAAGTTCACGTTCATTCCCTGATCGCCCCCTGCCGGTCAGGGTTCCTCGCCGTCCTCCCCACGTGTCTGTACCGGTGCGGTCTCTTCCGCCGTGAATCCGGCCTGCGCGTGCGTCCGGTCGCAGAAGCGCCTCGTCGAGGAACGGCCGCAGCGGCACAGCGCGACCGGCCGGCGTTTCACCGGATACGCGCGCCCGTTCCAGTCGATCACCGTCACCTCGTCGTCGAGCACGACGTACGGCCCGTTCCGGCGGACCTTGATGGTCGCCACGATCGCAGGTGCGGGAGAGGCCGCCTGCCCCCTCGACCCTCAGCGGGCTGCCGCCGCACCCGCGCGGATGCGATCGGCGAACGTGAGCAGCCGGGTGGAGGCTTCCCGCAGGTTCTCCATCGACGTGGCGTAGGAGATCCGCACGTACCCGGGCGCGTCGAACGCCTCGCCCGGCGTCAGGGCCACATGCGACTGCTCCAGCAGCGCGTCCGCCAGGGCCCCTGTCGTGGGCATCGCCGGCGACAGCAGCTCGGAGAGATCCGGAAAGAGGTAGAAGGCCCCCCTGGGCTTCACGCAGCGGATGGCCGGGTTGGCGGTCAGCCACTCGTGCACGCTGTCGCGCCGGACGCGGTATTCCGCGAGCATCTCGGCCACGCCGTGCTGCGGGCCCGTCAGGGCCGCGATGGCGGCCTTCTGCGTGATCGACGCGATGTTCGAGGTGGCGTGGCTCAGGATCGTGTTGCACGCCGCGATCACCTCCCGGGGGCCGATGGTCCAGCCGCACCGCCAGCCGGTCATCGCATACGTCTTGGACGCCGAGCCACAGAGGATGGTGCGGTCGCGCATGCGGTCGAACAGGACCTTCGGCAGGTTGTGCCCCACCGTGTCGTAGATCAGTTGCTCGTAGCAGAGATCGACGATGACCCAGATCCCCCGTGCGGCCGCCGCGTCGGCGATGCGGCCCAGTTCGTCTTCCGCGATCAGCGCCCCGGTCGGGTTGCCGGGAGAGTTGATGATGATGGCCTTCGTCCTCGGCGTAATGCGCTCGACGATCGGCCCCGCGTGGACGGCGAATCCGTCGTCGGCGCCCGTGCGGGCGATGACGGGCGTGGCGCCGGTCATCTTGATCTGCTCGACGATGGTCGGCCAGTACGGCGCGTGCGTGATGACTTCGTCACCCGGGTTGTACAGGGCCAGGGCTGCGTTGAAGAGCGCCTGCTTGCCGCCGGCGGCCATCGCCACCTCGCCCGTCGTCAACTCGATCCCGTAGGCGCCGCGGTACTGTGCGCAGACAGCCTCGCGCAGTTCCAGCACGCCGGCCGCCGCCGTGTACCGGGTGAAGTTGCCCTCGATCGCCGCAACCGCTGCCGCCTTCACGTGACCCGGCGTGTTGAAGTCGGGCTCACCCGCCCCGAGGTCGATGACGTCGATGCCGGCCCGGCGCATGCGGTCGGCGTTCTGCCCGACCTTCAGCGTCGGCGACTCGGAAATGGCGCTGAGGCGGTCTGCGATGACACTCACACTGATCCTCCTTCGGACGAAACGGGCCGCGGCGACGCCGACGTGGCCCTGAGGCGTGCCTCGACGAGCGGCGGCACGAGTCCACGGACCTGCCCGCCGAGGCTGAACACTTCCTTGATGAGCCTGGAACTCAGATAAGTGTACTGTTCCGCGGGCATCATGAACACCGTCTCGAGCGACGGCTCCAGGTGCCGGTTCATCAGCGCCATCTGGAACTCGTACTCGAAGTCCGACACGGCCCGCAGCCCCCGCACGATGACACTCGCCCGCTTCCGGCGCGCGTACTCCACCAGCAGGCCATCGAAAGTGTCCACGTCCACGTTGGGGTACTCGCGAAAGACCTCGCGGACGATCTCGACTCGCTCCGCGGCGCTGAACAGCGGCGCCTTGTCGGCGTTGACCAGCACGGCGACCAGGATGCGGTCGAACAGGTGCGCCCCGCGCAGGATGATGTCGACGTGTCCGTTCGTCAGCGGATCGAACGACCCTGGGTAGACGGCCAGCCGGCCGCTCGGGGGGGCGGGTGCACTCATCCTGTCATTCTGCCGCAGGGCCTGCCCGCGGGTCGAACCGAATCCGGGTTTCCGCCCCGCCAGGAGCGGCCGCGCAGAAGCACAGGACGCTGTCCCCGGCCCGCAGGGCCCGGACCACGTGCAGCGACGAGGGGACGAGCGGCGCGACCCGGCGGGCGTGCTCGAGGATCAGCAGCCCACCCGGTTCCAGCAGCCCGGCGGCGGCATCCAGGGTCTCCGGCGCCGGTGCCCGATCGTACGGGGGATCCAGGAAGATGATCGCGTAGGGTCCGGGCGCGGCGCGCCGCGCGAGCGCCAGGGCGACGTCATGGCACAGGACGACGCCGTTGTCCGGGAGGCCGCAGCGCGCGAGGTTCGATCGGATGAGTGCCGCCGCCCGGCGATCGCGATCGATGAACGTGACGTGGGCCGCCCCGCGGCTGAGCGCCTCGATGCCCACGGCTCCCGTCCCGGCGTAGGCGTCCAGCAGGCGCGCGCCTTCGACACGCGGCGCGAGCACGTTGAAGAGCGTTTCGCGCAGGCGATCCGACGTGGGCCGCAGGCCGCCCCACCTCGGTGCCTCGAGCCGCCTGCCGCGCCAGGTTCCCGCGATGACCCGCACGCCCGGCTACCCGACCTCGACGAGACCGAACTGGTCGCGCCACCGCTCCGTCACGAACTGCAGCAGCTCCGGCGGGAGCACGGACCCGGAGACGGCGTTCCTGGCCTCGCGGTGGGCCGCCTCCATGAGGTCCCGGTCCCGGACGAGATCGCCGGTCCGCAACCGCGGGAGCCCCGACTGGCGTGTGCCGAAGAAATCACCGGGGCCGCGCAGCTCGAGATCCCGCTCGGCGATCGCGAACCCGTCGTGCGTCTCCGCCATCGCCTTCAGCCGTTCGCGGGCCTCGTGGGTCCACGGCACCTGGTACAGAAGGACGCAGAACGAGGCCTCGCTGCCGCGTCCGACGCGTCCCCGCAGCTGATGGAGCTGTGACAGCCCGAAGCGCTCGGCGTGCTCCACCACCATCACGGTGGCGTTCGGCACGTCCACGCCCACTTCGACCACCGTCGTGGATACGAGCACCTGGATCCGCCCTCCTGCAAACGCCTGCATCACGCGTTCCTTGGCCTCGGGCGCCATCCGTCCGTGCAGCAGTCCGACACGGAAGGCCGGCAGGACGTCGCCCTGCAGATGGTCCGCCATCTCGGTTGCGGACTTGAGGTCCAGCTTGTCCGATTCGTCGACGAGCGGGTAGATGACGTACGCCTGACGGCCCTCCTCGAGCTGCCGTCGCAGCAGCTCGTACACGTCGTCCCGGCGCGATTCCGGCACGATGCGCGTCGTCACCGGGCGGCGGCCCGGCGGAAGGTCCGGGATGCGCGACACATCCAGCTCGCTGTAGTCCGTCAGGGCGAGCGTGCGCGGGATCGGCGTGGCGGTCATCAGGAGCACGTCGGGTCTCAGGCCCTTGTCGCGCAGTGCGGCACGCTGCGCGACGCCGAACCGGTGCTGCTCGTCGATGACCACGAGCCCCAGCCGGTGGAAGGCCACCGCATCCTCGACGAGGGCGTGCGTGCCCACGACGAGGTGTGTGCTCCCGCGCGTGATGTCGGCGAGCAGTGCGCGGCGGCGGGCCGCGGATGTGCTCCCGGTGAGGAGTTCGACGCGGAAGCGCGACGCGGCCAATCGCTGGATCAGCGTCGTGTAGTGCTGCACGGCGAGAATCTCGGTCGGCGCCATGAAGGCGACCTGCAGGCCGTTCTCCATGGCAACTACCGCGGCCACGATCGCGACGATCGTCTTGCCGGATCCGACGTCCCCCTGCAGCAGCCGATGCATCGGCCGCGGCGCCTGCATGTCGTCCACGATCTCCTTCAGCGCCCTCTTCTGTCCTGCCGTGAGCCGGAACGGAAGCACGCGGGCCGCCGTGGCCCGGATGCGATCGTCCACCACCGGCACGTGGTGCTTCGCCTCCGCGCCATGGGCCCGCCGCCGCCAGGCGTGCCCCAGC
Source organism: Acidimicrobiia bacterium (assembly GCA_016871255.1). GTDB lineage: Bacteria > Acidobacteriota > Vicinamibacteria > Vicinamibacterales > UBA2999 > VFZH01. The sequence continues at coordinate 5,650 of VFZH01000050.1, read as the reverse complement.
TGATAGAGAAAGAACTCCTCGAAGATCAGCCGCCGCTGCGCAGGTGTACGAAAGGCGTTGAGGGTGTCCACCGCTGTGTCGGCGTCCGGGAAGTGCGCAGCTTCCAGCGCCTCCCGCCGCGCGACGAGATCGAGGCCCGAGCGGATGTCGGGCGGCACCGGATCCGGCAGGTCCGCCGGCAGCCGATCCAGCGCCTCGCGGACCAGCCGCCGCTGCAGGTTGGGTGTCACCGATCCGGTCTTCTCGTAGAACGGGACGATTCTCCCGGTGCGCAGGCCTCCGAGCGGTTCGTCGGCGCCGGCGCCAGGGACGAGTTCGTACTCCGGGTTCAGGAAGTGCAGCCCGCTGGAGTCGAGCCGCACCTCGCCGAACACCACCACCGTCTGGTGCGGCTGGAGCACGTCGGCCAGAAAGGCCTGGTTCATCCAGCTGCAGCGGACGGCGCCGCTCGCGTCGGCCACGACGGCGTGGAAGATCGTGAACCCCCGCCGGCGGGTGCGGGCCAGGTGCGCCGTCCGGATCTCGCCCAGCACGGCCGCCCGCGCGCCCGGACGCACCGACCCGATCGGCGTCATCCGGCTGCGATCTTCGTACCGGAACGGCAGGCGGTACAGCAGGTCCTCGACGGTGGTGAGACCCGCGCGCTTGAGGTCTGCCGCCTTCCGCGGCCCCACACCCTTCAGGTACTGCAGCGGCGTGGACAGCCAGTCAGGCACGGGCCCCTGCCCCGCTCACTGGATGACGTTCGCCTGCCCGGGCGCGATGTCGATCCGCTGGATGCCGGCCGGCAGCTCGAAGGGATCGTCGAGCCGCACCCCTCGCGGCTGTTCGGTCGTCCGCGAGTAGTAACTGACCAGTTCCTGGAGGAGGAACGGCGGGAGGGGCAGGCCGGACACTTCGGCTGCCTCGAGCAGGAAGCGACCGACGCCGTCGGCTGTCGTCAGCGTCCCGGTGACGACGACCGGCACCCGCCCCTTGAAGAGCGCCAGCGGATCGAGCGGCCCGGATGGCGCACGCCCTCCGGTGACCGCCGACAGGTCCACGAGGATGCGGCCCGACAGACGTCCCTCGCCGTGCATCGTCAGGCGCGGCTCGGCCACGCTGTCGGGCAGCATGGGTATCGCGCGGAACTCAAACCAGGAGTTCAGTTCCTCCTCGGTCACTGCCGTCTGGCGCGGAGCCGTGCCGTCGGCGCCCGCGCCGATCATGCGCAGCTTCATCGTGAAAGCCTCGGCCTGTTCCTCGGAGAGGTCCGCGCCGGCGGTCGTCACGACCGTCAGCAGGCCGGCCAGCACCAGGGCCTTCGACAGCGTTCGGCGGGACATGTTCGACCTCGTCGTCCAGGGGACGGACCGTGGACGTTCGTCATGCCGAGTGTAGCAGTTGCTCGACGTCCGCATGTCGCGGCAGCGCACCCCGGGCACCGGCGCCTCGGCAACTGAACGCCGCCGCCGCACTCGCGTAGGCGAGCACCCGATCGAGCGGCGCGCCGTCCCCCAGCCGCAGCCACGCGGCCATGAACCCGGCCCGGAACACGTCGCCCGCCCCGGTGCTGTCCACGCACCGCACGGGGACAGCCGGCGTGTGGATGCCGGCGCCGCCGGCGTACGTCACGCAGCCTCTGTACCCGAGCGTCACACAGATGGTTGTCGCGCCGGGATACTGCGCGGCCAGCTCGCGCAGCGCACCTTCCTCGGTGGCCGCGCCGGTGAGCGCCCGGGGGAGCCCCTCGGCTGCGATGATCACGTCTGACCGCTCCAGCAGGCTGTCCAGCCCCGGCCGAGGGGTATCGACGTCCACGACGACCGGGATGCCCGCGGCGTGCGCGATTGTCGCCGCGGCCACGGAGAACGGGAGGTCGCAGGAATCGACCAGCAGCAGCCGTCCGTCGAGGACGACCTCCGGCGCGAGGGTCGCCGGATCCCGGGTCAGCCCTGGGTGGCGCCATTCCATGACGGTGCGCCCCCCTGTCGACTCGTCGACGAGGATGACCGCTGTTCGGGACGGGATACCCGGCAGGGTGACCACGGCACCGACGTCCACACCCTCCGACAGGAGGCTTGTTCGGGCGAGTTGGCCGGCGTCATCGTCGCCGGTGACGCCAACGTAGCGCGCTCGCCAGCCGAGCCGGGCGCATGCTGCCATCGCGGTGGCGACCTGCCCTCCGGCCCTCTCGTCGAAGCGCGTGAGCGGCACCTTGGAATCGGGGGCGGGAAAGGCCGGCACCACGAGGACGTAGTCCAGGCTGTTTTCGCCCACACCGACGACGTCAGCGGCGCGCCCCTCGGGGGGCGGAAGCCGCGGGCGAAGGTTCATGCTTGATCTTCGCTCTTTATTCGCATACAGTCCAGCGTGAACTGGAGGAACGAGTGCTACCGCTGACGAAACGGCAACGGGAAATCCTCGACTACCTGACAGAGTTCATCGAGCAGCACGGGTACGCACCCAGCCTCGAGGAGATCGGACGGCGTTTCAATCTCTCTTCGCTGGCGACGGTCCACAAGCACCTGACGAACCTGCAGGAAAAGGGGTTCATCAAGCGAGCCTGGAACCGGAGCCGGTCGGTCGAGTTGGTACCGACCCGCACCGGGAACCGGGCCGTGGAGTTGCCGCTGCTCGGGTACGTGGCGGCCGGAGTGCCCATCGAAGCGATCCCTGGCCAGGAGGTCATCGCGGTTCCCGAGACGCTGGCCAGCGCTCGCGACAGCTACGTCCTCCGCGTTCGCGGCAACTCGATGATCGACGAGCAGATTCGTGACGGCGATTTCGTCATCGTCGAGGATCGGAAGACTGCCGAGAACGGCGAAATGGTCGTGGCCCTGCTTCGGGGCTACGAGGTGACGCTCAAGAAGTTCTACCGCGAGAACGGGCGCGTCCGGCTGCAGCCGGCGAACCCGACGCTGCAGCCGCTGGTCGTGGACGCGGCGGAGGTGCAGGTCCAGGGGGTGGTCGTCGGCATGATGCGGAAGTACTGACGTGCGAGCCCGCGCCGGGAGAACGATACAATCCCGGCATATGGCTGACCAACCCGAGCGCCGGCAAGTCAACTTCACGATCGTCCCCGACGAGAAGTCGGGCGACCCCCGCACCTACGCCAATTTCTGCTCCATCGCGCACACGCCGTTCGATTTCACGCTCACCTTCTGCGAGGTGATGCCTTTGTCGGAAAGCGAGCTGCGGAGCGCCGAGACCAACCAGGTGGTCCGTGCACCGGTACGGGCGCGCATCGTGGTGCCGGTGCAGTTCCTGCCCAACCTGATTGCGGCCCTGCAGGAACACATGCGCGTGTTCTCGGAGTCGTACTCGCACGCCGGCTGGACCAAGCAGGGGCCGGTACACTGACGATGGCCGCCTGGCAGCCCTTCGGGGAGCCGCCGCAGTGAAGCCGGCTGCCGCAACCCGCCGGATCATCGACGCCCTTGTGCGAGCGCACCCGAACGCAGACACGGAGCTGCACTACCGCACTCCGTTCGAGCTGCTCGTGGCGACGATGCTCTCGGCGCAGTCCACCGATGCGCGCGTGAACCTGGTGACGCCCGCGCTCTTCGCCAGGTATCCCGACGCACGGGCGATGGCGCAGGCCAGCCCTGAGGATCTCGAGCCGCTCATCGTCTCCACCGGGTTCTTCCGCCAGAAGGCGCGCGCGCTCGTCGGGATGGCGCGCGGCCTCATGGCCGGCCACGACGGCGAAGTTCCGTCCGACATGGCCGCACTGACCGCGTTGCCTGGCGTGGGCCGCAAGACCGCCAACGTCGTGCTGGGACACGCCCTCGGTGTTCCCGGCCTGCCGGTCGACCGTCACGTGCTCCGCGTCGCCACGCGCATCGGCATCGCGGACGGAACCGATCCCGAAACAGTGGAGGCGCAGCTGTGTGGCCGGCTCCCCGACGCGATGTGGACGCTCGCCTCGGACGTGCTCATCCTGCACGGACGCCGCGTCTGCCGGCCTGCACCACTCTGCGACCGGTGTGCCGTCCGCGCGTCCTGCCGCCACGTCTTCACGCGCGCCAACGACACGCCCCGGCATGACTCGCGCCGCGTTCGAACGGCTCGTCGCTGAAGCCGTCGCGCTGATCCCGGATCACTTCCGGGACGAGATGCGGAACATCGCGCTCGTCGTCGAGACCGATCCCGGTCCGGCGCTCCTGGCCGAGATGGGGATCGAGCCTCCCGACACGCTGCTGGGGCTGTATACGGGGACGCCGCTCACCGAACGCGGATGGGACTACGGCAACCAGCTGCCCGATCGCATCACGCTCTTCCAGGGCCCTATCGAAGACGAGAGCGGCGGCGACCGGGACGAGATGCGCGTCGTGATCGGGGAAACGCTCATCCACGAGGTCGGGCACTACTTCGGGCTCAGCGAGGAGGAGATCGAGGAGATCGAGGAGCGGTACTGGCGCAGCCTCGATGGCGCGGAGGGCGACGAGGCGTGAGGGCGCGCAAGCGCTTCGGACAGCACTTCCTGGAGCCGCCGTGGCGGAACCGGCTCGTGGATGTGGTGGCACCCGGCCCGCTCGAGAGCTTTCTCGAGATCGGCCCCGGACGCGGCGAGCTGACGCTGGCCCTCGCCCCTCACGTGGCGAGACTCGTGGCGGTGGAGGTCGATCGCGACCTCGCCGCCGAACTGGCTCCCCAGGTGCCTCCGCACGTCCGCGTCGTGACGGCCGACTTCCTCGACGTCGACCTCGCCGGGCTGCTGGCCGGCGAACCGCTGCCCGTCCGCGTGGTCGGCAACCTGCCGTACAACCTCTCGTCGCCGATCCTGTTCAGGCTCTTCGCCGCAGCCGACCACGGCAGACGGCTGGCCGACGCGACGATCATGCTGCAGCGGGAGGTGGCGGACCGGCTGACGGCCGAGCCGGGCACGAAAGCCTGGGGCGTGCTGGGAGTCCAGACACGGGTCCACGCTGACGCAGCCCGGCTCCTGGCCCTCCCGCCGGGAGCCTTCCGGCCGCCCCCTGCGGTTGACTCCGCCGTGGTCCGGCTGCGTTTCCGCCCACCGACGGTCGCGCTCGGGAGTGCGATGGCGTTCGAGCGCCACGTGCGTGGGCTCTTTCAGCAGCGGCGCAAGACCCTGCTGAACGCCCTCGCAGCGGTCGATCCTCGGGATCGCGCGTGGCTGCGCGACCAACTGGACCAGCTCCGCATCGACCCAGTCAGACGCCCCGAAACGCTTTCAGTGGAAGAGGTTGCCGCGCTATCGCGCCGTCTGCAGGGCACGGAAGAACCGTGATGTTCGACCTCAGGCTGGTTGGGAGACCCGGCCACGCCCTGTGTTAATATCAGCCGGAAGTTATTGAGCCCTCCGTAGTTCTCCCCTTCAAGCGCTCTGCGTGGTGGAGCCGGCCGAAGGGGATCAGGCCTTCCCAGCGGCCTGAAGGTACCTGCCGGTCCGCCCGGGCCGGAGCGGGGCCGTGGATCCGACCGGACGTGGCCGGCTGCGCGGGGAGCGCGGCTCCCCGGCCGGTCGTACTGTGTGGGCGCCACAGGTCGCTCCGGGCCTGTCGCGCCGTGCTGGGCTTCGTCCATGACAGATTCGGTCGTCCCGTCGCTCCAGGCCGGGGCGCTCGAGGTCGTACCCCTCGGCGGCCTCGGCGAATTCGGCATGAACATGCTGGCGGTCTCGTACGCCGAAACGACCATCGTG
>VFZH01000049.1 GCA_016871255.1 Acidimicrobiia bacterium | reverse complement strand
GAGCGCGTTGAGGTCGACGAGCACGGCCGGCGTCGCGAGCCGGAAGTTCATCGCGGGAATCAGGCTCTGGCCGCCCGCGAGCGGCCTGGCGTCGCCCCCGCGCTCGGCCAAGAGCGCCAGCGCCTCGTCCACCGTGCCCGGGCGGTGGTACTCGAACGCCGCCGGCTTCATCGAGGCCCCGCCCCGGCGTCCAGGCGCGCCTGCAGCTCGCGATTCAGCGCGTCGAGCGCCTGACGCATCATGGCTCGCGCGACCGACTCGAGCAGCCGCTGCCCGACGGCGGCGATCCTGCCGCCAATCTGGACATCGGCCGTGTAGTCCATCAGCGTGCCACCCTCCGGCGGCTCCGTGAGCGCGATCGACGCGGTGCCGCGCGTGAAGCCGACGCCGCCCCTGCCGTCGATCTGCATCGTGAAGCGCTCCGGGGGCGCCTTGTCGCCCAGGGCGACTGTCACCGCGAACCTGGCCGCGGTGACAGGGCCCACGCTCACCGTCATGGCGCCCTCGAACCGGTCCTCGCCCACGCGGGTCAGGCGCTCGGTGCCCGGCAGCGATCGCGCGAGCACCTCCGGATCCTGCAGCAGGTCCCACACCGTCGCCCGCGGCCCCGCGAACGTGAACGCGCCACTCAGGTTCACGGCCGGCTCCCGCGCTGGAGGAGGTCGAAGAGCCTGCTGGGGCTGAGCGGAATCTCGGTGATCTCCACGCCGAACCCGTGCAAGGCATCCTCGACCGCCTGGGCGAACAGCGCCCCCGTCGGAATGCATCCGGCCTCGCCGACGCCCTTCAGTCCCACCGGGTTGAAGGGAGACGGCGTCTCGCGGTGCGCCGTCTCGATGGGCGGCACGTCGGTGGCGGTCGGCAGCAGGTAGTCCATGAACGACGCGTTCAGCAGCTGGCCCTGATCGTCGTACACGAGCTGCTCGAAGAAGGCATTGCCGATCCCGTGCGCGACGCCGCCGTGGATCTGTCCCTCGACGATCGTCGGATTGATCATCCGCCCGCAGTCGTGGACCACGACGTAGCGCGTGATGTCGACCATGGCGGTCTCGGGGTCCACCTCGACGATCATGGCGTGCACGCCGCTCGCCGTGCTGCCGCGGTCGGGTCCGAAGTACGCCGTGGCCTCGAGCCCGGGCTCGGTGCCCGGTCTGACGGCGCCGCGCAGGGGATTGGCCTCGGCGGCCAGCTCGCCGAGCGCGACGCCGGCGTCGCTCGACCCTCGAACGCGCACGCGGCCCGCGGCGAGCTCGAGCCGGTCCGCCGGCATGTCGAGCAGGCGGCTGGCCACGGCGAGCGCCTTGTCGCGGACCGCCAGTGCCGCTGCGTGGCACGCGCTGCCCGCGACCACCGCGCCTCGGCTTGCAAACGTGCCGGTGCCCCACTGGAACTCGCGGGTGTCGCCCGTGACGACCTGCACGGCCGTGACCTCGACGTCCAGCACGCCGGCGACGATCTGCGCGAAGACGGTGTAGTGTCCCTGGCCCTGCGTGCCCACGCCCGTGGCCACGCGCACCGTGCCGCCCGGCTCGACCGTGACGCGAGCGCCCTCGTAGGGACCGATCCCGGTGCCCTCGACGTAGCAGGCGATCCCGACGCCGACGTGCCGGCCCGCTGCGCGCGCACGCGGCTGCTCGTCGCGCCGGAAGGCGTCGTACCCGATCATGTCCGCGGCCTGCTCGAGCGCCGGGAGGTAGTCGCCGCTGTCGTACACCAGCGGCGCGGAGTCCTGGAACAGGATCCGATGGTCGTGCGGGAAGCGATCGGGCCCGAGCAGGTTCCGCTTCCGGATCTCGACGCGATCGAGGCCCAGCTCGCGGGCCGCGATGTCCAGCAGCCGCTCGCTCACGAACACGCCGTGTTGCCGTCCGGCGCCTCGCACCGGGGAGACGAGCGTGCGATTGGTGAAGACGGCGGTGAACTCGCTGTCGTAGTGCTGGATGTCGTACGGGCCGAGCAGCGTGCACTGGGTGTTGATGGGGATGGTCAGGCCGTACGGGTCGTACGCGCCGGTGTCGAAGAGGAACCGGTCGCGAACCCCGAGGATGCGGCCATCGCGCGTGAGCGCCATCTCGGCGTCGTGCACCTGTCCGCGCTCCTGCGTCGTGGCGTGGAAGTTCTCCTGCCGATCTTCGGTCCACTTGAGCGGCCGGCCCAGCCGCATCGCGGCCCACGGCAGGAGCAGCTCCTCCGGGTAGAACATCATGATCTTCGGCCCGAAGCCGCCGCCGACGAATGGGGCCACGACCCGGACCTGCGACTCGAGCAGCCCGAGCATCCGCGCCAGCCCGTTGCGAATCGGGATCGGCGCCTGCGTGGTGTCCCACACCGTGAGCTCCTCGGCCGGCGCGTCCCACTGGGCCACGATCGCGCGGTTCTCGATGGCCGCCGCCGCGCCACGGTCGTAGAGGAGGCGGCGGGCAATCACGAGGTCGGCCCGCGTCCGCGCCGAGGCGTAGTCGCCCTTGCGCTGGACGACGTGCGCGGCCGCGTTCGACTCCAGGTGGTCGTGCACGCGCGGCGCGCCCGGGGCGAGCGCCGCCTCGAGATCGCCGACCGCCTCCAGCGGCTCGGCCTCCACCACGATGTCGGCCAGCGCGTCCTCCGCGACATAGCGGCTTTCGGCCACCACCATCGCGATGGGCTCGCCGACGTGGCGGACCTTGTCGGTGGCGAGCGGCAGGTGCGTGCACGCGTGGAAGACGAGTCCTGGAATCGGCGGGGGAGGGACGAGCAGCGGAGCCGGCTTCGAGTAGTCGCCCAGGTCCGCGGCGGTGTAGACGGCCGCCACGCCGGGACGGCGCCGGGCGGCCGAGGCGTCCACGCCGCGCAGCCTGGCGTGCGCGTAGTCGCTTCGCAGGAAGGCGACGTGCAGCATGTCCGGAAGCCGCACGTCGTCGACGAACCGCGCGCGGCCGGTCAGCAGTCGCGCGTCCTCGTTGCGTGGAACGCGGGCGTTACGGTCGCGGGTGTCCGCAGGCACGCGAGACCGCCTCGACGATGTGCTGATACCCGGTGCAGCGACACAGGTTGCCGGAGAGCGCCTCGCGGATCTCGAGCGGGCCCGGGTTGGGGGTGTCGCGGAGGAACGCCGTCAGCGTCATGAGGAAACCGGGCGTGCAGAAGCCGCACTGCAGGGCATGGGCCTCGCGGAAGGCCGCCTGGAGCGGGCTCAGCGCGTTGACGACGGCCAGCCCTTCGACCGTTCCGACCTTGTGCCCGTCGGCCTGCACGGCGAGCATCAGGCACGAGCGCGCAGGTTCACCGTCGAACAAGACGGTGCAGGCGCCGCAGACGCCGTGCTCGCAGCCGACGTGCGTCCCCGTCAGCTGGAGATCCTGGCGAAGGAAGTCGCTCAGGAGCAGCCTGGGCTCGAGATCGCGCCGATGGCGTTTCCCGTTGACTTCGACCTCTACGATCACCGTACGGCTCCCCGGGCGCTCCGGCTCGTCAGGAGATACAGGGCGAAGCTCAGCCCGAACGTGACGAACCACGCATAGGTATACAGCGAATCGAGCAGCGTTGGATCGGCCACCTGCCCGCCGGGTGTGGTCGCCGCGCGGAGGAAGCCCGGCACGACGGGAAGGATGGCCACGATCAGCACCGCGATGGCCTGCCAGTTCACGCCGTTGCCGTACGCGTAGCGGCCGTCCAGCCTGAAGAGGTCGGGTATCGACAGCTCCCGGCGACGCAGCACCCAGTAGTCGGCGATCAGGATCCCGCCGATCGCGCCCATGAGGCTGGAGTAGCCGATCAGCCAGGTGAAGATGTACGCGGCCGCGTCGGCGTAGAGCCGCCAGGGCATCATCAGGATGCCGATGGCCGCCGTGATGAGGCCGCCCGCGACGTAGCTGACGTGGCGCGGCGCGAGGCTCGAGAAGTCGTTGGCCGGCGAGACCACGTTGGCCGCCATGTTGGTGGTGAGCTGCGCGAGCATGATGACGAGCGCGCCGAACACGATCGCCGGCGCGCTGCCGATGCGCGCGATGAGCGCGACCGGGTCCCAGATCGCCTCGCCAAAGACGACGATCGTCGCGCTGGTCACCGCCACGCCGATGAAGGCGAACGCCGTCATCGTGGCGGGGAGGCCGAGGACCTGGCCGAGCGCCTGCGACCGCTGGCTTTTCGCGTAGCGCGTGAAGTCCGGGATGTTCAGGCTGAGCGTCGCCCAGTAGCCGACGTTGGCCGTGAGCGCCGCCGGAAAGAGCTGCCAGAACGGCGTGCTGCCCGCCTGCAGGCGCACCGACTCGTCGAGCACCCGGCCCAGGCCGCCGCCCTGGCGCACGGCCCAACCCAGCAGAATCACCCCGCCCGCGAGCAGCAGCGGCGCGGACCAGCCTTCGAGCTTCCGGATGCCCTCGAGGCCGGTGACGATGACCCACACCTGCACGATCCAGAACGCGCCGAAGGCGATCCAGATGCCGCCCGCCACGCCGCTCCAGGCCGGCCAGGCCGCCGTGAGGAGCACGTCGAGCGCCAGGCCGCCGATCCAGGTCTGGATGCCGAACCAGCCGCAGGCCACCAGCGCGCGGAGCGTCGCGGGGACGTTCGCGCCCCTGACGCCGAAGCTGGCGCGGCACAGCACGGGGAACGAGACGCCGTACTTCGTGCCGGCGTGCGCGTTGAGGATCATCGGGGCCAGGACGACCAGGTTGCCGAGCAGGATGGTGAGCATCGCCTGCCACCAGGTCATGCCCTGCTGCATCAGCCCGGAGGCGAGCGTGTAGGTGGTGATGACGACGCTCATGCCGATCCAGAGCGCCGCGATGTGATAGGTCGACCAGGTGCGGCGCGACGGCGGCGTCGGCGCCAGGTCGGGGTTCCAGAGCGGACTGTCCGAGAGATCGTCGGTCAGGGGGACGACGTCGCGGGTCGCGGTGTCCATGGAGCGCGCGTGGCCGGAAGGGACGGATGGTAGCAGAGAATCGCGGCCCGGCCGGAAACCTGACGCATTCGTTCTGTCCACGGAATAGCATCGGGCCCGTGAAGGTCGGGGTCTACACCGAGCCCAGCGGGTCGAGCCTCGGCGGCGCCGACGTGCTGGTCGCTCGCCTGGCGGCCCGGCTGGCCGGTCGCCACCACGTCGAACTGGTGCACCACCGCGCCCGCATGGACCGATCCGAGCTGGAAGACCGGGCCGGCGAGTCGCTCGACGGCGTGCGCTTTCGCTACGTCCCCCGCCAGCCCAACCCCTTCCTCGACGAGGGTGCGTCGTGGAGGAGCCTTCGCCGGTGCCGGCAGTGGCACCGCTCGCTTAGCGAACCCTACGACCTCTTCGTGAACTCCACGCACCAGATGCCGCCGTTCTGCCGCGCGCCCCGCGGCGTCCTCCTCGTCCTGTTTCCGTTCTTCAACCCGCACGACGCCTGGCCGTGGACGCCCATGGAGAGCGACCGCCGCGGCCGCGTGTGGCGAGGGGTGCGGAGGGCGTGCTACGCCTGGGAATGGCGACAGCGCTTCCGCACCTACCAGACGACGCTCGCGATCTCGGAGTTCGCGAGCCGGTGGACGCGGCGGTGGTGGGATGTCGACTGTGACGTCGCGTATCCGCCGGTCCACGCGCCCTTCAGCGTCGCCGGGAAGCGGAACCTGATCGTCAGCGTCGGCCGCTTCACGACGCTGAGCGTCGGCAAGCGCCAGCTCGAGATGATGAGGGCGTATCGCGCCCTGGAGGCCCGACTCCCGTACGGCACTGCGTACCGGTGTATCGGAGGCCTGGGGGACGCGATCGAAGATCGCCGGTACGTGGACGAGGTCCGGATGGTCGCCGGATCGGACCGCGGGGCGCAGGTGCTCGTCAACCCTCCCCGATCGGAGGTGACGGAGGCCTACGCGCACGCGAAGGTCTTCTGGCACGCGATGGGATACGGGTCCGACGAGGCCGTCCAGCCGCAGGCGTCGGAGCACTTCGGGATCACCACCGTCGAGGCCATGGCGGCCGGCTGTGTCCCTGTCGTGGTCAACCGCGGGGCCCAGCCGGAGATCGTGGAGCACGGCGTGAATGGTTTCGTGTGGGACACGCTGGAGGAACTCCAGGCCTACACGGCGCGGCTGTTCGGTGACGAGGCGCTGCGGGAACGGATGGCCGCAGGGGCACGCGAACGTGCCCGTGCCTTCACGGGGACGCAGTTCCTGGATCGCTTCGAGGCGATCGCCGCCTCCTGCTAGAGCGCCTCGACCACAGCGCGACGATCGGCCGGGGCTCGCTCCCGGTCCCGTACGCATGCGGGGGCCGGCTTCCTGGCCCGAGCGGAGCCGACGGCAGCCGGCCCGCCATGCGTGCCGGGCACGCCGTCGCCGTCGCAGCACTAGCCTGAAGGACGGGGGTCCGAGCCCCGTGCGCCGCGGGATCCGCGCAGGACCGAGTGGATGTGGCGAAGCGGACCGGTCAGCCGCCACGACCAGCTGTTCGTCATGTAGTCGATCAGCGCGTCCGCTTCCGCCGCGCGGATGCGGTTGCGCTCCAGCAGGTTCAACTCGTAGGCGACGTCCCTGGCCGCCTGCCCCCGGCGCGGCTGCGCGTCCCCGTTGTCGTCATCGCCGGAGGCAGCCGGCCCGGATCCGCCGGGAGCGCGCACCGCCGCAAGATCCAGCATGGCCTCTGCATCGAAGAACGCGAGCGGCTGGTGCTCCAGCGTGGTGACAAGCACGCGCCCACCCGGGTCGATGTCGAGGCCCTTGGGGCCGCCTTCCTCCGGCCGCGCGTGCCCGCTGCTGAACACGGCGTCGTCCATGGTCCTGATGGTGGCGACCGGGTTCCGCACGCCCCACCACCTGCCGTCCTCAGCGGCGTAGACGTGGACGCAGGGCGCCCCGGCATCGGCCGCGAAGAGGCAGCAGCCGTCCGGGCTGAACCGCAGGCCGTGCGGGTAGTACACGCGCCGCAGGATGCCGTCCGGATCGGCGTCGGGATTCAGTGACGGCAGGTTCTCGTACACGAAGATGCTGCCGGTCTGGTGATTGCTGACCGCAAGCCAACGGCGATCGCGGCTCACGCACACGCCATCGGGGATCTCAAGCCACTTCTGCAGGAGGACGTCGCCTCCGCTGACGCGCCATCCGGCCGTTCGATCGAGCCGGTGCCTGGTCACCGTGTGCCGGAAGTTGTTGCAGACCAGGATCTCGTGCTGGCCGGAGTCTGACGCGCCGGCCGAAACCGAGCCCGGCGAACCGATGGGACTCGTTGCCCCCGCCGCGAGGGACCAGACCGGTTCGAGGGCGATCGGGCCGGCGGGGCCCGGGGCGGGCGTTGCCGGCAGCGCGAACACCGCGACGCCCCACGTGCGGCTCGCAACAATCAACGTGTCGTCGTCGATGAAGTCCAGGCCGTGCGGGTTCCTGAAGACCGGCGACGACAGCTCCACGCAGTTCGTCAGCGTCACCTGGTGGGGCCCGGCACTCGCGGCGGCCATCGCCACGTCGAACAGCGCGATGCGGTTCCTGGTGAAGGCCGCGACCGCGAGCCGGCGGCCGTCCGGCGAGAAACGCACGTCTTCGGTGCGGCCGAGAGAGGCCACCACCGCACGGACGTGAGGCGGCGCGTCGTAGACGACGTCACGCGCACGGTGTTCAGGCGCGGGAGGCCGAGTGGGCACCGGGAGGTGCATGGGCGGCATCTTCTCATACACCCGGGAGCCTTCGAGGCGACAGATCGACGCAGTAGACTTTGTCGGGGCGCCGTGGCCCCGCGCGCTACGCATCGGTCTGTCTGAGTGTCGCCATATGGCACAGCCTGCCGCACCGGACACCCGTTCTGGCGGCCCCGCCGCCGGTACCGGCGCCCCTCCAGCGCTCATCAGCCCGCGCCGGCTCGATTTCGTCGATGCGCTGCGTGGCGCGGCGGCACTCTACGTGATCGTCTTTCACGTCGCCCTGATCCCCAATCCCCCGCTTGTCGTCCCGCAGTGGGCTCACACGATCCTGATGAACGGGGGCACCGGCGTGACGCTGTTCTTCGTGCTCAGTGCGTTCACTCTCTGCTACACGCTTGATGCCCGGCGCGATGAGCCCCAGCTGAAGCGGCGCTTCTACCTCCGGCGCATCCTCCGGATAGTCCCGTTGTACTTCTGCTGGCTGGCCTTCATGATTCCCTGGACGTACGGCACCGATTGGCTCGGCGACCAGATCCCGTATCGCTTCGTGGCGCTGTGCGCAGGCTTTCTCTTCAACATGGTGCCCGGTGGACAGGAAGGCATCGTCTGGGCCAGCTGGACACTTGGCGTGGAGATGCTCGTGTACCTCGCGTTTCCATTTCTCTTCTTCTTCGTCAACACCGCGGGCAGGGCCGTGCTGCTCCTAGGAATCAGCCTGGTGGCTGCGTTTCTGAACTCCCATCTCGCGCAGTCGCTGCTCGCCGGCCCACCGGAATCGATGTGGCTGCGATCCAGCCTGCTCGCGCAGTTTCCCAACTTCGCGGTGGGCTTCCTGGCCTTCTTCGCCTATCGCCAACTCGAATCCCGCGCGCCGCTCGCGCGCCGGCTCGGACCGCCGCTCCTGCTCGGGGGCGTGGTGTTGTTCGTCGTCGTTCCGTTCGTGCTCGGTCCTACCGTCGTCCTCCTCTATGGCATGGCCTGCGCGTATGCGGGGATCATCCTGGGGCTGGCATTCGTTCCGGCACGTTTGCTGGTCAATCCTGTCACGGTGTTCCTGGGAACGATCAGCTATTCGCTGTACTTGAATCACCCGCTGACGGTGTTCTACCTGACCCCCGCCTATCGCCGGATCTACGATTGGGACGTCAGCGCGACCGGACGGCTGCTCGCGTGCGTCGTGATCACGCTGATCCCGCTGGTGTGCCTGTCGTACGCGACGTATCGGGTGATCGAACGGCCGGGCATTCGCTGGGGAAATCGGCTGATCAGGAAGGCCGGTGCCCCGGAGCCCAGGCAACCCGGCGCGATCCCGGCCGCGGGATGAACGCGCGGAGCGGCCGGCCGGACGCCGGGTCCGGCCTGCGGGCCCCGGTCCCGGCCCCGGGCGTGCTATCCTCGGGTCCACAACCGACACTGCCCGGGTGCAGGGGAAGTGGGTGCGAAGCCCACACGGTCCCGCCACTGTAAGCGGAGCGATCCGCAAGTCAGGTTACCTGCCCTCGGAGCCTTGTCCCTTTCGCTGGCGCGCCGGACGCCGGGAGGACAGCATGCCCCGAAGGGTCTTCCGCCACGTTGCTCTCCGCACCACCTGCTTCCTCGCTCTCGTAGTTGGTCCCGTGTTGTCGTTCGGGCAGGTGCAGCCGACGGTGACCGGGCGGGTGCTCGACTCTACCGGTGGCGTGCTTCCCGGTGCGCTGGTCGAGGCCGTCGCCACCGATCGTGCCGTGGCATCCGCGATATCGGATCACCAGGGTCGCTACGAGCTGTCCGTGCCGGCGGGGGCGCCGTTCCGGCTTCGGGTGCGTCTGGACGGGTTCGCCGAGCGCGTCGTGGCGCTTCCGGGCGCCACGGCGACGGTGTCGAGGGACATCACGCTCGCGGTGGGTCGCGTCTCGGACACGGTGGTCGTGACCGCTTCGCGGTCCGACGAGGATCGCGCACGAGTCACGCACGCGGTGAGTGTCGCCACAGCGGCGGACGTCCAGGCGCTGGGCGCGGCGTCCCTGGCGGACCTGGTCCGTTTCGTGCCGGGCGTCGCGATCGAGGGCAGCGGCCGCGAAGGCGCGGTGCAGTCGCTCTTCAGCCGGGGCGGCGAGTCGGACTACAACGTGGTCCTGATCGACGGTGTGCGTGTGAATCAGAACGGCGGCGTCTTCGACCTGGGCCGGATCACGGCCGCCGAGATCGAGCGCGTGGAGATCGTGCGCGGGGCCCAGTCGGCGCTCTGGGGCTCGGACGCGATGGGCTCGGTGGTCCAGGTGATCACGCGGCGGGCGGGCGCGAGTGACGCGCCGTACGTGGCCGGCTCCCTCGCAGGCGGCTCGTTCAACACGCTCCGCACGGACGCCCGGCTGACCGGCGGTGCGGCCGGCCTGGTGAACTACCGGATCGGCGCCTCCCGCAGGCAGACGGACGGCGCCTTCGCGGACATCCTGCCCGAGGACGACTCGTTCGAGCAGACGACCTTCGACGCCGGCTTCAGGGCCTCGCTCGGCTCTCGTGCCAGTGTCGGCACGGGCGTGCGCTACAGCGACGCGGAGGGGCGATCCGTCGGCCCGATCACCTACGGTGCGCGGGACACCGGCGCCATCTACGACACGCGCGACATCATGTGGCACGCGAACGTGTCGCACGCCCTCGGGTCCCGCTTCACCGGCACCCTCGACGTGCACTACTTCGACTACGAGTCGCTGTCGGCGGACACCGTCGGCGACGCACCGTTCGGGACGTACGCGATTCTCGAGGGCACGCCGAACGCCTTGTTCCCGGACGGCATGAAGCTCGTGCGGCTCATCACGGCCGCCGAGTTCGCGTCGCTGTCGGCCTCCGGCGCCAACGCCGGCCCGAACCAGTTTCTCGCGTCAGCCACGAGCTTCGACTTTCCGTTCTCCACGCCGTCCGAGCTCCGGCGCCCGGCCGTGCGGTACCAGGGTGACGTCACGTGGGCGGCCGGCCGTTTCACGGCCGGCTACGACTGGGAGCGTGAGACGAACCCGCTCATCCCCGGCTTCTCGCTCGACAACCACGGGGTGTTCGCGCAGCAGCAGTTCAGCGTGCTGGACCGCTGGTATCTGACCATCGGCGCCCGGAGCGACAGCAAGGAGGGGTACGACAGCTACTTCAGCCCGAAGCTGTCGGTGGGCGGTTTCCTCGTGCCGGCGCGGGCGGGTGCGCTGTCGTCGTTGAAGGTCTTCGGCAACGTCGGAAGGGGGATCAAGTCGCCCATCTACCCGGAACGTTTCGGGGCGTCGTATGCCGATCCGAATCCGAACCTCGAGGTCGAGCGCGCGCGCACGGCGGATGTCGGTGTCGAGGCCACGTTCGCCGACCAGCACCTCCGCGGCTCGGTCATCTACTTCGACAACGCCTATGACGACCAGATTGCGTATCGGTTCGGCCCGGTGGGGGACGGCGTGCCGGAGTTCCTCAACATCGACGGGTCGGAAGCCAGCGGCGTCGAGCTGGAGTTCGCGCTGCAGCGTCCGGTCGGCGGGTTCACGGCGGCGGCCACCTGGGCGCTCGTGGACACGAGGGTCGTGACCAATCTCAGCACGAGCCAGCAGTTCCAGCCGGGGCAGCCGCTCTTGCGCCGGCCGAAGCACTCCGGCACCCTGCGCGCTGCCTACGCCGCGGGCCGTGTGACCGTGGCCGCGGATGCGCGGATGATCGGCGACCGCCACGACAACAGCTTCCTGTTCATGCGCACCGTCGCGAACGCCACCCGCCCGGCGTTCAGCACCGACATCACCGTGAATCCCGGCTACACCGTGATGGGACTGGGCGTGGACGTCCGGGCGGTGGAGGGCGCGACGGTGTTCCTGCGTGTCAACAACCTGGGCGACACGGAGTACGACAGCGCGCTCGGCTACCCCGGCCTGCCGCGGGAAGTCCTCGCCGGCGTGAGGATCCGCTTCGGGGGGAGGTAGCGCCCGTCACCGTCACGACCTGGACCACGGTCAGAGCGAGAGGGCTCCGAGCGTCCTCGGGGACCGTGCTCCAGCGCCGGCAGCCTGGGATTGGAGAGCTGACCACGTCACCAGAGGTGGCGACCCGTCTGTAGCGGGTCCTGTCGCCGGGTTGGGGAGGCCCCTCCCGGCGCCACCCGCGGTGAGGACCCGCCGCCCGGTGCACCGCGGGGATCCACACGGGGAAAGGCGCCCGCAAGAACACGCTCGATGTCCGACGGTGCGCCACCGTGGGCAATCTCCAGAAGCTGGCGCGCCCCGCACAGGCCGCATGACCTTGCGTGTTCGATTCTCTGGCACGCAGGGGCGCCGCCGCCGCTGAGTTGCCCGTGCTGGCTGAAGGGCTGCCGGTCGAGCGCGCTACTCACTGCCAATTCGTCGCCGGTACGCGTCCAGCAGCTTCCACGCGGCCAGTGTCGGCGTCAGCCTGTGCGCGACGACATCCGCCTCGACTTCGCGCCGGATCGCGCGCACGGCAGGGGCGTCGCGGAGGGACGTCAGGAGCGATGACTCCACGAGACTCCACACCCACGCGACGAGCTGACGGCTCCGTCGTTCCTCCAGTGAGCCGTCGGCAGTCGCCCTGCGATGGTGCTCCTCGATGAGTTTCCAGACGTCGTCGAGCCCCTCGCCGGTCAGCCCGCTCGATCGCACGACCCGTGCGGGGCCCGCCGCGTCCGTGCCGCGCACGATCCGGAACGCGCTTTCGTAGTCCGCCACGGCCCGCGCCACGACGGTGGCCGGTTCGCTGTCGCACTTGTTCACGGCCACGAGGTCGGCCAGCTCCAGAATCCCCCGCTTGATCCCCTGCAGTTCGTCGCCGGATGTTGCCAGGAGCAGGACGAGGAAGAAGTCCACCATCTCGGCCACGGCGGTCTCCGACTGGCCGACGCCGACGGTTTCGACCAGGACGACGTCGAAGCCCGCGGCTTCGCACACGTGCATGGCCTCGCGCGTCCGGCGTGCGACGCCGCCGAGGCTGCCGACAGCCGGAGAGGGGCGGATGAACGCGCGCTCGTCCTGCGACAGGCGCGGCATCCGCGTCTTGTCGCCCAGGATGCTGCCGCCGGTGCGCGGACTGGTCGGATCGATGGCGAGCACGGCGAGGCGGCGCCCGGCATCGAGCAACCGGCCACCGAACGTCTCGATGAACGTGCTCTTCCCGACGCCCGGGGAGCCGGAGATGCCGACGCGCATGGCGCAGCCGGTCTTCGGGAAGAGGGCGAGCAGCACCTCCTGCGCGAGCGCCTCGTGTTCGGGGTTGGTGCTCTCGACCAGCGTGATCGCGCGGGCCAGCATGGCGCGGTCGCCGGCCAGGACGCCGTCCACGTACCGAGCCGCGGGCAGGACGACTCGGCGCAGCGAGGACCCGCCGGCCGCGGTCACGACGCGACGCGCTCCAGCTCGTCGAGCAGCCGCGTCGCCGCCTCGGCGACGACGGTGCCCGGACCGAAGATCGCAGACGCCCCGGCGTCGCGCAGGGCCTCGTGATCCTGGGGTGGGACGACGCCGCCGACGACGACGAGGATGTCGCCGCGCCCGGCCGCCGTCAGTGCCGTGCGCAGCGCCGGCACGAGCGTCAGGTGTCCGGCCGCGAGCGAACTGATGCCGACGATGTGCACGTCGTTCTCGACCGCCTGCCGCGCGGTCTCGTCGGGCGTCTGGAACAGCGGGCCGATGTCCACGTCGAAGCCCATGTCGGCGAAGGCGGAGGCGATCACTTTCTGGCCGCGGTCGTGGCCGTCCTGTCCCATCTTCGCGACCAGGATGCGCGGGCGGCGGCCTTCGCGCTCGGCGAACGCGCGCACCCGCTCGATGACCTGCTCGATCGTCTGCATACGTCCTCTCGTTTCGGTCGCGTACACGCCGGACACGCTGCGGATCGGCGCCTGGTGGCGTCCCCAGACGCGTTCCAACGCGTCGGAGATCTCGCCCACCGTCGCCCGGGCGCGCGCGGCGTCGACCGCGAGCGCCAGCAGGTTGCCTTCGCCCGTGGAGGCGGAATGCGCCAGCGCGTCCAGGGCCGTCCTGAGCGCGGGCTCGTTGCGCCCCTCGCGCAGCGCCCGCAGGCGGGCGATCTGCGCGGCCCGCACGGCGGAGTTGTCCACCTTCAAGACCTCGATCGGCGGCTCGTCCGGGGCGAGATACTTGTTGACGCCGACGATGGTCTGGACGCCGGCGTCGATGCGCGCCTGCGTGCGCGCGGCGGCTTCTTCGATGCGCATTTTCGGCAGGCCTGTCTCGATCGCCCTGGCCATGCCGCCCATCGCCTCGACCTCCTCGATGTGCGCCCAGGCGCGCGCGGCGAGGTCGGCGGTGAGGCGCTCGACGTACCAGCTGCCGCCCCACGGATCCACGACAGCGGTCGTCCCCGACTCGAGCTGGAGGAAGAGCTGGGTGTTCCGCGCGATGCGCGCCGAGAAGTCGGTCGGCAGCGCCAGCGCTTCGTCGAGCGAGTTGGTGTGCAGCGACTGCGTGTGCCCCTGCGTGGCGGCCATCGCCTCGATGTTCGTGCGTGCCACGTTGTTGAACACGTCCTGCGCGGTCAGGCTCCAGCCGGACGTCTGGCAGTGCGTGCGCAGCGACAGCGATCGCGTGTCGGCCGGCTGGAAGCGGCGCACGATGTGCGCCCAGAGGAGCCGCGCGGCCCGCAGCTTCGCGATCTCCATGAAGTAGTGCATGCCGATCGCGAAGAAGAACGACAGCCGAGGCGCGAAGCTGTCGATGGCGAGCCCGGCGCCCACCCCGGTCCGGATGTACTCGAGACCGTCCGCCAGCGTGTAGCCCAGCTCGATGTCCGCCGTGGCCCCCGCCTCCTGCATGTGATAGCCGGAGATCGAGATGCTGTTGAACTTCGGCATGTGCGCCGAGGTATACGCGAAGATGTCGGAGATGATCCGCAGCGAGGGCGTGGGCGGGTAGATGTACGTGTTGCGCACCATGAACTCTTTCAGCACGTCGTTCTGGATGGTTCCGGTGAGCTCGGCCGGCGTCACGCCCTGCTCTTCGCCGGCCACGATGTAGAGCGCCATGATCGGCAGCACGGCGCCGTTCATGGTCATCGACACGCTCATCCTGTCGAGCGGGATCCCGTCGAAGAGGACCCGCATGTCGAGAATCGAGTCGATCGCGACGCCCGCCATCCCCACGTCGCCCGCCACGCGCGGGTGATCGGAGTCGTACCCGCGGTGGGTCGCCAGGTCGAAGGCGACCGACAGCCCCTTCTGCCCGGCGGCCAGGTTGCGGCGGTAGAAGGCGTTGCTCTCTTCGGCCGTCGAGTAGCCGGCGTACTGGCGGATCGTCCAGGGCTGCAGCGCGTACATCGTCGGATACGGTCCGCGGAGGTACGGCGGGTGGCCCGGCACCGAGTCCACGTGCGCCAGCCCCTCGATGTCCGCCGGCGCGTAGAAGGAGCGGAGGCGGATGCCCTCCGGAGTGCTGGCGCCGGCGGCGGGGGTGGCCGCTGCCGTGCCGGCACCGGGAGGCGCCCAGGCGATCCGGGAGAAGTCGGGGAAGGTCATCGGGGCCTACGGCTCACGGCTCACGGCTTGCGGCTTGCGGCTCGCGCGGCGTCCTCGCGGTACCGGCGGGGCCAGGCCGGGCGCGCGGCCTCGCCGGCGGCCGGCTGCAGGCGCGTGGACCAGCGTGCGGCGAACGCCGCGGCGTCGAACGGATCGGGCTCGAGCCCCCGTTCCTCGCCTGGCGGAAAGGCGCTCACGCCCAGCACGGGATCCTGCCCCGACCGCAGGCGCGCGTCGGCCGCCTGCCAGCGGGCGTCGATCGCGGCCCGCAAGCCGCCGGATCCGGACAGGGTCACGAAACCGCCCTCGCGCTCCCAGGTGGTGAACGCCTGCCACGCGGCTTCGGCCAGATCCGCCGTGCGCCGTTCGATGTAGAAGGCGCCGCCGGCGGGATCGGATACGTCGCCCGCGGCGCTTTCCTCCGCGAGCAGCGCGTGGATGTTGCGCGCGAGACGACGACCCAGCGCCGATCCGCCGGTGACCCGCAGGTCGAACGGCAGCACCGTCAGGCTGTCCACGCCGCCGAAGACCGCGGCGCTCGCCTGCGTGCTGGTCCGCAACAGGTTCACGTGGACGTCGCGGGTCGCCAGCGTGTCTTCAGCCGTGACGGCGGACACGAGCAGGTCACCCGCGCGGTCGGCCACGCCGAGCACGTTGAGCACCTGCGCCAGGCACTGCCGGAACGCGCGGAACTTCGCGATCTCGGTGAACTGATCCGACCCGGCCACCAGCTCGAACTCGGTTGCGCGCACGGCGGCGCTCCGGGCCACGCCCATCGTCTCC
Source organism: Acidimicrobiia bacterium (assembly GCA_016871255.1). Lineage (GTDB taxonomy): Bacteria > Acidobacteriota > Vicinamibacteria > Vicinamibacterales > UBA2999 > VFZH01. The sequence goes on along the minus strand of VFZH01000049.1, from coordinate 8,604 downwards.
AACTCCCGCGCCAGCGCGACGAACGCTCCCAGGGCCGCCGCCATCTCCTGCACCACGTCGGCACCCGCCAGCCGAAGCGCGGCTGTCGTGATCAGCAGGGGCCGGGCATCCAGACGTCCGGCCGGGGTGGTGGGGTCCCGGTCCTCGGCCCGGCGGACGTCCGCGGCCACATGGCCGCGAAGGGCCGCGAGGCGCGTCCGGAGCCCGCCGGTCTCACCGTCGGCTCCGGCGAGCGCGCACCGGACGATGTCGATCTGTGTGCCCAGGCCGCTGCCGGCGCCACGTCGATCCGCGCACCAGGTGAACAGGCGGCTGGCCAGCGTCGCGTCGGCCCCGGCCCGCAGCGCCACCGGTGCCAACGACCATTTGACGTGGGCCAGCAGGGTGGCGAGATCGTCGTCGTGGCCGACCCAGGCGCCGCCCCGCCGGCTGTCCAGGTCACACGTGCCGCCGGCGTGCGCGGCCCGCGCGCGCGCGGCCGGCACGACGTGGACGACCGCGCGTTCGATGCCGCCCTGCAGGTCGTCGAGAAGGATCGCGTTGGCGATCGCGGCGTCGGGGTGCTCGACGCGGGCGGTGCGCACCCAGCCGCGGCGGAGCGGTTCGCCAGGGCCCGCCGGCAGTCCCCGCGTCCAGGGCATTGCGCCCGGCGCGCTGGCGAGATTCGAGGGCAGTTCCCGCCGCGTGTAGAGGGGCTGCCGCAACAGCCCCTCGGGCGTGCGGGCGACCAGTGCGGCGTCGAAGCTCCGCCCCTTCAGCGCCTCGTCGACGCTCGTCCGCCACGCCTCGACCGTCGCGGGCGGAAACTCGGCCGCGATGTCGTCGAACAGCGAGCCCATGACGGCATCAATCTTGTCACGGCTCACGGCTCACGGCTCACGGCTCACGGCTCACGGCTCAGGGCCTGCGGCGCACGGCTCGACGGTGGGGCCTGGCCGAGGGTGGCGCGGAGGATTTCGAGCGTGGCCAGTCGCGAGGCCTCCGACCGGGTGGAGCGGCCGACGGGCTCTCCCCGGAGAGCCGCGTCCACTGCGGCGTGCACCGTGTCCTGCACAGTGGCGGGCAGGCTGGCGAACGCGGAGGAGTGGATCATCGGGCTGCAGGCGTGGCGGAACAGCTGCCCGTCGAGATCCAGCTCGCGGAGCGAACGCCCCTGCGGATCCCGGCGTCCCGCCGCCACGAACCGCTCCCGGAGTCCCGACGCGCCCTCGATCGGGCCCGGTAACGGCGCCTCACCGACGAACAACAGACCGTCCACCAGGGCGGTGACGCGGTCCTCGAGGCGAGCATCTTGCGCTCCGCCCGCGAAAACGGCAGGATCCGCGGGTGCCCGTGCGCGGTCCCCTGGTCGTGGTCGGCCTGCTCGCGTCCTGCCTGCTGCCTCCGGGCGGCGCCGTTGCCCAGAGCGATCTGCCGCGCATCGACGGCCCCGCCCCGCCGGGCGGGCCGGCGATCATGGCCAGGGACGAACGGGGCCGGGCGACGATCCGTGCGGTCAGACTCGCCGCCCCGCTGGGGATCGACGGCCGGCTCGAGGAGGGGGTGTACAGCACCATCCCGGCGCTGGGGGATTTCCTGCAGCGGGAGCCGGTCGAGGGCGCGACGGCGACCGACCGGACGGAGGCGTGGGTCCTTTTCGACGAGGACCACGTCTACGTATGCGGGCGTGTGTGGGAAACGAATCCCGAACGCCGCGTGGCCAACGAGATGCGCCGCGACAACATGGTCGTGCTGACCGGCAGCGACAACATCTCGTTCATCTTCGACACCTTCCACGACCGCCGCAACGCGGTCACCTTCACGGTCAACGCCATTGGCGGACGCGCCGACGGGCAGGTGACGAACGAGCGGCAGTACAACGGCGACTTCAACCCGGTGTGGGACGTGCAGGTCGGCTCGTTCGAGCAGGGCTGGACGTTCGAAGCCGCGATCCCCTTCAAGTCGCTCCGCTACGGCCCAGGCAGCTCCCAGGTGTGGGGCTTCAACATGGGGCGGGAGGTCCGCTGGAAGAACGAGTCGTCCTACGTCGTGCTGATGCCGAAGGCGCTCGGGATGCGCTCGATCATGCAGGTCTCGCTGGCGGCCACGCTCGTCGGCGTCGAGGTGCCCCGCGCGTCGAAGAACCTGGAGATCAAGCCGTACGCGGTGTCGGACCTCACGAGCGATCGGACGGCCGCCGCCGGCGGCACGGACGATCTCGGGGCGGACGCGGGCGTGGACGTGAAGTACGGCGTGACGCAGGGGCTCACGGCGGACCTCACCTGGAACACCGACTTCGCGCAGGTCGAAGCCGACGAGCAGCAGATCAACCTGACGCGCTTCAGCCTGTTCTTTCCTGAGAAACGGGAGTTCTTCCTCGAGAACCGCGGCACCTTCGAGTTCGGGGGCGCGGGAGGCGGCGGCCCGGGATTCGGCGGAGGGGGGGACACGCCCACGCTGTTCTACAGCCGACGCATCGGGCTGCACGGGGGGCGCGCGGTGCCCATCCGGGCAGGGGGCCGGCTGACCGGGCGGGCGGGGCGCTACAGCCTGGGCCTGCTGAACATCCAGACCGGCGACGACGATCAGGTGGGGACCACGGGGACGAACTTCGCGGTGGCGCGGCTGCGTCGCGACATCCTGCGCCGCAGCAGCATCGGCGTCCTGGCGACGAAGCGGTCGTCCCGCGAGCGCGGCCCGGGCGGGAACGAGGCCTGGGGCGTGGACGGCACCTTCGGGTTCTTCGACACGCTGACTCTCAACGCCTATTGGGCGCGGACCCGGACAGAGGGCCTGTCTGGCGACGAGACGAGCTGGCGCGGGCAGGTCGACTACGCGGGCGATCGGTACGGCGTGCAGCTCGAACACCTGCACGTCGGCGACGACTTCAACCCCGAAGTGGGCTTCCTGCGCCGCGACGACATCCGCCGCAGCTTCGCGCAGTTCCGGTTCAGCCCGCGCCCGCGGAACAGCCGCGTCGTGCGGAAGTACTCGGGCACGGGATCGATCACCTACATCGAGAACGTAGCCGGCCGGCGCGACCTCCGCGAGCTGGAAGGGGAGTTCAGCGTCGAGTTCCAGAACAGCGACCGGCTGACCGCCTCGGTGTCCGATACCTTCGAGTACCTCCCGGCGCCGTTTGCCGTCGGTGGTGGCGTGCGGCTGCCGGCACGCGGCTACGACTACGCGTCGGTGCGCGTTGCGCACCAGTTCGGGCTGCAGCGGCGGATGGCGGGCACGCTGTCACTCGAGCACGGCACGTTCTACAGCGGCGAACGGACCACGCTGGGCGCGTCGGGGGGGCGCGTCGAGGTCACGCCGCAGTTCTCGCTCCAGCCGACCATGTCGATCAACTGGATCGATCTGCCCGAGGGCCGGTTCACGACCAACCTGATCGGGTCGCGTGTCACCTACACGCTGACGCCGCTGATGTTCGTGAGCGCGCTCGTGCAGTACAGCTCGGGCGGCAACGCCGTTGCGAGCAACGTCCGGTTCCGGTGGGAGTACCAGCCCGGGAGCGAGCTGTTCGTCGTGTACAACGAGCAGCGCGACACGCGAACCCTCGGGCTGCCCGACCTGCTGAACCGCGCGGTGATCGTGAAGATCAACCGGCTGTTTCGGTTCTGACGCGGGCCGGGTCAGTCGCGCGCGGCGGCGGCGTCCGGCTCGAGGGCCACGAAGCGGTTGCGCCCCTGCTGCTTTGCTTCGTAGAGCGCCCGGTCGGCGAGATCCACGAGGTCCTGGGGACGCGTGGCGAGGGTGGGCACGAACGCCGTGAGGCCCTGGCTGACGGTGACGCGCCCGTATCGGGGCGCGCGCTCGTGTGTGATGTTCGCCTGCTCGACCAGCCGCGCGATCGAGCACGCCACGTCCCTGGCGCCTTCGAGCGTCGTGCCGGGCAGGACCATCGCGAACTCCTCGCCACCGTAGCGCGCCGGCAGGTCGCCCGGCCGGCGGCCGGCCGTGGCCAGCGCCGCCGCGATCTGCCTGAGGCACTCGTCGCCCGAGCTGTGCCCGTAGCAGTCGTTGTACGACTTGAAGTGATCGACGTCCACCAGGATGAGCGCCAGCGGGATCCGCTCGCGCGTGACGCGTCGCAGTTCCGTCTGCAGGTAGTCGTCGAAGGATCGGCGGTTGGCGATCCCCGTCAGGCCGTCCTGTTTCGACAGCCGTTCGAGCTCCTGGTTGGCGGCCGCCAGCTCGCGCGACAGCTCGACCAGCCTGGACCGCATCGCCTCGATGCGCCGCATCGCGCGGATCTTGGCGTTGAGGACCGCGAAGCTCACCGGCTTGACCAGGTAGTCGTCGCCGCCGGCCTCGATGCCGCGGTCGAGATCCTGGTCCGATTCCCGGGCGCTGAGGAAGATGATCGGCACCCACTCGTCCGCCTGCACGTCGCGCATGCGGCGGGCGGCCTCGAATCCGTCCATCACCGGCATGACCACGTCGATCAGCACGAGGTCCGGCCGCTCTTCGCGGAACTTCACGAGGGCGTCGAGCCCGTCGCCTGATTCGACCACCGAGTGCCCCATGCGGGCGATGAAGCCGCGCATCGCGGCGCGGACGGTGGGGGAGTCGTCGACGAGCAGGATCTTCATCGGTCGGTGGATCGCACCCGGGTGCCTCTGCGTGCCGCGCGTGACGGGAGGACCAGCATATACCGCGCCGCCGACCACTCGTCCACAGCCTGGCAGTTTCTGCGTACCGGGGTCAGACCCGGGTCTGACCCGGGTCAGACCCGGGTCTGACCCCGGGTGTGGCCCGACGCAGGCGTGACCCCAGCTATAGCGGCTTCCCGTAGAATCCCATGCAGTGACGTGCAGGTGTGTCCATCTGGCAGTCGGGCTGGCTGCCGTGTGGCTGTCCAACTGCGCCACGGCGATCGATCCCATGGTGATTGCCGACGCGCAGACGGCGGCGCGGGTGAAGACGGCCCTGGTCAACGACCCGGCCGTTGGTGTCCGGTCCATCCAGGTCCGCGTCGTCCGCGGCACCGCCGAGCTCGTGGGACAGGTGGCCACCGCCGAGGAGGCGCGCCGGGCGGAGGCGCTGGCGCGTGGGGTGGCAGGCGTCACGGCGGTGGACAGCCGTCTCCAGATCGGCGCCGACGCGCTGGTGGAGCCCGGGCTGCTGCCGGAGACACGCCACGCGCCGGAGTTCGATCCGGACCTTGCCGAGACGACCGAGCGGCCCGGCTTTCTCGCGGTCGGGGGTTCGTTCGGCTGGAGCGTGCCCCACGCGACGAACCTGCGCGACCGTCTGTCGATCAGCCCCCTCGTCAAGGTGGGTGGCGGCGCCGGCCTGGGTCCCGCGGTCGGGTTCGACTGGTACCAGGCCGAGCTGCAGTCGATGGCCGGCCGCCCGGACGTGCTGGCGCGCATCAAGGTCAAACCCGTGATGGTCGGCGCCACCTACACGATCGTGACCGATCGCGCCTCGCTCTCGGCGTCGCTCGTGGGGGGCTACGCGTGGAACAGCCTGACGGTCACGGAGACCGGCCCGGCCGAGGGCCTGCCGGTCGAGGTGTCCAACAGCCTGGCCTGGAGGCCGGGCGCCTCGTTCTGGTACGACCTCACGCGGCGCACGGCGTTGAACCTGTCGGTCGGTCGCGTGATGACCCGCTTCCGGCTCACCGTGGTCGAAGAGGGGCACCTCGTGCCGCGCCGGACCCGGGGCGACACGACGATTTTCCACGCGGGACTCGCGTACCGGGTGTTCTGAGATCCCGTCGATGGTCCGGCTCCTCACGCTCGTCGGTGACATCAGCGCCTTTGCAGGCCGGGCGCTCACCGAGGCGCTGCGCCCGCCGTACGAATGGCGGGAGACGGTACGCCAGCTCTTCGAGCTGGGATGCCGCTCGGTGCCCCTCATCGCGGCCAGCGGCTTCGCCGTCGGCATTGTCCTCTCGATGCACACGCGCGCCTCGCTGGCGCGGTTCGGCGCGGAAGCGCTGATTCCCACCGGCCTCGCAATCGCACTCGTGCGCGAGACCGGGCCGCTGACCGCCGGACTGCTGCTCTCGGGCCGCATCGGCGCCGGCATCGGCGCCGAGCTGGGCGCCATGAAGGTGACCGAGCAGATCGACGCCCTCGAGGCGACCGCCGTCGACTCGTTCCGGTTCCTGGTCGTGACGCGCGTCGTCGCCTGCGTGCTCGCGCTGCCGATCCTCACGAGCCTGATGAACATCACGGGGATCCTCGGCGGCTTCGTGGCCGAAACCGCCATCACCGGCATGCCGCTGCAGACCTACTTCCGGCAGGCGTTTTCGGCCATCCAGTTCTCGGACCTGATCCCGGCCACGCTGAAGACCGCCGTGTTCGGGTTCATCATCGCGACGGTGGCGTCGTATCTCGGCGTGAACACGACGCGCGGCACCGAAGGCGTGGGCCAGGCGTCCACCCGGAGCGTGGTCGCCGCCTCCATCCTGATCATCGTGGCCAACGTCGTGCTGGTCCGGATCATCTTCTTCTTCTACCCGGCCTGATGTCCGAGCGCGCGCCGGCCGTCGAGCTGCGTCAGGTGTCGAAGGCCTTCGGGCCCCGGAAGGTGCTCGACCAGGTGTCGTTCCGGGTGGAGCCCGGCCGGAGCCTCTGCATCCTGGGACGGAGCGGCACCGGCAAGAGCGTGACGCTCAAGCACATCGTCGGGCTCATGCGGCCCGACGCGGGCAGCGTGCTCATCGATGGCGAGGACATCACCCGGCTGTCCGGCCGCGATCTGTACCGCGTGCGCAAGCGCATCGGGTTCCTGTTCCAGCACGCCGCGCTCTTCGACTCGATCAGCGTCGGCGAGAACGTGGCGTTCCCGCTGCGGCGCCATACGCGGCGGCCAGACGCCGAGATCCGGGCGCGCGCGCTGGAGCTGCTCGCGTCCGTGGGGCTCGGGAGCGAATACGACAAGATGCCGGCGGATCTGTCGGGCGGCATGCGCAAGCGGGCTGGCCTGGCGCGCGCGCTGGCGCTCGAGCCGGCCATCCTGCTGGCCGACGAGCCGAGCGCGGGGCTGGACCCGGTCACGGCAGGCGAGATCGACGAGCTGCTCGCGGAGCTGAAGCGCGGATCGAGCACGTCGCTCGTGGTCGTCACACACAACATACCGAGCGCCAGAGCGATCGGCGACGAGCTGATCTTCCTGCACGAGGGGCGGATTCTCGCGCAGGGCGCTCCGAGGGCGCTCGAGGCGAGCGACGTGGCGCTGGTGCGCCGGTTCATGGCATCGGGGGGTGCGGGCTAGCCGGTCCGGTCACCCGCGAAGACGAGGGAGGCAGGGAGATGACTCGCATGCGCGGCGCGCTCGTCGGCGCGTTCGTCCTCGGAGGGCTGCTGCTGTTCGGCGGCGGGCTGTTCCTCATCGGCGATCGGCGGCTGATGTTCACCGACCAGTTCGAGATCTGGTCCAGCTTCGGCAAGGTGACCGGCCTGCAGGTCGGCACCCGGGTGAGGCTGGCCGGCCTGGACGCCGGTGAGGTGCTGGAGGTGCGGCTGCCGTCACGCCCCTCGGAGCGCTTCCGCGTGCGGATGCGGCTGCGCGAGGACGTCCGCCAGCTCGTGCGCGCCGACTCGACCTGCGCCGTCCAGACCGATGGCCTCGTCGGCAACGCGTTCCTGCAGGTGAGCGTCGGCACCGACGACGCGGCGCCCATCCAGCCGGGTGACACGATCGACGGCATCGATCCCGTCGACATCGCCGACCTGATCCAGGAGGGACGCGGAACGTTCCGCACCGTCACCGCCCAGATGGTGACCCTGCGCGAAGACGTGTCGGACGTCATCGCGTCGCTGACCGACACGATCCGGACGACCGACGAGATGATCGGGACCGTCGGTGGCGACGTGCGCACGATGACGGCCGCCAGCGTCCGCTTCGTCGAGGATCTGCAGGCAGCCGCCGGAGAAGCGCGGGATCTCGTGGGCGACGTGCGTCGCGGCGAAGGGACCATCGGGCAACTGCTCACGGATCGGACGTTGTACGAGCAGCTCACGCGCATCGGGGGTGAGGCGGAGCAGACGGCGCGCAACGTGCAGGAGACGAGCGACCGCGTGCGGCAGGCGGTGGAGGTGTTCGCCGGGTCCGACGGAACGGCGGCGCAGATCACGCAGACGCTGCGCAACACGCTGGCCGAGGTGCAGGAAGTGACCTCAGACCTGGCCGAAGGGACGGAGGCGCTGAAGCGCAACTTCCTCTTCCGCGGCTTCTTCCGCGACCGCGGCTTCTTCGACCTCGACACGGTGTCGCAGGAGGCCTACCAGGCCGGTGTGCTCGAGGGGGCCGATCGCACCGCGCTCCGGATCTGGATCGACGGCGCCGCGCTGTTCGCCTCGAACGCCGACGGCACGCTGCGCCTCACGCCGGAAGGGCAGCGCCGCCTGAACTCGGCGATGGCCGACCTGGTGCGCTACCCGCGCGACAGCCCGCTGGTGATCGAAGGCTACGCGGCGGTGAACGAAGGGGACGCGCCGTACCTGCTGTCCAGCGACCGGGCGACCCTGGTGCGGGACTACATCCTGGGCCGGTTCCGCCGGCAGGCGACGATGACCGGAATCATGCCGCTCGGCAGCACGGCGGCGGGCAGTCCCGGCGGCGACGGCCGCTGGTCGGGCGTGGCGCTGGCGCTGTTCGTCCGGA
>VFZH01000048.1 GCA_016871255.1 Acidimicrobiia bacterium | reverse complement strand
AGGCCTCTTGCGTGCCTTGACCCGCGAGCCGAGCCGGCCGGGCAGGCTGTCGCGTCCGTCAGCGGAGATCCGACGGACCATGTGGCAGCCAGGCGACGGCGAGTCCGTCGCTGCCGGATCGGGGCATGACCAGGCGGTGCCCCTCGCCGTGGTCTTCGGTGCGCGTCTGTGCTCCCGTCGGGCCACCTGCAACGTGCGCAGGTGCCTCGCGTGCCGGCGCATTTTGTATCGCGCCCGCCGGTCGGCGCAGAACCCCAGGCGTCCGCCGGGGGTGTGGACCAGAAGGGGTCCCTGGCCACAAGTTGTGTATGTCGTGTTAGGTACGGGTCGGGCGGGTACGTCAGCCTGGAGAGCCGCCGCCGCCGATTCGGGGGAGCTGGCCGCCGTCGGTGTCCATCGGCAGGGCAGCGGCTCTGCAATGCAACGAGGCGCGCAGCGTCGATCGTTCACTCCGGCCTCCCGGGGTCGTCGGGCCGGAGGCGCTAGCAGTTCAGCGACCCAGTCGTCGTCCCGCCGGCGGGCAGCGGCGGCGCGGCAGGGGCCCGAGCAGTGGCGATGCCAGGGTCGGCGCGGCGTAACACCGTGCCGCACGCCGCACACGCGACCGGAACGACCTGTACACGCGCACGTGCGCGTTCTGAGCCGACTTCGGGGGGCTGGACGGGCCGAGGGCCGGCCGTCGTCATCCTGCCCTCCTGCGCCAGCCGGGACCTCAGGCCAAACGCTGCACGCTGGTGATCGGCGACATCAACTACAAAAGCAAACCGCTCTGTGTCTCCACATAACTGGCGCAAAAAAGCACGCAATGGTCATGGGCCTTACCTAGAACCCATTGGCCAACGCCCCGCTGCCGCATTCTGGCAGTGGTGTCGCGCCCGCCCAAAGGCCCCCTCACGCTTCAGCAATGCCGAGAGTTCGTTGCTCCGGATTGCCCGCTTGACGATCAGGCGCTGCTGGCGCTGCGCGATGACTTCTACGCCTTCAGTCGGGTGATCTTCGCCAGTCTTCGCGAATGCACTATCTCGTTCGAGGTAGCATCGGCCGCGCTCGATGCCGACCAGCGTGCCGCTATCGAAGAGCGGGCGGCCATCCTGGAGTTTGACGGTAGACTGTCTCGGCAGGAGGCTGAGCGTTGCGCTCTGGCTGAAGTGCCATTGCCGAAAGCGCCTGTCCACTAGCCGTGCGTGCCGTCGTCTACTGCCGTGTATCCACTGCCGAGCAGACCCAGAACCTAAGCCTACCCACGCAGGAAAAGCTCTGTCGGGAGTACTGCGGCCGGGAAGGCTTCGAGGTTCTCAAGGTTTTCGTCGAGCGTGGCGAGTCTGCCAAGACAATCCGGCGCCCTGAGTTCGCGGCTCTTCTCGCGTACTGCCGGCTCAATAAGGGCAAGGTCCACGCCCTAGTCGTTCATTCCCTCACCAGGTTCTCACGCAACACGACCGACCATCACGCCATCCGCGCATTGCTTGCTGGCCATGGGATCAGCCTGCGCTCGGTGTCGGAGCGAATCGACGAAACGCCAACCGGGCGATTCATGGAAACCGTGTTTGCCGGATTGGCACAACTGGACAATGACATGAAGGCCGAGCGGACGGTGCTCGGCATGAAGGAAGCCATCAGCCGCGGTCGCTGGGTCTGGGCGGCGCCGCTCGGCTACCGCAACTCGAGGTCGCATTCAGGACCGAGTCTGATACCAGATCCAGAGCGGGCGCCGCTCGTGACAAAGGCCTTTGAGCTGTACGCCTCTGGCCTAAGCGATCGCTCTCAGGTGCTCGAAACCCTGACTGGGTTGGGATTGCGCTCCAGGCACGGAAAGCGCCTTTCGGCCCAGTCTCTCCACAACTTGCTTCGAAACGTGGTGTACGTGGGACGGATCAAGGCAGCCCGATGGAAGACCGAGCACGCTGGCGATTTCGCGCCGCTCGTGAGCGAATCGGTATTCCTGCAGGTCCAGGCGCGTTTGTCAGCGCAGGGGCGGGATAAAGGACGCGTTGCGGACGATCCACGGTTGCCTCTCAGGCGATTTCTTCGGTGCGCTAGATGCGACACACCATTAACGGGTAGCTACTCCACAGGGCGGAGTAAGAAGTACCCGTACTACCACTGTCGTCGGGGCTGTAAGGGCATCTCGGCCCGCGCGAACGTAGTCGAGATGACATTCGCGGCCTTGCTGCAGGGTCTTCAGCCGAGGCCTGAATACTTGCGCCTGTTCAATGCCGTGGTGCTCGACGCGTGGAAGACCGAGCGGGCGCATGCGGAGGAGATGCGAGCAGCTTACGAGCAAAGGGCGGAGGACGTTCGCCGAAACCTGCAGCGGGTTGAGGACGCCTTCCTTATTGACCGATCCATCGATGAACGCAGTTATTGGGACATGCGCGATCGCCTCCGGGAGCAACTCGCCCTAGCTGAGATGACGGCAACGGAGGCACGAAACGAGCATCTCGACGTTGAGGGCGTCCTGGCATTCGCAGAGCACGTCTTGGGGAACGCTGCCGCGTTGTGGGCGAACGCATCCCCAGCCAATCGGCGGCAGCTCCAGACGGCGCTTTTCCCCAAAGGACTGTCGTGGGGTCCAGACGGATTTGGAACCGCCGTAACCTCTTCGGCCTTCAGCCTCTTCGAGGTTTCTAAGGTAGGGAAAAGTAGAGTGGCGTCCCCACCGGGATTCGAACCCGGGTTTCAGCCTTGAAAGGGCCGCGTCCTAGGCCTCTGGACGATGGGGACCGGTCAATGATGATTGACGAGTGGTGTTTGACGATTCGTTCCTGATTGGCGATTCAGGATTGATGATTGCCTGGTGGAGCGCCAGCGTCCACACTGCCGTGCCAATCTCCGATCCGCAATCCCCAATCCGCAATCCCCAATCCTCAATCCCCAATCCTCAATCCCCAATCCCCAATCATCAATGCATGTGGGCCCCCCGGGGATCGAACCCGGGACACCCTGATTAAAAGTCAGGTGCTCTACCACTGAGCTAGGGGCCCGTCGTCCGGGAGAACAGGGCATTGTACCATGCGGTCGTCATGGCGCCGGTGCATCCGGGCCGGCTGAAGCCGGTCCTCACACGGGCCCGAGCGGGTCTCCGTACGAACTCACACCGGCCCGCGTTTCACCGCGCGGCGGCGCCAGCGATGCGGGTCGCGGTCCATGGACGCGACCGCCCGTCCCCGGTCACCGTGCCCTCGATCGTGTTCCCGCGCACCTGACCGCTGTAGACGGCGTCGCCGGCTGCGAACGAGAACGTACCGCCGCGCAGCGTCGCATCCCGGAGCGGTGCCGTGGCGTCGCGTGTCCCGAGCGTGCCTTGTACCTGCTGGAAGCGCTGCGTGAGCCGCAGCTCCCCGTCAGGCGTTCGCCACGTTCCTGCCACGGCAGCCGGCACGATCCAGAGCTTCGCCGCGCACCAGGCGTCGCACGAGTCCATCCAGGTCACGTCATCCGGCGCCCAGTCGGGAATCTCGTAGGTGTTGATGACGATGCGCGAGCCGGGCGGCAACTGGAGGAACTTGTCGCGCAGGCGCTCCAGATTGCTCGGCAGCAGGAACAGCGCCAGCACGGTCGCCTCGGAGATCTCCGCCTCGTACATGTCGCCCTGCTGGAACCGGGCAAGGTGCGCCACACCCGCCTGGTCGGCTGCCCGCCGCGACGCGGCCACGAGCAGGTCGTCGTACTCCACGCCCACCGCGCGTGCGCCACGCTTCGCCGCGGCGATCACCAGCCGCCCGTCCCCCGAGCCGAGGTCGAACACGACGTCCTGCGGCGTCACGCCGGCGAGATCCAGCATCCGCTCGGCCATCTCCGGCGGCGTCGGCACCCAGATCACGTCCTTGCCCGGCTGGCCGACCTCCGGCTCCTGAGCCGCGGCCAGCACGCCCGGAGTTCCCGGTGTGCCTGGCGCCGCGAGCAGGAGGGCGAGCGACAGCCGCGCAGCCAGCGTCGCCATCAGGCTCCCGCGCGGAGCGCAGGTCCGGGACCTCGGGCCGGAGGATTGAATGGGATGACCTTGATCAATCTGAAAAGTGGATTGAGATGTTGTCATCATTCTATTTCCGGAACGACCGCGCGGAGAGTACAACTATCACCTTCCATGTTTGGTGCTCACGAGACCCCTCCCCGTCAGGGGCTGTTCGATCCCGCGCGCGAGCACGACGCCTGCGGTGTCGGCTTCATCGTCGACATGGCGGGCCGGCAATCGCACGGGCTCGTCGAGCAGGCGCTCCAGATCCTCCGGAACCTGGAGCACCGCGGTGCCTGCGGCTGCGAGGTGAACACGGGCGATGGCGCGGGCATTCTCGTGCAGATGCCCGATCGGTTCCTGCGCCGCGTCGCGGGCGTCGACCTGCCGGCGCCGGGCCGGTACGGGGCGGGCCTCATCTTCATGCCGCACGACCGGCGGGATCGCACGCTGGTCGAAGACCTCATCGGGCAGATCGTGGAGGAAGAGGGGGCGCGCGTGCTCGGCTGGCGCGACGTCCCCACCGACGACCGCGAGCTGGGGGCGTCGGCGCGCGCCGTCGAGCCGCTGTTCCGGCAGCTCTTCGTCGGGTGTCTCGACGGGTTGCCCGGCGTGCCGCACGACCTGCCGGATGCTCCGGGGGCGGACGCGGCGGCGCTGCGCATCGAGCGCCAACTCTACGTCATCCGCAAGCGGATCGTCCACGCCGTCGATCGGCTCGACATCAGCGGTGCGTCGCGACGCTTCTTCTACATGGTCAGCCTGTCGGCGCGCGTCCTGACCTACAAGGGCATGCTGACGGCGACGCAGCTGTCCTCGATGTTCCCGGACGTGACCGACCCGGATCTCGAGTCGGCCCTGGCGCTCGTCCACCAGCGGTTCAGCACCAACACGTTCCCGTCCTGGCCGCTTGCGCACCCGTACCGCTACATCGCCCACAACGGCGAGATCAACACGCTGCGCGGCAACATCAACTGGATGCGCGCGCGGCAGGGCCTGCTGGCCTCGCCGCTGTTCGGCGATCGCCTGGAGAAGGTGATGCCGGTCATTCGCGAGGGCGGATCCGACACGGCCACCTTCGACAACGTGCTCGAGTTCCTGTCGCTGTCGGGCCGGTCGCTGCCGCACGCGGTGCTCATGATGATCCCGGAGCCGTGGGCGAATCACGAGGAGATGAGCCCCGAGCGGCGCGCCTTCTACGAGTTCCACTCCCAGCTCATGGAGCCGTGGGACGGCCCGGCGTCGATCGCCTTCACCGACGGGATTGTCATCGGCGCCGTGCTGGACCGCAATGGCCTGCGCCCGTCGCGCTACGTGGTCACCAAGGACGGGCTGGTGGTGATGGCGTCCGAGGTCGGCGTCCTCGACATCGCCCCGGAGAACGTCCTCGTCAAGGAACGGCTGCACCCGGGCCGCATCTTCCTCGTCGACACCGCCCGGGGACGCATCGTCTCCGACGACGAGATCAAGAGCGAGCTGGCGGCCGCCCATCCGTACGCGGAGTGGCTGGCGGCCCACCTGGTCGACATCGACGATCTGCCGGCGGCGCCGGCCGAGCACCTCGATCCGGACACGCTTCACGTCCGCCAGCAGGCGTTCGGCTACACGCAGGAGGATCTCCGGCTGCTGCTGGCGCCGATGGCCGGACAGGGCGAAGAGGCGATCGGGTCGATGGGCACCGACACGTCGCTGGCGGTGCTGTCGGATCGCCCGCGCCTGCTGTTCGACTACTTCAAGCAGTGCTTCGCGCAGGTCACCAACCCGCCGCTCGACGCCATCCGCGAGCAGCTGGTCACGTCGATGGCCTCGACCATCGGGCCGGAGCGCAACCTGCTCGACCCGGGTCCGCGCTCGTGCGAGCAGATCGGCATCGAGTACCCGATCATCGACAACACGCAGACGGCCAAGCTCCGCCACCTGGCGGACGACTCGCCGTTCCGGTCGGTGACGATCCCGATGCTGTTCGATCCGTCGCCCGAGGGCGAGGGGCTCGAGCGCGCCATGACCCGCCTGTGCAAGGCGGCGAGCGAGGCGGTGGCGGCCGGCGCCAACATCCTGCTGCTCTCCGACCGTGACGCCGACGCCACGCGGGCGGCGATCCCGAGCCTGCTGGCGACGTCCGGCGTGCACCACCACCTGGTGCGCGAGGGCACGCGCACCCGCTGCGGGCTCGTCGTCGAAGCCGGCGACGCGCGCGAGGTGCACCACGTGGCGCTGCTGCTCGGCTACGGCGCGGGCGTCGTGAACCCCTACATGGGCTTCGAGACGCTCGCCGACATGATCCGGCAGGGGATCCTGACGGGCGTTACGGAGAAGAAGGCGGTCGCCAACTACATCAAGGCGCTCAACAAGGGCGTGCTGAAGGTGATGTCGAAGATGGGGATCTCCACGCTGCAGAGCTACTGCGGCGCGCAGATCTTCGAAGCGGTCGGCCTGAACGAGTGGTTCGTCGAGCAGTACTTCACGAACACGGCGTCGCAGATCGGGGGCATCGGCATCGATGTCATCGCCGAAGAGGTCCGGCGGCGCCACGTGAAGGCGTTCGGGCCGAAGCCGGCGGGGCCCGACGAGCTGGACTGGGGCGGTGAGTACCAGTGGCGGCGCGACGGCGAGTACCACCTGTTCAACCCGGACACGGTGTTCGCGCTCCAGCACGCCACGAGGAGCGGGCAGTACACGATCTTCAAGCGCTACACGCACACCGTGGACGAGCAGAACCGCCGGCTGGCGACGCTGCGCGGGCTGTTCCAGTTCAAGGCGGCCGGGCCGCCGGTCCCGCTCGACGAGGTGGAGCCGGTCGAGGCGATCTTCCGCCGCTTCGCCACCGGGGCCATGTCGTACGGGTCGATCAGCCAGGAGGCGCACGAAACGCTCGCCATCGCGATGAACCGCCTCGGTGGCAAGTCGAACACGGGTGAAGGCGGCGAAGATCCGGCGCGCTACGTCCGCGACGAGAACGGCGACTGGCGCCGCAGCGCGGTCAAGCAGGTGGCCTCGGGGCGCTTCGGCGTCACGAGCGAGTACCTGGTCAACGCGGACGACCTGCAGATCAAGATGGCGCAGGGCGCCAAGCCGGGCGAAGGCGGCCAACTGCCCGGCCACAAGGTCTATCCGTGGATTGCGAAGGTGCGGTTCGCCACGCCCGGGGTGGGGCTGATCTCGCCGCCGCCGCACCACGACATCTACTCGATCGAGGACCTGGCGCAGCTCATCTACGACCTGAAGAATGCCAACCCGCGTGCGCGGATCCACGTGAAGCTGGTGGCCGAAATGGGCGTCGGCACGGTCGCCGCCGGCGTTGCCAAGGCGCATTCCGACGTCGTGCTGATCTCGGGCCACGACGGCGGCACCGGCGCCTCGCCGCTGACCAGCATCAAGCACGCCGGCGTGCCCTGGGAGCTCGGCCTGGCCGAGACGCAGCAGGTGCTCGTCCTCAACCGCCTCCGCGATCGGATCGTCGTGCAGGTCGACGGGCAGATGAAGACCGGGCGCGACGTCGTGATCGCCGCGCTGATGGGCGCCGAGGAGTTCGGCTTCGCCACTGCCCCCCTCGTCGTGATGGGCTGCGTGATGATGCGCGTGTGCCACCTCAACACGTGCCCGGTCGGCGTGGCCACGCAGGATCCGGCGCTGCGGGCGAGGTTCACCGGCAAACCCGAGTTCGTCGAGAACTTCTTCCGGTTCATCGCGGAAGAGGTCCGCGAGCTCATGGCGTCGCTGGGGTTCCGGACGATCGAGGAGATGGTGGGACGCGTGGACTGCCTGGACGTGGCCCCGGCGGTGGAACACTGGAAGGCCCAGGGCGTCGATCTGTCGCGCATCCTCGCGCCGCCGGACATGCCGCCCGAGGTGCCGCGGCGCCAGGTGTCCGCGCAGGATCACGGGCTCGACAAGGCGCTCGACCATGGGCTGATCGCACGGTGTGCCGAGGCGCTGGAGTACGGCCGGCCGGTGGACGTGTCGCTGCCCATCCGCAACTCGAACCGCACGGTGGGGACGATGCTGGGGTCGGAGCTGACGCGGCGATACGGCAGTGACGGGCTGCCGGACGACACGATCCAGCTCCGCTTCACCGGCTCGGCGGGCCAGAGCTTCGGGGCCTTCGTGCCGCGGGGCATGACGCTCACGCTCGACGGGGACGCGAACGACTACTTCGGCAAGGGGCTGTCCGGCGGGCGCCTGGTGGTGTTTCCGCCGGCCGCGGCCACGTTCACGCCCGAGGAGAACATCATCATCGGCAACGTGGCGCTCTATGGCGCCACGTCGGGGGAAGCGTTCGTGCGCGGCATCGCCGGCGAGCGCTTCTGCGTGCGCAACAGCGGCGCGCGGGTCGTCGTGGAAGGCGTCGGCGACCACGGCTGCGAGTACATGACCGGCGGCATCGCCGTGGTGCTGGGCGAGGTGGGCCGCAACTTCGCGGCCGGCATGAGCGGCGGCATCGCGTACGTGTTCGATGCCCACGGCCGCTTCGCGGGGCGCTGCAACCGCGAGATGGTGGACCTGGAGATGCTGGACGCCGGGGACGAGGCGACTGTTCGCGGCCTGGTGGAGCAGCACGTGGCGCTGACCGGGAGCGCCTGGGCAGAGCGCCTGCTCGCCGACTGGGCGTCGGTGACCCGTCGCATGGTCAAGGTGATGCCGCGCGAGTACAAACGCGCCCTCGCGGCCGAGGCGCGCGCGCGCGCGGAGAACCGTGAGCCGACCTTCGAGGAGCTGCTCGGGTCGGGGGTCGAGGGCGAGACGGCGGAGGCGGTGCATGGGTAGGCCGACCGGCTTCGTCGAAATCCGCCGCCGGAAACACCCCATGAGGCCGGTGGAGGAACGCGTCCACGACTGGCGCGAGACCTACCTGCCGTTCCCCGAGGCGGCCCTCCGCGATCAGGGCGCCCGCTGCATGGACTGCGGGATCCCCTTCTGCCATCAGGGCTGCCCGCTCGGCAACCTGATTCCCGACTGGAACGACCAGGTCTACCGGGGACACCCGGAGGCGGCGCTCGAGCGGCTGCACGCCACGAACAACTTCCCCGAGTTCACCGGGCGGCTCTGTCCGGCCCCCTGCGAAGGCGCGTGCGTGCTCGGCATCAACGACGACCCGGTCACGATCAAGGCGCTCGAGGTGTCGATCATCGATCGGGCGTACGACGAAGGCTGGGTCGCCCCCGCGCCGCCTTCGTTCCGCACCGGCAGGCGCGTAGCCGTGGTCGGCTCCGGGCCGGCGGGCCTGGCGGCGGCGGATCAGCTGAATCGCGCCGGGCACACGGTGACGGTCTTCGAGCGCTCGGATCGCATCGGCGGTCTGCTGCGGTACGGCATTCCCGAGTTCAAGATGGAGAAGCGCGTGCTCGACCGGCGGCTCGCGCTGATGGCGGACGAGGGCGTCGTGTTCCGCCCCGGCGCGGACGTGGGCAGCGGCGTGCCGCTCAGCCGCCTGAGACACGAGCACGACGCCGTGCTGCTGGCCGCAGGCGCCGGTGCGCCGCGGGACCTGAAGATCCCCGGCCGCGAGCTGGCCGGCATCCACTTTGCGATGGAGTACCTGACGCTCCAGAACAGACGCTGCGAAGGGGACTCGATTCCGGACGAGGCGTTCATCACCGCGGCGGGTCGCGACGTCGTGATCATCGGCGGCGGCGACACCGGCGCCGACTGCCTCGGCACGGCCCACCGGCAGGGGGCACGCTCGGTCCACCAGCTCGAGCTGCTGCCGAAGCCGCCGGAGACCCGCGCCGCCGACAACCCGTGGCCGCAGTGGCCCAACATCTACCGTGTCTCCCCGGCGCACGAGGAGGGCGGCGAACGCCTCTACGCCGTGTCCACCGAGCGGTTCCTCGGCGACGCGTCCGGCCGCGTGCGGTCGCTGCAGGCGGTCAAAGTCACCGTGGAGCGGCGGGATGGACGGATGGACGTCGTGCCGGTGTCCGGCTCCTCGTTCGAGATCCCGGCAGGCCTGGTCCTGCTGGCCATGGGGTTCGTCGGTCCCGAGCGCGGCCCGCTGATCGACGAAGTGGGGATCCGCCTGACCGAGCGCGGGACGGTCTGGCGTGATGCCCGCTGGATGACCAGCGTGGACGGCGTGTTCACGGCCGGCGACATGCGGCGGGGGCAGAGCCTGATTGTCTGGGCCATCGCCGAAGGGCGCAGCGCCGCTCGCGGCATCGACGCATGGCTCATGGGTGGCGAGTCCCGTCTGCCCGCTCCGCTGGACTGACGCTCCCGCGCCGGTTGAGTTCGGCCGGCTCCGTGACCGATAATCACGTGTTATCCGATCGCGCATGCCTCTGCACTGCTGTCCTTACGCCCGCTTCGTGCTCGGCCTGGTGCTGGCGTTGCTGGCGGCGGCCGTTGGCCTGACCGTCCCGGCCCCGCGTCTGGACGCGCAGGCGCCGGCCGCCTCGGCGGCCGTCGAGGCCGGCCGGGCGCTGTTCGCCTCGCAGCCGGTGACGCTGACCGAGGTGCTCCAGGAAGGCGGTCGCACCGGAGGCTAGGCCGTCGTCGCGCCTGCCCGCCGTCACGGACCCGGGCCTGGCGCATGCGTGCGCGCATCCCGACTCTTCCCATGCTCATCGTCATGAAATTCGGCGGCACGTCCGTTGGCTCGGCCGAACGGATCGCCCAGGCCGCGCAGCTCGTTGTTCGCAGCGTTCGCGAGGGACACAGGGTCGTCGTGGTGACGTCCGCCATGAGCGGCGTGACCAACCTGCTGATCGACGCGGCGCAGGCCGCGGCCTCCGGACAGTGGCGCGAACAGGTCCGGCAGGAGCTGCTGGATCGACACACGGCCGTGGCGGACGCGCTCCTCGGGGGGACGCCGCGGCGCGACGAGGCCGTGGCGGCCGTGGCCGAACGGCTCGAGGCGACGGACAAGCTCTGCTTCGGGCTGTCGATGGTGCGCGACCTGACCCCACGCCTGCTGGATGCGATCTCCGGCACCGGTGAACGGCTGTCGGCGCCGCTGCTCGCGGCGGTGATCGCGGCGGCCGGTGTGGACGCGGAGGCGGTGGATGCCACCGACGTGATCGTCACGACCGACCAGTTCGGGGCGGCCGAGCCGCTGGCGGACGAGACGCGCGTGAAGGCGCAGGATCGGCTCGGGCCGGTGGTCGGGCGCGGGGCGGTGCCCGTTGTCACCGGGTTCCTCGGGGCCACACCCGAGGGGGTGACCACGACGCTCGGCCGCGGCGGGTCGGACTTCTCCGCGTCGATTCTGGCCGCAGCGCTCGACGCCGACGAGGTGTGGATCTGGACCGACGTGGACGGCGTGATGACCGCCAACCCGGCGGAGGTGCCCGAGGCGCGCACGTTGCGCGAGATGTCGTACAGCGAGGCGTCCGAGCTCGCCTACTACGGCGCCAAGGTGCTGCACTACAAGACGATCCTGCCCGCGGCCCGGCAGCGGATCCCGGTGCGGATCCTCAACAGCTTCCACCCCGACCGACGCGGGACGCGCGTGAGCGCCGAAGGGGACCCGGCCGCCCGCGGGGTGAAGGCGGTCACGTCGGTCCGCAACGTGATGCTGGTCGCCATCAGCGGCACCGGCATGCAGGGCATTCCGACCATCGTCGCGAAGACGTTCGAGTGCGTGGCCGACGCGCAGGTCAACGTGCTGATGATTTCGCAGGCGTCGTCAGAGAACAACATCTGCTTCGCGATCAGCCGGAACGACGCGCCGGCCGTCGTCCGCGCCCTGCGCAGGGCGCTGGAGATCGAGCGGATGCGGGGACACATCGAGGAGATCACGGAGCAGGCGGTGGCGATCGTGGCCGCCGTGGGCGACCGGATGCGCGGGACACCGGGGATTGCGGCCGCCGTGTTCGGATCGCTCGCCGCGGAAGGCATCAACGTCATCGCCGTGTCGCAGGGGTCCTCCGAACGCAACATCTCGCTGGTCGTCACGGAAGACGACGCCCCGAACGCCGTGCGCGCGGTGCACCGCGCGTTTCAGCTCGACCGCTAGCCGCGGGCGGACGGACCTGTCCGAAACTTAAGGATGGCAGGTCGAGGCGCTGAGGCATGATGCCAGCAGGGCTCGCGTCCGGGACCGGTGGGTATAATCGCCGTGCCCGGCTGGATCGGACGGGCCGGCATTCGACGTCTGGAGGCACTATGCGTTTCTGGGGACTGTGCGCCGCCCTGCTCGCGCTTGGCGGCATCGTGATGGCGCAGGCGCCGGCGCCGCGGGCGGACGGCAACCTGAACCAGGTCATGCGCGGCATTCTCTTCCCGAACTCGAACCTGCTGTTCGACGTGCAGTCGAACGATCCGGAGACGTTCGGAAAGCGGGGATCCGGCGGTGGAGCGTCCGCCAGCTACGGCGGCGTGTACACCGGGTGGATGATTGTCGAGAACGCGGCGGTGGCGCTGGCCGAAGCCACGACGCTGATCACCGTTCCCGGACGGATGTGCGAGAACGGCAAGCCGGTGCCCGTCAACAACGACGACTACAAGAAGTTCGCCGAAGGGCTGCGCACCGCCGCACTCGAGATGCTGGCGGCGGCGCGGAAGAAGGATCGCGACGCGGCGACGATGGCGACCGACACCGTCGCGACCGCCTGCTTCGACTGCCACGACAAGTACCGCGACGTGACCGATCGCTGCGGCGCCTGACCTCCCGAGGCCGAGTGCGCCTGACGGATGGGTTCGCCGGAGTGGATCCTGTGGATGGACGGGCCGCAGAGCAGCATTGCGATCCGCTCGTCGATCACGGTCAACCCGCTGGTCTTTCACCGGACGGCCTGTCGGTCTCGATCGCGCTGTGGACGACGGTCGCGGTGTCCGCGCGCATGATCGGCCTGAGCTGACGCAGCGCCGCGGGCTCGGCTCGGCCGGATCCGGGAGGCCTGTTTCACATGCGTCTATCTCGCGCGGTGTTCGTACCGGTACTCCTCGCCGTGCTCGGTGCCGAAGCGGGCGCACAGTCGCCGTCCTACCGCGCGCCCAGGACGGCCGATGGGAAGCCGAGCCTCGACGGGATCTGGCAGGCGATCAACACCGCCAACTGGGACCTGGAGCCCCACGCCGCCCGGCCCGGTCCGCTCGTGCCGCTGGGTGCGGCCGGTGCCGTGCCCGCCGGCCAGGGCGTCGTGAAGGGCGGCGAGATTCCCTACCAGCCCTGGGCGCTTGCGAAGCGGCAGGAGCATCGGCAGAACTGGCTGGCCCTGGACCCGGAGGTCCGGTGCTACCTTCCGGGTGTTCCGCGCGCCACCTATATGCCGTTCCCGTTTCGGATCATTCAGGGGGCGGACACCATCATCGTCGCCTACGAATACGCGAGCGCGGTCCGCACCATCGCCATGACCGGCGCCGGCGACCCGCCAGCCGATGCCTGGATGGGCTGGTCGCAGGGACGCTGGGAGGGCGAAACGCTCGTCGTGGACGTGAGAGGATTCACGGACCGGACGTGGTTCGATCGGGCCGGCAACTTTCACAGCGAGGCGCTGCGCGTGGTCGAGCGGTACACGCGCACGGGCCCGGACGCGATCCAATACGAGGCCACCATCGAGGACCCGAAGGTGTTCACCCGGCCGTGGACGATCGTCATGCCCCTGTATCGCCGCCTGGAGCCGGACGTGCAGCTGCTCGAGTTCAAGTGCGTCGAGTTCGTCGAGGAGCTGATGTACGGACACCTGAAGAAGGGCGCGCCGCGCTAGAATGACGCCGGGCGATCGCCGCTGGCTGTGATGTCCTTCCTGATCACGTCGCGTCGCGCCGGCCTTATCCTGCTGTTCGCGTGCCTGGCGGGCGCCGCCGCCGCCCAGTCACCGGACGCGGCCGCGCCGGGTGGCGACACGCCTGCCGGCGCCTGGACGGCGCCCAGGACCCCGTGGGGCGATCCGGACCTCCAGGGGCTCTGGACGAACCGGACGACGACCCCCCTGCAGCGCCCGGCCCACCTGGCCCATCGAGAGACGCTGACCGACATCGAAGCGGCGATCGTCGACGAAGAAGTTACGTCCCGCAACGATCGGGCGCCGGCCCCGGGCAACCCGGGCACCTACAACCAGTTCTGGTGGGAGATGGGCAGCACGGTCAGCGGCAACCGGACGTCGCTGATCGTCGATCCGCCGGACGGGCGCGTGCCGCCGCTCACGCCGAAGGCGGTGGAGGCGATCCTGGCCTCACGGGCGGGTCGCGGCCCGGCCGACTCGTGGGAGGACCGTACGCTCTTCGAGCGATGCATCACGAGAGGACTGCCCGGGGCGATGATTCCGGGCTTCTACAACCACAACTACCAGATCGTGCAGACGCCGGGGCAGGTCGCGATCCTCATCGAGATGATTCACGACGTGCGGATCATCCCGGTGGATGGCCGGCCGCACCTGCACCCCGCCATCCGCCAGTGGATGGGCGACTCCAGGGGCCGGTGGGAGGGTGACACGCTCGTGGTCGAGACGACGAACTTCTCGCCGAAGAGCCGATCGCACGGGTTCTTCGAGAGCGCCGGCACGCTGCGGCTGGTCGAGCGGTTCACCCGGGTCGCTCCGGACACCATCGACTACCGCTTCACCGTCGACGATCCGGAGACCTACACGCGCCCGTGGACGGCCGTGATTCCGATGCACCGGACCGACGAGCGCATCTTCGAGTTCGCCTGCCACGAGGGCAACGAATCCATCCCGGGCATCCTGGGCGGGCACCGCGCGGCGGAGGCGGAAGCCGAGAAGGAGAAGGTCAAGCCGTGACTGCCGTCCCGCGGGGCTCTTGCGATCGGCTCGCCTGTGTGGCGCTGCTGCTCTGGCTGTCCCCGCAGGCGGCAGCCCATCATTCCTCCGCCGCGGAGTTCGACGCCAACAAGCCGGTGGAGCTGACGGGTGTCATCACGAAGGTGGAGTGGATCAACCCGCACGCCTGGATCCACATCGACGTGAAGGGCGCCGACGGCGCCGTCGAGGCGTGGAAGATCGAGGGGGGCAGCCCGAACGTGCTCTTCAGGCGGGGGGTGACGGAGGACTCCCTGATGCCGGGAACCGTGATTGTCGTTGAGGGCGCACGCGCGAGGGACGGATCCCTTCGCGCCAACGGCCGGAACGTGACCTTTCCGGACGGCCGGAAGCTGTTCCTGCAGAACGACGCCGGCCGGTAGCGCCCGGCCTCCCACGGCGGTCGGCGCCGCAGGGACCGCAACAGGTCAGGAGTCCTGGAGCCACCAGCAGGCCCGCTGCCTGCCGGTGGCTCCGCTCTGACCCGAATCAGAAGTCGATGCGCCCGCCGAACTTCAGGAGCCTGCCGCCCAGCACGTCGAGCGGTCTCAGCCAGACCGCGCCGAACGTGTTGTTCAGGCGCAGCACGTTGGCGCCGTTGAAGAGGTTGTACACATCGAACCGCGGGCTGAACCGTGCCCGCCCGAAGCGGAACACCCTGGTCAGCCGGACGTCAAGCTGGGTCTGCCGGTTTTCGAACAGCGTGTTCGGCTCGACGATGCTCACGGCTCGAACCGCGTTGCAGACCGCCGCTGTGCCGCACTGCGCGAGGTTCCGTCCCAGGGACGCCACGATCTGCGCGTTGGTGTAGATGGCCGTCGCCGACCGCGGGACGCCGGGAAGGTTCTGGAACACCGCGCTGGCCTGAAGGCCCCAGGGCAGCGGGTACGACCCGTTGATCTTGATCTGCGCGTCGCCGCTGAACGGCACGGTGTTCCGGCAGAACTGCCCCGGCACGTCGGCCACGTCGCACGTGTCACTCACCGTCCGGCCCGCACTCACGCCGCCCGTCAGCGAGGCGCCGTTGGCCAGCCTGGCGTTCAACTGCACGTCGAAGCCGTTGTACGCGCGGCTCTGGCTTCCGAAGTTGTCGGCCTGAGAGATGATGGTGTCGTTCAAGCCGAACTTCGACGGCTTCACGTCGTAGAGGCCGCACACCTGGTAGCCGCCCCCTCCCTTCAGCCGGGGATCGCTTGGCGCCGTCACGCAGAAGGAGTCGAAGTCCTGCGGCGTGACCAGCAGGTTGTCGGCCACGTTGAACTTGTGGGCCGTCGTGCGGAAGTAGCTGGCCGTCAGCCCGATTCCTGGCGCCAGCTGGTGCTGCACCGCGATGGTGCTCTGCCAGTTGTAGGCCCGGGCGCCCCACCCGACCGCGACGTCATCGGCGTACCGGGTCACCGGCGTTGGCGTGCCGAACCGCTGGTCGGACATCGCGCCGCATTCGGCGTTCGCCGCCTTGCTGTGCAGGTCGCAGTCGGGGACGTAGTTCCCCGATCGCGGATCGCCCGGGCCGAAGAAGAAGTCGTTCCAGGTGCGCCTGGTCGTGCCGGCGATGGCGCGTGACGGGTTCGTGTTCGCGGAGACGGCAGGCGAGTAGGTCACGGTGATGTACCGCCCCACGGAGCCCTTGAGTGCGGTGGTGGCGTCACCGAACATGTCCCAGGCCACGCCCACCCGCGGGGAGATGTCCTTCCAGTTCGGCTTGTCGTAGACGGCATCGAAGTGGAACTCGGGTGTGAACTCGCCGGCCGGCCTCGTCTGTTCCGGGTGGTACATGTTGAGGTGGTCGAAGCGCACTCCCGGGTTGATCGTCAGCCGCTTCAGCGTCCACTGATCCTGCGCATACACGCCGAGCGCGAGCTTGACCTTCGCCAGCTGGTAGTGGGGACCCGCGACCTGGTTCACCTCGACCGGGACCCGGTTGCGGAAGGCGTACCCGACGTTGTAGAGCGGCTTGCCGCCCGCCGGACGCTCCCCTGACAGGTTCGTGAAGCCGACCTTGAGCGCGTGCGCCCCGGTGATGTAGGAGACGGCCGCGCGGGTGGTGATCGCCAGGTTGTTGTACTGATCACCGTAGTCGTCGAGCCACTGTGCCGACCCGGCGAACATGGACCCGTACGCGATCCCGGTAGACAGCTCGAGCACCGGGCGGGCCACGATGCCGGCCGGGTCCGGCACGCCGGTTTCGTCCGGCACCCGCTTGACGTCGCGATCGTTCCGTTCGCCCCAGCCGGCCTCGATCAGCAGCCGGCTCGTCGCCGGGAACGTCCAGCTGAGCTGGAAGACGTTATTCGGGTCGATGTCCATGTGGTACGTCGACTCGGGCACGTGGAACCCGCGGCTCTGGTCGGCAAAGCCCACGCGGCTCTGGTCGATGTAGTAGTAGCACCAGCACCAACGCTGAATGTCGGCCAGGGCGCTGATCTTGTTCCTGGCCGTCGCCTGCCACGTCAGCCTCACGAGGTTGTCGCGGGTGTTGTTGTCCGAGAAGGCCGGCCGGGTCAGGTCTTGCTCGTAGAACAGCGTTCCCTGCAGCTTGTTGAAGTAGACGCCGGCGATCTCCGTCTTGGCGCCCTGCCAGCGGTGCGCGGTCAGGAACCACAGCTTGTCCCTTATCACCGGGCCGCCCACGACGAACGCCGTCTCGTAGATGCCCCTGGTCCGGTTCGGCTGCAGCAGCCCTCGACCGCGCAGTTCGTCGTTCAGGTTCGAACTCTGCAGGGCCTTGCCGGTGCCTTCCGTCTCGAACGCGCTCGAGAAGAGATTGCCGCCATCCTTCAGGACGATGTTGACGTTCAGGCCGCCGCTGTCGCTCTGGGCTGCACCGTTGGTTTCCATGACCGCTTCCTGGACGGCCAGGTTGTTGACGGCGAAGCGGTGCACCGAGCCGTAGACGCCGCCGAACGTCATGCCGTCCATCATCGGGAGGCCAGCGCCGGCGCCGTGAATCGAGAGGCCGAACAGCGACTCGCCCCGATCCCCGCCCACCTCACGGCCGGAGAAGGAGGTGGCGCCGAGCGTCAGCGCGTTGAAGGCCTGGAAGTTCTTGGCCGTCGGCAGCGTGTCCAGCATCTCGCGCGTCAGGACGCTCTGGGACCGCACGTTCTGCGTGTCCACCACGGGGCTGGCGCCGGTCACCGTCACGGTCTCTTCGAGGCTCCCGAGCGGCATCTCCGCGTTGAGCGGTGCCGCGAACCCGGCGTTCAGCACCAGCCCCTCGCGCCGGACCGTGCTGAAGCCGGACAGCGTGAACGTGACGGTGTACGTGCCGGGACGGAGGTCCACGATCCGGTACAGACCCTCGGAATCCGTGACGGCGCTCTTCGACCGTTCGATCAGCGCCGGACTGGCGGCTTCGACCGTGACGCCCGGCAGCACGGCCCCGGTGGTGTCACGCACAACGCCGGCGATGCTGCCGGATGTCGTCTGCGCCACGGATGGGCCCGCACCGCCGAGAAGGGCCGCTAGGACCCCAAGAACGACGAAGGAAACCTTCATACACCCTCCCATTAGAATCTGCGCTTCAACCAAGGCCCCCAACCGGCCCAGGCGAATTGCCGAACGGCCGAGTTGGAACCAGACGCTAACCGAAAGCGGCCGAGTTTTCAAGCCGAGAAACGAGGGGAAACGAGGGGGGGAAACGAGGGGGTAGGGGGCGCTATCGGGCGCCGACGGCTTCGAGCGCGGAGGCGACGTCCGGGTGACCCTCGCGGACGGCCCACGTGAGCGCGCTGCGCTCGTCCTCGTCGTAGAGGCCCGGGTCGGCCCGTCGTTCGAGCAGCGACCGCACGAACGTCAGGTCCCCGCTGGCCGCCGCACCCATCAGCGCCGTCCGGCCCTGCCGATCGCGGGCGTCGATCGGAAGACCCGCGTCGAGCAGGCGGGACACGAGTTCGGCACGTCCGGCGAACGCCGCCGTCACGAGCAGGTCGTCGCGTCCCGTGCGCGCACCCCGTTCCACCAGCCAGGCGGCCGCGTCGAGGTGGCCGAGACCGGCGGCGTAGGTCAGCGCCGTCAGGCCGTCGCGATCGGCCGCATCGACCGTTGCTCCCGCGGCGAGCAGCCGGTCCATGATCCCGATGTTGCCGCTGAACGCGGCGCCGATGAGCGGGGTCCGCCCGCCGCCGTCGGTGACGCTGACAGCCGCCTTGCCGTCGAGCAGGAGCCCGACGACCTCGTTGTTGCCTCCGTAGGCGGCGGCCAGCAGCGCCGTCGTGCCGTCCGGCATTGCGGCGTTCGGGTTGGCGCCGTGTGCGAGCAGCAGGCGGACGTTGTCCAGGCGGCCGGCCGACGCGGCCACCATCAGCGACGTGATCCCCTCGTCGTCACGAGCCTCGATCCCGGCGTCGGCCTCGAGGAGCACGCGCAGGACCTCGGGACGCCCTTCCTGGGCCGCCGCCATCAGGGGGGTGGCGCCCCCGGGCCCGCGTTCGTCGACCCCGGCTCCAGCGGCGATCAGCGCCGTGAGCGCGTCGAGGTCGCCGTGGAGCGCGGCGGTGAAGATGGCGGGAGGGGACGTGCCGCCCCGCGACGGCACGTCATCGACTTGGCCGGCGCTCACCCCGGGCGAGAGGGCCAGGCAGCCAAGCAGTACGACCGCGATGGCGACAATCACCAATCACCAATCACCAATCACCAATCACCAATGCAATCCCCAATCCCCAATCCCCAATCGCCAATACAATCTCCAATCCTCAATCCCCAATCCGCAATCGTCACCGCCCCGCCCAGATCTCATCCATGCCCTGCCGCATGCTCGGCTTGAACGACTCGCTCGACCGGTAGATGCGCTTCTTGTACTTCCAGCCGCCGCCGGTCTTGACCAGCCAGTCCTCGTACACGCCCGAGTGGTCCACGAAGGGTGGCTTGGCGGTGACGTTGAAGGTCAGCAGGTAGACGGACCCCTTGGCGCCCTCCGGTGTCGGCGTGATCACGAGGCCGGTGTAGGTGTGCCGCGACGACCAGCCGTTCTTCTGCAGCCGGTCGTGGAACCCCTTGATCATCTTCCTGAGCGCGTCGCGCCCCTTCGCGTTGTTGAACTCGCCGTCTTCGGTGAAGAGGGAGGCGTAGTCGCTGCCGTCACCCGCGCCGCCCATGTCCGTGAACCGTGTGTACGTTCCGTACAGGTTGTGGATGTCGATGTAGTCCTGCGTCGTCAGGGCGGTCTCCGCCGCTGACGCTCTCGAGTAGGTCCATCCGAGCCCGGCACCCGCCATCAGCGCGGCGAGGGCGACGATAACGACAGCCTTTCTGGCCATAGCTCCTCCACAGACAGCCGCGTGTCCCGATTCGATGCCGCGCGTCCGGCGCCCGGCAATGGCGCGCATGGTAGCACGGAGCCGCGCGGGTCACGGTGCAGGGCGGTATAGTGGCCGTCTTCGGAGCCGAGGGAGGCAGCCATGACACGATCGGCAGTTGCGGCGGCAGTGCTGGCGGCGGCGTGCAGCGCGGCGGTGTGGAGTCAGGACCGGGCGGTGCCGGAGCTGGCCTTCGAGGTGAGCGAGCCGCTGGTGCTCCCGGAGGACCTCTACTTCGGCGAGGTCGTCGGCGTGGCGCTCAACTCGAAGCGGCACGTGTTCGTGTACACGCGCACCGGCGGGTTCGGTGGCTCGATCCTGTCCGGGGAGCGCGCGCAGCTCTTCGAGTTCGGCGCCGACGGCCGCTTCATCCGGGAGGTCGGCCGCAACCTGTACTCGAAGGCGTGGGCCCATTCCGTGCGGATCGACCGCGACGACAATATCTGGCTCGTCGACAACGGCTCGGACCTCGTCGTCAAGCTCGGTCCGGATCAGCGGCTGCTGCTGACGCTGGGCCGCCGGGATGAGGCCGTGCTCGAGCGGCTGCGCCGGCCGCCGATTCCCGCGGACGCTCCGATCTCGCTCGCGAGGCCGGGCTACTTCTTCGAGCCGACCGATGTGGCATTCGATCGGGACGGCAACATCTTCGTCAGCGACGGCTACATCAACTCCAACGTGCACAAGTTCGACCGTGACGGGCACATCGTGAAGATGGTCGGGGACCGCAAGGCGGCTGGTCCGGGCCAGTTCAACCAGCCGCACGCGATCGCCGTGGACGACCGGGGCCACGTGTACGTGGCCGACCGCAGCAACCACCGCGTGCAGGTGCTGGACAACGACCTGAACTACGTGCGCGAGATCCGGTACGAGCCGCCGATGCCCCGGAACTACCGTCCGCCGATCCCGGCCTTCGGCTCCCACTACAACTTCCACACGCATGGCCCGTGGTTCTCCGATGGGACGCTGCCGGCGGGTGGCACGCCCGACGACCAGTGGGAGAGTCTCTGGCCGAATACGCTCTGCATCACGCCTGGGCCCGAACAGTACCTCTTCGTGCAGGACATGTTTCCGGGCCAGGTGCAGAAGTTCACGCTCGACGGGACGCTGCTCGGCCGCTTCGGGAGCGCGGGCAGGCGGCCGGGGCAGTTCGGCTGGCTCCACAGCCTGGCGTGCGTGTCGGAGCACGAGATCTGGACGGGGGAGCTGCTGAACTGGCGGGTGCAGCGGTTCCGCCTGAAGCCCGGAGAGGGAGGTGGGCAGTAATGCGAGCGTCGATCTGTACAGCAGCCGTGCTGCTGTCCGGCGTCTCCGGCTCCGGTGTGCTCGGACAGCCCTCGCCGGCGCCGCTGCTGTTCACGGAGCTCTACACCGAACCGTTCGGCGAGGCCGCCGTCCGGGAGACGCCGCTCGCGATGACACCGGCTGCCGGGGGCGGGGAGACGTCCGCGACGATGCCGGCGGTCGGCCTGACCTTCCAGCGGATGAGCCCGGACGACTTCGGCGAGTGGCACCCGACGCCGCAGCCGAAGTTCTCCCTCACGCTGACCGGGGCGATCGACATCGAGGTGACCGGCGGCCGGCGGGTGCGGGTCGGGCCCGGCAACATCCTCTATCCAGGGGACTCGATCGGGAAAGGCCATCGCAATCATCCGGTCGGGGAGGTGACGCGCACGTCCGCCCAGGTGCTGCAGGAGGCGCCCGAAGCCTGTCGTGACAGCCAGTACTGCGTGGGCGTCGCGGACGGCGGCACCGTCAGCGTCACGCGCGTGTCGGTCGATGCGACCGGACGGATGCGGGCGACGCCGTTCGACAGGCCGAGTGCCGAGGTGAGCCGTGTGGCAGGCATGCGGTTCCTGCGAATGGGCGAGGAAGAGGTCGCACGGGCGCCGCACGCGCGGCAGTACGCGATCGTGCTGCGGGGCGGCGGCGAGCTGACGGCGGGTGACGGGCGCGTCGCTTTCGCCTCGGGCACAGTGCTGGTGTTCGAAGGCGAGCAGGGGCCGGAGTGGACCTGGCGCGCGGCGGATCGGCTGCTCCTCGCGCTGTTCCCGCTCGCGGACCCGCCGTAGCCTTGGCGAAGGCGGTCAGGTGGCCCGGTCAGCCCAATCCGCCGGGATGTCCACCCAGGAGCAATCGAGCGCATCGAGTGACGGACAGCCGAGCAGCTTCATCGTGCGGACGAGGTCCGTGCGGAGGATGTCGATTGCCCGTGCCACGCCCGCCCCGCCGGCGGCTCCCAGTCCGTACGCGTAGGCGCGCCCGATCAGCACGGCCCTGGCGCCCAGGCACAGCGCCTTGACCACGTCGCTCCCGCGCCGCACGCCGCCATCGAGCAGGATCTCGACACGGCCGCCCACGGCGGCGGCGACCTCGGGCAGGGCGCGGAGCGTCGGCGCGACCCCGTCGAGTTGTCGCGCCCCGTGGTTGGAGACCACGATCGCCTGCGCGCCTTCCTCCATCGCCCGCCGCGCGTCGTGCGCGGTGAGCACGCCCTTGACGACCAGCGGCCCGGGCCACGCCCGCCTGATCCAGCCGAAGTCGTCCCATGTCACCGTGGCCTGCTCGAGCGCCACGCTGACGTCGGCGTACGGCATCGGCCCCACGCCGGGCAGTTCGATGTTGGGAAAGCGCATGAGGCCGCCGTCGCGGAGGAACGCGAGCAGCCAGCGCGGCCTCGCGAGGACCTGCGGCAGGAAGGGCAGCATCCGTCCGAGGTGCCCGCTGAGGAGCGGCAGGCTGCCGTTCCGGACATCGCGCTCTCGCAGACCGGCCACCGGCGTGTCGATGGTGACGACCAGCGCGCCGCAGCCTGCGGCGGCGGCACGGGCGATGGTGGACCGCGCCACGTCGCGACCACCGGCGAGATAGAGCTGGTACCAGACCGGTCCGGCCGAGCCGGCCTTCACGTCTTCGAGCCGGCAGCCGGACAGTGTGGAGAGGATGTAGGCCGTGCCTGCGCGCCCGGCCTCCCGGGCGGCCACTTCTTCGCCCCGGGGATGGAACAGCCGGCTGCTGCCGACCGGCGCCAGCAGGATCGGCAGGGCGAGGCGGGTTCCGAGCACCGTTCGGGCAGGATCCACCGCCGGTACGGCCACGGCGTGTCTCGGCCTGAACGTCACGTGATCGAACACGTGCCGGTTCCCGGCCAGTGTGACTTCACCCTCCGCACCGCCGTCGATGTAGTCGAACACCACGCGCGGCAGGTGCGCCCGGGCCAGGCGCCGCAGGTCTTCGATGGCGACCACACGCGGAGGCGAAACCCGGCGGGCGCAGCGATCGGATATCAACGGTGGCTCCTCCCTCTTCCGGTCCCGGCTAGACGGTATCATTCGACAGGACCGCTGCGGCAGTTCGGGTGTGCCAGCCGGCCGGGACAGACATGCGAGTGCTCGTCGTCGAAGACGAACAGAAGGTGGCGGATGCCCTCAAGGAAGGGCTGGAAACCGAGGGGTACGACGTCGAAGTCCGCGCGACGCGCCGGGACGCCTCCGCGCGCGTGGAGGAGGGCGACGTCGACATCGTGCTGCTCGATCTGATGCTGCCGGACGGCGACGGCCTCGACCTCCTGAGCGAGATGCGCGGCAACGGCCGCCGGACCCCGGTGCTGGTCCTCACCGCCCGCGACACGCTCGGCGACCGCGTGACCGGCCTCGATCGCGGGGCGGACGACTACCTGGTGAAGCCGTTCGCCTTCGACGAGCTGCTGGCGCGGATGCGGGCGCTGCTCAGACGCGGGCGGTTGCTACGGCCCACGCGCCGCGCCGTGAGTGACCTCGAGATGGATCTGCTGACGCGGGTGGTCACGCGCGCCGGCCAGAACGTCGAGCTGACGCCACGGGAGTTCGCCGTGCTGGAGTGCCTGCTGGCGCACGAGGGCGAAGTGGTGTCGCGTGCGACGCTCGTCAGCGAGGTCTGGAAGGAGAGCGCGCGCAGCATCACGCTCGACAACGTCATCGACGTGCACATCGCGCGTCTGCGGCGGAAGATCGACGACCCGTACGCGGTGAAGCTGATCCACACCGTGCGGGGCGTCGGTTTCGTCGTCCGGGAAGGAGTGCCATGAGGCAGTGGTGGCGGAGTCGCAGCCTTCGGCTCAGGCTTGCGCTGTGGCACACGTGCGCGCTGGTCGCCGTGCTCGCCGTCTACGCGGGCAGCATCTACGTGGTCGTGCGCACCAACCTCTCCACGGCCCTCAACGATCGACTGCGCGGCGACTTCCAATGGGCCGCGGAGATGTCCGAACAGCAGTCCGACGGCACCCTCTCCTGGTTCGAAGGCGACACGGGCGATGGCGTCAACGACAGCCCGTGGCTCCAGGTCTGGGGCGCCGATGACGGCGCGCTGATCTACCGGTCGCCGCTGGCCCGGCGGCTGCCGATGCCCGAGAGCACCACGCTCGTCGAGCAGCCGGCCACGACGCTCCGAACGCTGCCCACGCCCGTCGGCCGGTTCCGGCTCCTGAGCGCGCCGTCGCGAATCGGGGAGCGGCGCGTGACGATCCAGGTGGCCCGGTCCGAGGAGCCGGGCTGGGGCGAGCTGCGCGACGTCCTGGTGATACTGGCCCTGGCCCT
>VFZH01000047.1 GCA_016871255.1 Acidimicrobiia bacterium | reverse complement strand
GTGGGGCGAGTGGGGCGAGTCGGGCGAGTGGGGCGAGTGGGGCCAGGCTCATAGCAGTGCCCGCAGTCCCGCCAGGTCGGAGATGACGGGCACGCCGGGCGGCGGTTCGACGCCGCCGCTGCCGGACCGGCGCACGAGCACCCCTCGCATGCCCACACGCCGCGCCCCCTCGATGTCGTGCCGCAGGCTGTCGCCAACCATCACCGCCTGCTCGGCCCTGACCCCGGCGAGCGTGAGGGCCGCCTCGAAGATGCTGGGGTGCGGCTTCAGATAGCCGTGAGCCGACGAGGAGACCGCAGCGGCAATCATCCCGTGCAGATCGAAGTGCTGCTGGAACGAGGCCAGACACCGGTGGGAATTCGAGATCAACCCGATGCGGTATCCCGCCCCATCCAGCTCACGCAGCGCCGGCTTGACGTCGTCGTACAGGTGGAAATGGTGGCTCGACGCCCACTCCGCGTACACATCGCGCGCGCACGCGTCCACCCCGCCACCTTCCCCACCCATCCCCTCGATGATCGCGCGGGTGTAGCGCACGTACAGCTCGTGGTCGTAGCGTTCCTGGCTGTCGTCTTCGAGCAGCGCCGACGCCGCGGCGACCGCAGCAGCGAACCGCCCGGCATCCAGCACCAGCCCGTGCTTCCGCCCGAAGGCCGCGTACCCGTCACCCTCGAATGTGGGCCCGGGGTAAATCAGCGTGAAGTCCACGTCGAAGAAGACGGCCGCGGCAGTCATCCGAGGCGATCCCCGTACGGGCCGGCCACCACCACGGCCGCCCGCCCTGGATCGAGCACGCGGCGGGCCGCCGCATGCGCCTCCTCGCGTGTGACCCGTTCCAGCAGGTCCGGCAGCCGGCGGTCGTAGTCGAGGCCGAGGTCGAACAGCTCCACCATCTGCAGGAACGACGCAATGCCCGGATTGGTTTCGAGCGCCCGCGGCAGCGAGCCCACCAGGTACCGCTTCGACGCCTCCAGCTCCTGCGCCGTCGGCCCTTCCCGCGCCATCGCCGCCACCTCCTCGTCGATCGACGCGATGGCGCGATCCACGTTGCCGGGGCTGACGCCGGCGCGAACCACCAGCGGGCCCGGCACGACGTTGGCGTCAAGGGCGCTGAACACGTAATACGCCATCCCCTGGCGCTCGCGGATGGAATCGCCGAGGCGTCCACCCAGGGCGTACTGCCCCAGCACGTGGTTCATCAGCCAGTACGCGTAGTACTCAGGGTCGCTGCGCGTGATCGTCGTGAAACCGTAGGCGACGTCGGCCTGCGCCTTGTCCATCATCGGGAGCACGAGCCGCTGGCGCGCAGACGGCCGCGCGACGGGTGGAAGATCCGGCGGCGAAGGCGCCGGTGCCGACCAGCGACCCAGGATCCGCTCGACCTGCTCGACCGCCCAGGACGGCTCCACATCGCCGACCACGGCCAGCGACAGCGCCGAGGGCGCAAACCGCGCACGATGGAACGCCCTCAGATCTTCGTTCGAGGTACGCGACACGCTCTCGACCGTCCCTCTCGGCCTCACGGCGTACGGGTGCCCGGGATACAGCAACCGCAGCAGGCCCTCGCCCGCCATGGCCGCCGGGCTGTCTTCATCCTGGCGGATAGCGGTCACCAGCTCGGCGCGCCTGAGCGCCACCTGCTCTCCTGGAAACACCGGATGCTCCAGGACGTCGCCCACGATGGCGAGGACGGCCTCGAAGTCCTCGGACAGACACGTGCAGGCGAGTGTCAGCACGTGGCGATTGACGCTGATCGAGAGCGTCACGCCGCGATCGTCCAGGTCCTCGGCAATCCGCTCGGCAGGACGCGTGGCGGTGCCGCGATCCAGGACACGCGCCACCAGGTGTGCGACGCCCGGCAGGCCTGGAGGGTCGAACACGCCGCCTGCCTGCACAGTCGCGTTGATGGCGACCGCAGGCGTCGCCGGCGAGGCCGCGGCGAGCACGATGACGCCGTGGTCGAGGACGCGGCGAACGGGAGCCAGGGAGGAGGGCACGGGGAATTGAGGATTGGAGATTGAGGATTGACGATTGATTGGCGATTGACGATTGACGATTGGCGATTGACAGCTACTCTGGAGCTTCCCCGCCTTCTTCCGTGGCGGGCACCGTGGTCGGCGCGAACCAGCCGATGCTCCGGCGGGTGTCGGCCAGGTACTCGCCTGCCACACGGCCCACGTCTGCGGCGGTCACCGCCTCGATCGACGGGCGCATCGACTCGAGCGCTCGCCACGACGCAAGCGTTTCGAAGTACCCGAGCTGGTGCGCCACGTTCGTCACGCTGTCGTTCTCGAAGACCAGACGCGCGAACAACTGCTTCTTCGCCCGGACCAGCTCGGCGTCCGTGACGCCCTCCCGGCGCACCCGCGCCAACGCCTCGAGGGCCGCGTTCTCCAGACGAGCAAGCTCGATCCCGTCGCTCGCCGTCAGCGAGATCGAGTACAGAAACGGGTGCTCGGTCGGCAGCAGCGCCCCCTGCACCGACGCCGCCAGTCCGCCGTCGACCAGCGCCCGGTACAGCCGGGCGCGGCGCTGCGGCGCCGGAGTGCGGAAGCTCGCCCAGAGGCTCAGGCCCTTCGCCCCGGTGAGGACGGCGTCAAGGACGAGCAGCGGGTAGAAGTCCAGCTCCGTGAACGCCGGCGCCGGAAACGCCAGCTTCACGTACCCCGTCGTGCCGGGGCGCGCGATTGTCACACGCCGCTCCCCCACGTGGTCCGGCTCCCTGGTGATCGCGCGCCGCGGGAGGTCGCTCCGTGGGATCGGGTCGAAGTGGCGGCGGATCAGCGCCAGCGCGTCCCGGGCATCGACGTCGCCAACGACGACCAGTGTGGCGTTGTTCGGAACGTAGAAGCGGCGGTAGTACCCGTAGAGATCGTCGCGTGTCATCGACTGCAGGTCCGGCAGCCAGCCGATCGTCGGGTGGCGGTAGGGATGCGCACGGAGGGCGGCGGCGGTCAGCTCATGGTCCAGCAGCTCGTCGGGATCGTTCTCCCCGCCCTGCAGCTCCGAGATGATCACCGTCCGCTCCGCCTCGCAATCGTCCGGGTGGTACAGGCAGTGCGCCATCCGTTCGGCCTCGATGAAGAGCATCCGGTCCAACGCATCCGCGCTCGCGGTCTCGACGTAGGCGGTCTGGTCGATCCACGTGTAGCCGTTCCAGAACCCGCCGAACTGCTCGATGATGCCCTTCACCGCCTCGCGCGGGATACGCGTCGTGCCCCTGAAGTTCATGTGCTCGCACCAGTGCGACACACCCGTCAGGCCGGGGCCTTCATCCTTCGAGCCGACCCGGTACCAGCACCACACCGACGCGAGCGGCGCCGTGTGGACCTCGCGAATGAGGACCTTCAGCCCGTTGTCGAGAGTGTGCTCGACCACGGGTAACGTCGAGGCGTTCGAGGCGGGCTCGAGCCCGGACCGGGACGGCATGCCCGGATTATAGGGGCGCGTGCAGGGAGCTCCCGCGGCAGGGGGCTCCGTACGGCCGAAGTACAATGAGCGGTCTATGCCGGAGTGGAAAGACACCGTCAACCTGCCGCGCACCGACTTCCCGATGAAGGCCAGCCTGCCCACGAGCGAGCCGGCGACGCTGGCGCGCTGGGAGGCGATGGGGCTGTACGGCCGGATCCGGGAGAGCCGGGCCGGCGCACCGAAGTTCGTGCTGCACGACGGCCCGCCGTACGCCAACGGCCGGATCCACATCGGCCACGCGCTCAACAAGATCCTCAAGGACTTCGTGGTGAAGAGCCGGACGATGGCCGGCATGGACGCGCCGTACGTACCCGGCTGGGACTGCCACGGCCTGCCCATCGAGCTGAACGTCGATCGCGAACTCGGCGCCCGGAAGGCATCGCTGTCCACCGCGGACTTCCGCCGCGCCTGCCGGACGTATGCCGAGGGCTTCGTGGACGTCCAGCGCGAGGAGTTCCAGCGGCTCGGCGTGTTCGGCGACTGGCAGTCGCCGTACCTCACGATGAGTTACGGCTACCAGTCGGCCATCGTGCGGGCGCTCGGCCGGTTCGTCGATCAAAACCTCGTCTACAAGGGCAAGAAGCCGGTCCACTGGTGCATTCACTGCCGGACGGCGCTGGCCGAGGCGGAAGTCGAGTACGAACCGCACACCTCTCCATCGGTGTACGTCGAGTTCCCGCTGGCGGAGCGCGACGCCGCGCGCCTCGCCGGCAGGATTCCGGCGCTCGCCGGCCGGACGGTGTCGGTCCTGATCTGGACGACGACGCCCTGGACGATCCCGTCGAATCTCGCGATCGCGTTCAACCCGCACTACACCTACGGGGCGTACGCCGCCGGTGACACGACGGTGATCGTGGCCGAGGGCCTGGCGGAGCAGGTCGCCGCGACCACCGGCCGGGCGCTCGTCGACCCGGTCGCCACCTTCCCGGGCAAGGCGCTCGAAGGCGCGGTGTTCCGGCATCCCCTGTACGACCGCGACTCGGTCGGTGTGCTCGGGGAGTACGTCACGCTCGAACAGGGCACCGGCGCCGTCCACACCGCCCCGGGGCACGGCGTGGACGACTACCACACCGGTCTCCGCTACAACCTCGAGGTGTACGCGCCGGTGGGTCCCGAAGGCCACTTCCTCGACTCGGTCGAGCTCTTCGCAGGCCAGCGGGTGTTCGACGCCAACCCGCGCATCGAGGAGGCGCTGGCCACACGCGGGCGTCTCTGGACGCGCGGCGACTACGAGCACACGTATCCGCACTGCTGGCGCTGCCACAACCCGGTCATCCTGCTCGCCACCTCGCAGTGGTTCATCGCGATGGAACGGCAGCACCTGCGGCAGCGGGCGTTGATGGCGATCGATCAGGTGGACTGGATTCCGGGCTGGGGCCGCGACCGCATCTACAACATGATCGCGTTCCGGCCCGACTGGTGCATCTCGCGCCAGCGTGCCTGGGGCGTGCCGATCCCGGCCATGACCTGCACGTCCTGCCAGACGGCGGTGCTGACCACGGCGCTGGTCGATCGCGCGGCGGACGTGTTCGCCCGCTACGGAGCCGACGCCTGGTACGAGCGGCCGATCGAGGAGTTCCTGCCCGCGGATCTCGCCTGCCCGTCGTGCGGCGGGCGCGCCTTCGAGCGCGAGGGCAACATCCTCGACGTGTGGTTCGACTCGGGCTCCAGCCACGAAGCGGTGCTGCCGGCGTTCGCCGATCTCGCCTGGCCCGCCGACCTGTACCTCGAGGGCAGCGACCAGCACCGCGGCTGGTTTCACAGCTCGCTGCTGATCGGCCTGGGCACGCGCGGCAGCGCTCCCTTCCGGAAGGTGCTGACGCACGGCTTCGTCGTGGACGAGCAGGGCCGGAAGATGTCGAAGTCCCGGGGCAACACGGTCGCGCCGCAGGACGTCATCGCGAACAGCGGGGCCGAGGTGCTGCGCCTGTGGGTATCGATGGTCGACTACGGCGAGGAGGTCCGAATCGGCCCCGAGATCCTCGCGCGGACGATCGAGGCGTACCGGAAGCTGCGCAACACCTGCCGCATCCTGCTGGCGAACCTGTACGACTTCTCGCCGGCCACCGACGCGGTGCCGGTCGACCGGCTCGTCGAGATCGATCGCTACATCCTCGCCCGCTTCGCCCAGGCGGCGACGCGGATCCGCGCGGCCTACGACGCGTGCCTGTTCGCGACGGTCTTCCAGGCACTCAACACGCTGGCCACGGTGGACCTGAGCGCCTTCTACATCGACGTGACGAAGGATCGCATGTACACACTGGGCACCCGGTCGGCCGAGCGCCGATCTGGACAGACGGCGATGTACCGGCTGGCAGACGGCCTGGCCCGCCTCATGGCGCCGATCCTGCCCTTCACGGCCGACGAAATGTGGCGGCACCTGCCCGGCGATCGGTCGGAGTCGGTCCACCTGGAAGAGTTTCCAGACGTCTCCACGCTGGCGGACCGGGACCTGCTGGATCGCTGGGCCCGCCTGCTGGCCATCCGGGACAGTGTGAACGCCGCGCTCGAGGAGCAACGCAAGGCCAGGACGATCGGGACGTCGCTCGGCGCCCGCGTCCGGCTCACCGCCGGCGGCGAGACGGGTGCGCTGCTGGAGCAGTACCGCCGCGACCTGCCGTCGCTCCTGATCGTGTCCGGCGTGGATCTGGACGTCTCCGGCAGAGACGGCAGCGACGCGGTACAGGTGGAGGTCGAACGGGCCTCGGGCGTGAAGTGCGAGCGCTGCTGGCGCGTGGTGCCGGCCGTCTCGAGTGAGCCGCTGCACGCGGGGATCTGCGAGCGCTGCGTGGAGGCGCTCGCCGAGACGGTCAGCCGGTGAGCGCGGAACACCCAGCGGCCGCGGCCGGCGAGGTGCCGAAGCTCGGGCCGCTCGTCTGGCTCGCCGGCGGGATCGTGGCTGCCGACCAGGTGGCCAAGGCGCTCGTTCGCAGCACCCTGGCTCTGGGTGAGGGCATCGAGGTCATCCCCGGGTTCTTCAGCCTGACGCGCGTGCACAACTACGGCGCGGCCTTCGGTGTGCTCAACGCGGTGGCCCTGCCGTACAAGTCGGTGATGCTCTCGCTCGTCTCGTGCGCCGCCCTGGTGGGCGTGGCCTGGTACGCAACCACCTTGCCCGCCTGGCAGTGGCTGGCGCGCCTCGGGCTGGCCTGCATCGTGGGCGGTGCGGCCGGCAACCTGATCGATCGCGTCACCGCAGGCTACGTCGTGGACTTCGTGGACGTCTACTGGCGCGGCTGGCACTTCTGGGCCTTCAACGTCGCCGATGCGGCCATCACGATCGGCGTGGCGCTGATGCTGCTGGACATGATGGGAGTAGGACACCGCCGTGTTTCCAGAACTCTTTAGCCTCGGACCCGTCACCATCTACAGCTACGGCGTGCTGCTCGCCGTGTCGTACCTGCTGGGCCTGCAGCTGGCCCGGCGGCGGGCGCGGGCGCGCGGCCTCGACGCCAGCCGCGTGCTCGACCTCGGCATCTACATCATCATCGCGGCCCTGGTAGGCGCGAAGCTCCTGCTGCTCGTCACCGACTTCCGCAACGTGACCTTCTCGTTCGAGGAGCTCATCTCGCTGACCCGGTCCGGCGGTGTCTTCTACGGCGGGTTGATCCTGGCGGTGCTGGTCGCCTTCTGGTACATCCAGCGGCACCGCCTGCCCTTCTGGACCACGTGCGACGTCTTCGCGCCGGGGATCGCGCTCGGCCACGTCACGGGCCGCCTGGGATGTCTCGCCGCAGGGTGCTGCTACGGCAAGCCGACCGAGGTCCCGTGGGCGATCGTGTTCACGAACCCTGCCGCCGCACTCAACGTGGGCACGCCGCTCAACGTGCCGCTCCATCCGACGCAGCTGTACGAGGCCGGCAGCGAACTGCTCATCCTGGGTCTCCTGCTCGCGACCGAAAAGCGCGGCCGCCCCTTCGCCGGACGTACCTTCTGGCTCTACATGGCGCTCTACGGGATCTCGCGCTACGTCATCGAGGTCTACCGGGGCGATCCACGGGGCATGGTCGGCATGTTCTCCACGTCGCAGTTTATCTCGCTGATCCTGGTCCCGCTCGCCGTCGCGATGCTGGTGTGGCTGTCGCGGAAAGGTCCTGAAACCGAGGTGCCGCAACAATCGCGCCGGAAGGCGGCCGCCTGAACGCCGGCACCGACCGCGCCATGGCACGTCTCGAACTCACCGTCCCGGACGACGCTGCCGGCGAGCGCCTCGATCGGTTCCTGGCGGCCGTCATCCCGGATCGCTCGCGCTCAC
Organism: Acidimicrobiia bacterium; assembly: GCA_016871255.1. GTDB lineage: Bacteria > Acidobacteriota > Vicinamibacteria > Vicinamibacterales > UBA2999 > VFZH01. Next base: position 16,929 of record VFZH01000047.1, on the reverse strand, counting down.
AGCTGCAGAAGCTGATTGCCGACGGGCGTGTGCAGGTGGACGGGCGCGCCGCCCGCGCCAACCTGTCGCTGAAAGCGGGGCGCCACGTGGTCGTGGACTCGCCCGAGGCCGTCCGGGCAGGTGTCGAACCCGAGGACCTCCCCCTCGACGTCCTGTACGACGACGCCGACCTGGTGGTCGTCAACAAGCCACCAGGGCTGGTCGTACACCCCGGCGCCGGGCACCCGTCCGGCACGCTCGTCAACGCGCTGCTGCACCGCGTGGCCGGCCTCAGCGGCGTCGGCGGCGTGGAGCGCCCGGGCATCGTGCACCGCCTCGATCGCGGCACGTCCGGCGTGATGGTGGTGGCGAAGCACGACGCCGCGCATCGAGAGCTCGCGCGGCAGTTCCAGGATCGCGAGGTGGACAAGGAGTACATCGCACTGGCCTGGGGCCTCGTGCAGGCCGGCCGGCGCATCGACGCGGCCATCGGCCGGGACCCGGCCAACCGCCAGAAGATGTCGGCACGGGCGCGGCGGGCCCGGGAGGCGGTCACGCGCATCACGCGGGCTCGGACGCTGCACGGGGTGTCGCTCCTGCACGTGGCGATTCACACCGGCCGTACCCATCAGATCCGGGTACACCTGAGCGCCATCGGCCACCCCGTGGTGGGCGACCCGCTGTACGGCGGCGTGCGCCGGCACGTCGGCCACGACGTCCGCGCCGTGCTGCGACTCGAGCGGCCGTTCCTCCACGCCTGGCGACTGGCGTTCACGCACCCGGGGGACGGACGGCACCTGGAAGTCCGGGCTCCGCTGGCAGGAGACCTGCTCGCCGTCCTGCAGGATCTCGGGTTCGAAGAGGCGCCGGCCGCGACAGCCCCGGAGGACACCGATGCCTGAGGAACCGATTCACCCCCACGCCATCCGGACGGTGTTCAGCGGGCGTGTGTTCACCGTGCAGGTGGAGTCGCTCGCGCTGCCACACGGTCACCCGCTCGACGCGGAGATCGTGCGCCACCCCCGCTCCGTCGTAATCGCGCCGGTGACCGACGAAGGCGGGCTCGTACTGGTGCGTCAGTACCGGCACGCGGTCGGACAGCGGCTGTGGGAGCTGCCCGCGGGGAGCATGGACCCCGGCGAGGGCGACGAAGAGGCGGCGAGGCGCGAATGCCAGGAGGAGATCGGCCTGATCCCGGCCACGTTGGAGCGACTGGGTGCGCTGTACCCGACGCCCGGCTACTGCGACGAGGAGATGGTCCTGTTCCGCGCGACCGGGCTGCGCGTGCCGACCGGCGGCGATCCGGCGGCCCACCCAGATCCGGACGAAGACATCGAGAGCGGCGCGTTCAGCCTCGACGAGGTCCGCCGCATGGTCGCGGACGGCAGGATCCGCGACATGAAGACCGTGGCCGTGCTGGCGTTCCTGGTGCCGTGACCGCCCGGCTCACTGCACGGACGGCTGCGGGCGCCGGGTCCTCCGGTCTTCCGCCGCCGCCGGCGCGGGCGGCAGCGCCAGCAGCAGCACCTCGTCGATCGACTGGACGAAGTGAATCGTCATCCCGGCCCGCAGATCCGCGCCGAGATCCTCCTTCACGTTCTTCTCGTTCAGCCGCGGCAGGATGACTTCGCGAATGCCTGCGCGGCGCGCAGCGAGCACCTTCTCCTTGATGCCGCCGACCGGCAGCACGCGACCCGACAGGGTGATTTCGCCCGTCATCGCGATGTCGCCCCGCACCGGCCGCCGGGTCAGCTCCGACGCGAGGGCCGCTACCATGGTCACGCCCGCCGACGGGCCGTCCTTCGGGATCGCCCCGGAGGGCACGTGGAGGTGGATCTCCGATCCCTTGAAGAAGTCCGGGTCCGCGCCGTACACGGCGGCGTGCGCACGGAACCAGGAGAGGGCGGCCCGCGCCGACTCCTTCATCACCTCGCCGAGCTGGCCGGTCAGCGTCAGCGTGCCCGTCCCGGCCATCCTCGACGCCTCGACGAAGAGCACGTCGCCCCCGGCAGCCGTCCAGGCCAGCCCGATGGCGACACCGGGCTCCTTCGTGCGCTCCTCCATCTCCTCGTCCATGAACGTCGGAGCGCCGAGCAGGTCGAGCACCGCCGCGCCGTCGATCGCGACCGCCGCTTCGTCGCCCTCCGCCCGGCGGCGCGCGACCTTGCGGCAGAGCGACGCGATCTGACGCTCGAGGTTCCGGACGCCCGCCTCACGGGTGAAGCCGCGAATCACCTGCTGGAGACCCTCGTCCGTGAAGGCCACCTGCTCTGCCGTCAGCCCGTGGTTGGCGACCTGTTTGGCCACCAGGTGCTCCCGGGCGATGGTGAGCTTCTCTTCCTCGGTGTAGCCGGGAATCTCGAGCACCTCCATCCGGTCGCGCAGCGCAGGCGGCACCGGATCGAGGATGTTCGCCGTCGTGATGAAGAGCACTTCGGACAGGTCGAACGGGACATCGAGATAGTGATCCCGGAACGCGCTGTTCTGTTCGGGGTCCAGGACCTCCAGCAGCGCCGAGGCGGGATCGCCCCGGAAGTCCGCGCCCAGCTTGTCGATCTCGTCGAGGATGAACACCGGGTTCTTCGACTCGGCACGGCGCAGACCCTGCACGATCTGTCCCGGCAGGGCACCGATGTACGTGCGGCGATGGCCGCGGATCTCCGCTTCGTCGCGCATCCCGCCGAGCGACACGCGCACGAACGTCCGCCCGAGTGATGTCGCGATCGATCGGGCGAGCGAGGTCTTGCCCACCCCCGGAGGACCGACCAGGCAGAGGATGGGCCCTTTCACGGCGGGATTGAGCTTGCGGACGGCGAGGTACTCGAGGATCCGATCCTTCGGGCGCTCCAGCCCCGAGTGGTCCGCGTCGAGCACTCCCTTGGTCTTCGGGAGGTCGATCACCTCGTCGGTCCGCTTCTGCCACGGCAGCGCCACGAGCCAGTCGAGATACGTGCGCGAGACGGTGTACTCGGCCGCCGCCACCGGCATCCTCGCCAGCCGATCCAGCTCCCGGAGCGCGTCCTTCCTCACCGCGTCCGGCATACCGGCCGCCTCGATCCGCTCGCGGAGCTCCTCGACCTCCTTGGCCTGGTCGTCGCCCTCGCCCAGTTCCTTCTGAATCGCCTTGATCTGCTCGCGCAGGAAGTACTCGCGCTGATTGCGCCCCACTTCGGACTGCACCTGCGACTGGATCCTCGAGCCCAGCTCCAGGACCTCCAGCTCCTGCGTGAGCACGCGGTTGAGCGTGTCGAGCCTGGCCCGGACGTCGATGACCTCGAGCACGGCCTGCTTGGCGGGCGTGTCGATCGTGGTCAGGCTGGACGCGATGAAGTCCGCCAGCCGGCCCGGCTCGGCGACGTTCGCCGCGAGCGTCTGCAGGTCGTCCGACAGCAGCGGCGACAGCGAGACCACCTGCTGGAAGCCGGACCGGATGTTGCGGACGAGCGCGTCGATCTCGATGTGGTCGTCGGGCAGGACGATGTCTTCCACCTCGTGGACCCGGGCGCGGATGTGGGGCTTGTGCTCCACGATCTCGTCCAGCACCACGCGGGCGAGCCCCTGGACGATCAGCCGCAGGCTGCCATCCGGGAGCTTGAACATCTTGTGAATCTGGCTCGCGGTGCCGACGCGGTACAGGTCGTCCTGCGAGGGCTCTTCAACCGAGGCGTCCCGCTGCGTGAAGACCGCGATCAGCGACCCGGTCGCGAGCGCGCGGTCGATCAGGTGGACCGAGCTCTCGCGCGCCACGGCGAGCGGCATGAACGAGTTCGGAAAGAGCACCGTGTCGCGCAGCGGCAGCACGGGCAGCTCTCCCGGAATCACCGGAACGGGGTCCCGGCTCTCGATGTCAGCGGGGTTCGGATCGACCGGTCCGCGCATGGGACGCTCCAGAGAAGCGCGGCATTGACAGCGGAATGGCCGCGCGGGGGTTGGCGGCGGCGAGGACGACCTGGGGTTTCGTCCGGACTGCCGCCGCGCGCGTGCGGCCGGCAGGTCACCCGGCCGGTTCAGCGGACCGGCCGGGCGCTGCGTGGACGCCCCTCAGTGGGACAGGTCGTGGAAGAGCGACGACCCGCCGCGGCGCTGGGCCAGCGTGCGCTCCCGGTGTTCGGCCGTCTCCCTGGCCTCCTCGCAGTCCTTGCAGCGAACGGCGAACGGAAGCGCCCGCAGCCGCGCCTCCGAGATCTCGTCGCCGCACTCGAAGCAGTTGCCGTAGTGGCCCTCGTCGAGACGGCGCAGGGCTTCGTTCACGCGGCCGAGCGTCTCGGCCTTCATCTGGATCAGCGCAAGTTCGATGTCTTCCTGGATGTCGGCTTCCGAACTCTCGCCCTGGTCGAGGATGTCGCGCTCACGGCCGGTGTCGGTCCGCACGCTCCGCATCTTGCCCTGCACTTCCCTCAGCAGATCGCGGCGGCGGCCCTCCAGCATCTTCTTCAGATCGGCGTAACGGCTCGAGTCCGCGGGTGTCGTCGTGACCGTTGTCGTCCTTCTTGCCATGATGCCTGCCGCTCCTTCCCGATTCGTATGCTCGTTGTCGACTTCGCCGCCAGCCCCATCAGGGAGCGGCCCGAAGTGATCGTCGTCTTAGCAAGTACCATGCCGAACACGCCGGCCTTCGGACGTCTTCCAACCAACCAGCTGATTCGACGCCGAAACATCACGCCCGGACGCCTGATCGTCCTGGCCTGTGCTCCGTATCTTACTGACAAATAGATGGTTCCTTCACCATGGTCGGGTTGGACCCCACCGGGCTGAAACCATCGTCGCGCGTTTAGACGCACACGGCGGACTGGCAGCCTCATCTGTTTGTCCCAACTGGAGGACGTGTCGAAGTGCCACACCTGTGTGCGCCGTTCCGCCCGCCCGTCCAGACTCAGACGGCCATCTATCCTCATAAACCATTCATATACAGTTATTTACGTGGTTATATCCGGTGTACGTGCGAGGTGGGCAGCCGGAAACAGCCCCCGCATTCCAAGATGTCATCCTTACATGTACTGATTTATGCATTCTGTCTGAATTCGTGCATAGTTGCTGGGCCACTGCGGCTGAAGAGACCAGCCGGTGGAGGGTCGAGTGTGTAAAGCTGAGGAGCATGTTGTGCCCGCTCTGTAACCAGCGGAAGGCGCGCCGGACCTGCCCGGCTCTCGACCGCGCGATCTGCAGCGTGTGCTGCGGCACGAAGCGCCAGGTGGAAATCGCCTGTCCGCCCGATTGCGTGTACCTGACATCGTCGCGCGAGCACCCCGCTGCCGTGGTGCGGCGTCGGCAGGAGCAGGACGTTCGGGCCATTCTGCCCTTCATCAGGCAGCTCACCGAACGCCAGTACCAGCTGTTCTTCGTGCTGCACTCGGCGATCACGCGCTACCAGCCTTCCGGGGTGCAGCGCCTCACCGACACGGACGTGGCGGAGGCGGCCGGCTCGATGGCGGCATCCATCGAAACCGCGGCGCGAGGCGTGCTGTACGAGCACACGCCGCAGAGCCCCATCGCCAGGCGCCTGGTCGAGGAGATGAAGCAGGTGCTGGACGCCGTCGAGAAGGAAGTCGGCCGCTCGATGCAGCTCGAAACGGCCGTCGTGCTCCGCAGCATCGAGCGCGGGGCGCGTGAAGCAGGGGCCACGGCCGGTGCCGGGGGAAGCGATACGGCCTATCTCCAGATCATGGGTCGCCTGCTGGGGGAGGCTCGCGCCAGGCGCCCAGAAGAAGAGGCAGCCGCGGACGGCCCCCGCATCATCCTGCCCTGACCGCGGGCGTGATAGGATCCGGTGTTCACCTCCAGAGGATACGCATGGCCAAGCGGTGTGACATCTGTGGCAAGGGACCGGTGGTGGGGCGGACGATCTCGCACGCCCACAACGTGAGCGCGCGGCGGTTCGAGCCGAACCTGCAGAGCGTGCGGGCGCTGGTGAACGGCGCCGCACGGCGGCTGCGGGTCTGTACGCGCTGCCTCCGGTCGGGTCGCGTGACGAAGGCGTCGAGGGCCACCCGGGCCGCGTGATGACGCACGAGGCGGTCAGTTCGCCGGACGCGCCGGCCGCCATCGGACCCTATTCGCCCGCCGTCCGCACGTCCCACCTGCTCTTCCTCTCCGGCCAGATCCCCCTCGATCCGGCGGACGGCTCCCTGGTCGAGGGAGGCATCACCGCGCAGACGCGGCAGGTGATGCAGAACCTCGGTGCGCTCCTCGCCACCGCCGGTCTGTCGTTCGCCCATGTGGTGAAGACCACGGTGTACCTGCGCGACCTGAGCGAGTTCGCCGAGATGAACGCCGTGTACGCGACCTTCGTCGGCGACCCGCCCCCGGCCCGATCCACCGTTGAGGTGGCGCGCCTGCCGCGCGACGTCCGCGTCGAGATCGACGCGATCGCGGTGGTTGAAGAGGTCAGATCCGCGCCGCCCGTTCCACGCCAAGCACGCCGGTGACGCCCTTGATCGACTTGATCACCTTCTCGAGGTGCTTGACGTCGCGGATCTCGACGGTCATGTCGATCCGGGCGCGCTGATCGTCCCCGGTGCGCGCCTCCATGTTGGTGATGTTGGTGTTGATGTCGGACACCTTGGCGCTGATCTCGGCCAGCATGCCCCGGCGATCTTCGACCTGCATCGTCAGCCGCACCGTGTAGGCCGGACCGTCGGTAGCGGCCTTGTCCCATTCCACGTCGATCCGCCGGTCCGGGTCGAACATCAGGTTCATGACGTTGGGGCAGCTCGCCGCGTGGACGGAGACGCCCTTGCCACGGGTGATGTAGCCGACGATCTTCTCGCCCCGGATCGGATTGCAGCACCGCGCCCGGTAGACCATCAGATCGTCGACGCCGCGCACCTTGATGAGGTCGGCGTTCGCGCTGCCCGGCCGCAGCACGCGCTTGACGGCCGACACCACCGCCGAGTCGGGCGCCTTCTCCCTGAGCTGGTCGGCGGGCACGGACTTCTGCAGGACCGTACGCGCGGCAATCTTGCCGTAACCGATGTGGGCGAGCAGCTCGTCGATCCTGTTCGCACCGTATTCGGACGCGAACTTCGCGAGCTGCGGGCTCTCGAGCAGGGTCTTCGGGTTGAGGTCGAAGCGGCGCGCCTCCTTGTCGAACAGCCGGCGGCCCAGCTCGACGCTGTGGCGCCGCTCCTCGGCCAGCAGCACGTGCTTGATCTTGCCACGCGCGCGCGAGGTCACCACGAAGGTGAGCCAGTCGCGGCTCGGCTTGTGGCCGCTCTGCGTGAGAATCTCGACGATGTCCCCGTTCTGCAGGCGTGCCCGCAGCGGCACCATCCGGCCGTTCACCCGCGCACCCACGCACTGGTGTCCCACGTCGGTGTGAATCGAATACGCGAAGTCCACCGGCGTCGAGCCCCGCTGCAGCGACCGCACCTCCCCTTTCGGCGTGAAGATGTAGACCTCCTCCGGGTACAGGTCGACTTTCAGGTTCTGCAGGAACTCCTGGGGATCGCGAACCTCCTCCTGTGTCTCGAGGAGCTGGCGCATCCACTGGAAGTAGCGTTCGTCGCCGTGATCCCCGACGCGGCCCTCCTTGTACTTCCAGTGCGCGGCGATCCCTTCTTCCGCCCGGTGGTGCATGGCCTCGGTGCGAATCTGCACCTCGAACGGGAAGCCGAAGTCGCTGACCACCGAGGTGTGCAGCGACTGGTAACCGTTCGGCCGCGGCATCGCGATGAAGTCCTTGATGCGCCCCGGAACCGGGGACCAGGTCTGGTGGATGATGCCGAGCGCGGCGTAGCAGTCCTTCACCGTCTCGGTCACCACCCGGAGGGCGACGAAGTCGTACACGCGATCGAGGTCGATGTTCTGCTTCCGCAGCTTGAGGTGGATGCTGTAGAGCCGCTTGATGCGGCCGTCGATCCGGAGGACCGGCACCTGCGCCTCGTCCAGCCTGGCGGCCAGCGTACGCGTCAGCGTCTCCACCACCCCTTCCACCTCGCGCCGCTTCGTGTCGACCCTGGCCCGCAGGGCCTCGTAGGCCGCCGGCTCCAGGTGGCGGAACGACAGCTCTTCCAGCTCGTTCTTCACTTTGCTCATGCCGAGGCGGCTGGCAATCGGCGCGTAGATGTCGAGCGTTTCCTGCGCCACCTTCACCCGCCGCTCCTCGGGCAGGTAGTGGAGCGTGCGCATGTTGTGCAACCGGTCCGCCAGCTTGACGAGGATGACGCGGATGTCATCCACCATCGCCAGCAGCATCTTCCGGAAGCTCTCGGCCTGCCGCTCCTCGCTCGACGAGAACGGGATGGCACTGAGCTTGGAGACCCCCTCGACCACGTGCGCCACCTCGGCCCCGAACAGCTCCTGGATGCGCTCGGGTGTGGTGAGTGTGTCTTCCACCACGTCGTGCAGCAACCCGGCCGCTACGGCCACGGCGTCGAGCTTCAGGTCCGCCAGCAGGTTCGCCACCTCCAGCGGATGGACCAGATAGGGCTCCCCGGAGTGCCGGACCTGGCCCTTGTGCTCCAGGGCCGAGAAGACGTAGGCCTTCCGCAGCAGCTCGACATCGGCTTCCGAGCTGTACGCGCGGACCTTCTCGAGCAGGTTCTCGAAGCGGATCATGCCCGGATGGGCTCCGCGTGGCCGAAATGGCGGAAACGGTGTCTAATCGGGGTGGGCACCCTCGAGTTCAGCATAGCAAGTTGGTGATAACAAAGGGCTTGAGGGCGCGCGCCGAATGCCTTGACTCGCTCGAAAGGCGATCACTATACTGGCGCGCTTGCAGGATCAGTTCAAGGGGGCTCAATGATGCGCAGGTTCTCCGTTCGCTCCGCCGCGCTCGTGGCGGTACTGGGGGTGGCCGTCAGCGGCTGCGGCCAGATTCGCATGTTGCAGGCCAAGATGGCCTTCCGGGACGCCAACTCCCGGTACCAGGCCCAGGACTTCCGTGTCGCCAAGGAGAAGTACGAGGAGGCCGTGGAGCTGGACCCCAACCTCACCGCCGCCTATTTCTTCCTCGGGAACAGCGCCGACAACCTCTTCCGCCCGGCCCGCCGAGGTGAACCGGAGAACGACCAGCTCCTGACCGTCGCCATCGAGAACTACGAGCGCGCGGCCGAGCAGGCGGAAGACCCGGCAATCCGGCGCCTGGCGATGGAGTATCTCGTGGCGGCTTACAACAACCCAGACAAGGTCAACGACCCGTCCCTGGCCGAGCCGCTGCTCCTCCGCATGATCGAGATGGAACCGCAGAACGCCTCCAGCTACTTCGCGCTCGCGAAGGTGTACGAGGACTACGGTATCTACGACCAGGCCGAGCAAGCACTGCTCAAGGCTCGGGCGCAGGTCCCGAACTCACCCGAGGTCTACATGCAGCTGGCCGGCTACTACAACCGCCAGGGCGAGTTCGACAAGACCATCGAGGCGCTCCAGGCCCGGGCCGAACGCGAGCCTCAGAACCCTGAAGCCTACTACACCATCGCCACCTACTACTGGGACAAGGCCTACCGCGACTTCCGCCTCGCCGACGCCGAGAAGAGGCAATTCGTGCAGTCCGGCGTGGACATGGTCGACAAGGCCCTGTCGCTCAAGGACGACTACTCCGAGGCGATGGTCTACAAGAACCTGCTCCTCCGGCTTCAGGCGAATCTCGAGACGGACAGGGGCCGCCAGCAGGCGCTGCTCAGGCAAGCCGACCAGCTGCGCGACCGTGCGGAGCAGCTGCGCCAGCAGCAACAGGCCGCGCCCCCCTCGGGCGACTGACCCCTCGACTCCCCCTGCACTGATGAGCTGAGGGCCTGCGCCATCCGGCGCGGGCCCCTCGGCCATCCCCTCCCGCAACCTTCTGGCACCGACCGGCGCGAACGTGCTCTAATACTCGCGTCCGGATGGTACTGGCATGACGGATCAGGAACACACCGTGCTCATCGTGGACGACGACGAGGGCGTCCGGAAGGTGCTTGGACAGTGGGTCGAGCGCCTGGGGTACCGCACGCAGCTGGCCGACAGCGCCGAAGGTGCGGTCGAGGTCCTGGAGCGCACCCCGATCGATGTCGCCCTCTGCGACATCCGGATGCCGGGCGCCGACGGGATCTGGCTGGCCGGTCAGATTCGGGATCGTTTTCCCGACGTGGCGGTCGTCCTCGCGACCGGGCTCCACGAAATGGACGCGGGCGTCACCCTCCGGCCGGGCGTGGTCGGCTACGTGGTCAAGCCCTTCAGTCACACGGAGATCGCCGCAGCCATCAAGACAGGGCTGGAATGGCGGCGGGCGCAGCCGGAGGAGCCCCGTGAGAGCCTCATAGGCCTTCTGGAGAGCTGGGACGAGACCTGAGCCTCGAAGAGAACCCTGGCGTCGCTGGGAGAGACGCCCTTAGGGCCCTGGCCGGAATAAGGTTGCCGACTCTCGGGCGGCGAGGCGCCCGGATCGCCAGGCGCGAGGAGGGGGCAGGCCGGGTGCCTGTGACCGACGAGCAACGCCGCGAGGCGGGATGCATCGTCGGCCGAGATGGCAACCTTATTCCGGCCAGGGCCCTTAGCCAGCGGTCGGGCGAGTCGCCCGACCCCATCCCACCGGTTGAGGTTCCGCCATCAGCTTGAACGTACGTAGAACGGGCCAGCCGCAGCTGGCCCGTCGGGTACCCGAGCAGGGGTCGATCGACCTCAGTCAGCCCCGGGCGACGACATCTCTGCCGCGGCCCGCTTCATCCCGGTGGTGACGATCCCCACCTTCTCGACACCCGCGCCCTTGGCCGCGTCGATGACCTCCACGATCTCGCCGAAACGAAGCTCGGCCGAGCCGTCGATGAACATCGTCTTGTCGTTGCGCGTCTCGAAGATGGTGCGCAGTCGATCCTCGAGATCGAGGATCGTGACGTCCTGCTTGTTGACCGACAGACGCCGGTCAGCCGTGTACTCGAGCACGATCTGGCTGATGTCGGGCGCCTGCTGCTCGGACGCGCGCGCCTCCGCCGGCAGGTTGATGTCGATCCCCTTCTGCGAGAGCGGGAGGGCCGCCATGAAGATCACCAGGAGCACGAGCAGCACGTCGATCATCGGCGTGATGTTCATCTCCGAGGTGGCGTGCAGGGTCTTGCCCTTGTAGACGTCGTCCGCCCCGAAATGCTTGTGCACCGCCATTTGGGCCTTCTCCCTTTCGCTATTCGATGGCCGGAGTCCGGCGCTCGGTGATGATCCCGATGTCCTCGATGCCGCCTGCCCGCAGCTCGTCCATTGCTTCCATCACGGCGCCGTAGGGTGCATCCTCATCCGCCTTGACGAGCACGATCCGCTGCGACTTGGCATCGAGCGCCTCCGTCATCCTGCGGCGGAGGTCCGACATCGGCACCTGCACGGAATCCACGAACACCGAGCGGTCCGCGGCGACGGCCAGGACGGTCTGATCCTGCGTCTCCGGCTTGTCCGAGCTGTTGTCCGCCACGGGAAGACGCACGTCCACGCCCTTCTGCAGCATGGGCGCCACGATCATCACGATGATCAGCAGCACCAGCATCACGTCCACGAGCGGGGTCACGTTGATTTCCGACTTGACGCCGCCATCATCCCCACCGACTGACATTGACATGGCGAAAACTCCTGAGTGGCTTCCGGTTCAGAACCCTGGCGCGACAAACGGCTGCGGAAGGCCGCGGCCGGTTGTCGCACCCCGTGAAGTTCTGGAACCTAGGCGGTCTTCTTGATGAAGTAGTCCACGAGCTCCGACGAGGAGTTGTCCATCTCCACGTTGAAGTACTCGAGGCGGCCGGTCAGATAGTTGTAGAACCAGACGGCCGGAATCGCGACGAACAGCCCGAGCGCGGTCTCGATGAGCGCCTCGGCGATACCGGCCGAGACGGCGCCGATGCCGCCCGACCCGGTGGACGCGATGCCGACGAACGCGTTGATGACGCCGACGACCGTCCCGAGCAGTCCGACGAAGGGTGCGGTCGAGCCGATCGTCGCCAGGGTCGACACGCCCTTCTTCAGGTCCGACGCACACAGAGCGCTGGCGCGCTGGATCGACCGCCGCACGGTATCGAGAACGTCGTCACGGTTGAGCGCCGTGCCACCACTCTCCTGCTGGAACTGGTACTCCTGGAGACCGGCCAGCACCACCTTCGCCAGGTGGCTGTAGCGGTAGTCCTTCGATCCGGACAGCGCGATCGCCTCCTTCAGCCGCCCTTCCTTGAGGTGCTTGGCGACCTGGGGCGCGAACAGCTTCGACTGCGTGCGTGCCTTCGAGTACGTGTAGATGCGCTCGATCGCCACGCCGATCGACCAGAACGACATGATGAACAGAACCACCGCGACCGCAATCGCGACGGCGCCCATCTGCTGGAACATTTCGACAAGATTCAGCTCGCCACCCATTTACTGCATCCTCCGCGGGTTGTTGGAGACGACACTCCAGTCCCCTCGTGCCTGTCTCCTCGGCAGGAAGGAAATCGCTCGGGTCCTGCTCCGACTCAGCTCAGCGTGAACTGCACCGTCACGGTCATGATCACCGGCACCGGCACGCCGTTGAGCAGCGTCGGCGTGAACTCCCACTGTTTCACCGCGTCGATGGCTGCCTGGTCCAGCAGCGGAATCGAGCGCAGCACGCGCGTATCCTGCACACGGCCGTTGGGCCCGATCGTCGCTTCGATGATCACCACGCCCTGCACGCGCGCCGACTGGGCAATCGACGGGTACTGCGGCCGCACGTCCCTGATCTTCTCGGGCGGCTTGATGTTGCCGCCCACGCGAACCGGCGCCGGCGGGGGCGGCGGAGGAGGCGGGGGTGGAGGCGCATCGGGCACGCCGCCCACGATGCCGCCCACGACACCGCCGGGAACACCACCGGTCACCCCGGTATTGCGATCGAAGCTCGTATCGCGTGGAGCCTCTGGCTTGATCTCCGACGGCGCCTCGGTCGGCGCGGCGTCCGGGTTCGACGGCACCGGCTCCGGCGGAGGCGCTGCCTCAGCCGGTGGCGGTGGGGGCGGCGGCGGGGGCGGCGGGGGCGGCGGGGGCGCCACAAACGCCGCCATCGCACCGGCCGGTGTCGGCAGTACATCGGCCGCCATCAACGGGATGATGACGATCGCCAGGATGACCACCGTGTGCACCACGATCGAGAGCGGAATCGTGTACCACTGCTTGGTCCCGACCTTGACGCTCGGGTCGACGATGTCACCGAACATGTTACGTGGCACCGGACTTACCCTCCTCGGAAACGTGACCTGCCGGCCGGCAGGGCGGCCGATTATAGCTACGCGGAAAAACGGGTGTCAACGCAGGAAACACCAGGGCCGTCCGTTGTCCCGCCGCTTCCACCCGGGGTTAGACACCAACCCGGGAAAAGTGCTCCCGCGTGGATAGCCGCACCCGAAGACCGCGCAGTATAGCCTGACTTCCCCCCGCAGATCACCATCTCTGTGTAAACTTCGCCCGGGCGGCCCGGCACCCCGGCTGAGGCCCCCCCGGGACCCCGTTACAGGAACAGCGGCCCGAACACCACGGCCACGATGGCCATCAGCTTCAGCAGGATGTTCAGGCTGGGGCCGGACGTGTCCTTGAACGGATCGCCGACCGTGTCGCCCACCACGGCCGCGCGGTGCGCTTCCGAGTTCTTCCCGCCGTGGTGCCCCTTCTCGATGTACTTCTTGGCGTTGTCCCAGGCGCCGCCGGCGTTGGCCATCATCAGGGCCAGCAGGGCGCCCGCGCCGATGGAGCCGACGAGCAGGCCGCCGAGCGCTTCGGCGCCCAGCAGCACGCCGACCGCAATCGGCACCACCACGGCAATCGCGCCCGGCAGCACCATCTCCCTGATCGCCCCGTCGGTCGCAATCCGCACCGCGCCGGCGGCATCGGGCGGATTGGTGCCTTCCATGATGCCGGGGATCTCCCGGAACTGGCGGCGTACCTCGCCCACCATCTGCATCGCCGCGCGTCCGACGGCACCCATGGTCAGCGCACTGAAGAGGAAGGGCATGAGGCCCCCGATGAGCAAGCCCAGCAGCACGTCGACGTCCAGCAGGTCGAACGCCCGGACCCGCGTGATCTGCGCGTAGGACACCATCAGCGCCAGCGCCGTCAGCACGGCCGACCCGATCGCGAAGCCCTTGCCAGTGGCAGCCGTCGTGTTCCCCAGCGAATCGAGTGCATCCGTCCGGTCGCGCACCTCCGGGGGCAGGTGCGACTGCTCGGCGATGCCACCCGCGTTGTCCGCCACCGGCCCGTAGGCATCGGTCGCCAGCGTGATGCCCAGCGTCGAGAGCATCCCCACGGCCGACAGCGCGATGCCGTAGAGCCCCGCGAGCTCGAACGTGATCCAGATCGCCGCCACGATCGTGAGCAGCGGCGCCATCGTGGACAGCATGCCCAGCGCCAGGCCGCCAATGATGACGGGCCCGGTCCCGGAGGTGGCCTGCGCCGAGAGATCCTGTGTCGGCGAGAACTCGTACGCGGTGTAGTATTCGGTCGCCGTGCCCACGATCTGGCCGGCTACCAGCCCGACCAGCACCGTCCAGAACAGGTTCATGGGCAGGCCGAGTCCGACCACGAGCCCGGCGGTCCCGAGCAGCACCAACGCCCCGGCACCGAAGATGCCGGTCCGGAGCGCCCACAGCAGCCGGCCCATGTCGGCGTCCTCGCTGGTACGCACCAGGAACGTGCCGAGGATGGCGCAGATGCTGCCGATGGCCATGATGCCGACCGGCAGCACGAACGCAGTCGCGTCGAACGTCGCGTCGGCGCCCACGGGCAGCACGGCGTTCTCGCCGATGCCCATGATGCCGACGGCCGCCAGCGACATCGCGGCCACGACCGACCCGGTGTAGGACTCGAAGAGGTCGGCGCCCATACCGGCGACGTCTCCCACGTTGTCCCCGACGTTGTCCGCAATCGTGGCCGGGTTGCGCGGATCGTCTTCCGGAATGCCCGCCTCGACCTTGCCGACCAGGTCGGCGCCGACATCGGCGGCCTTCGTGTAGATCCCGCCCCCGACGCGCGCGAAGAGCGCAATCGACGAGGCGCCGAACGCGAACCCGGTCAGCGGCTGGTAGTGCTGGAAGACCAGGTAGAGCGCGGCGATGAAGACCAGGCTGATCCCGACCACGGTCATCCCCATGACCGCGCCGGACGAGAACGCCACGCGCAGCGCCGGGTTCAGCCCCTCGCGGGCCTTGGCGGCCGTCCGGACGTTGGCGCGCACGGCCACGTACATGCCGACGTACCCGGCCGCGGCGGACGCAATCGCCCCGAGCACGTACGCGATCGCCGTACGCGGCAGGGCGGTGTACGCACCGGCCTCGACGACGCCGATGGCCGCGAACTTGCCCGTGACGTCGAAGTCGACGAGCACGGCGATGGCCGCCGCCACCACGACGACGAACGCCGCCAGGAAGGTGTACTCGCGGCGCAGGAACGCCGCGGCGCCCTCCTGGATCAGCGCCGCAATCGACCGCATCGTGTCGGTCCCGGTGTCTTCCGCCAGCACACGCCGGGTGGTCACGACCGCGAACAGCAGCGCAAGCAGGCCTGCGCCCAGCGCCAGGTATAGCAGCTCCATACGATTCTCTACTCCTCGTTCGTGAGGGGACGGGTCTCGCTCCCCCGATCGTTCCCAGTCATGGCCGTCAGGCGGCCGGGCAGCGACATCCCGCCCGTGAGAAACATCCGGATGCCCTCCTCGACCGACAGATCCGGAAACAGCGCCCGCTCGCGCGGGTAGATGCAGATGTCACCCAGGTACAGATGGTTCGTGGGCACGTACACGGCCACGAAGGCCTCCGGTCCGCGCCCCTGGTCCAGCTCGAACTCCTTCGTCAGGAACCCCATGACGAGACCGCGCCGCGTGTCGTCCACGACAACGACGCGCTTGAACCCGTACTCGTTGTCGGGCGAGAACGCGACGATGAGCTGCTTGACCGGCGCATAGACCGTCCGGAACACCGGCACCCGCATCAGCACGTCTTCCGCCCGCTCCAGAACCCGGCGGCCGAGCACGTTCGTGGCGATCACGCCAACTCCCAGCACGACCAGCGCCGTGACCGCCACGCCGAGTCCGGGCACGCTCCTGCCCAGCAGCCGCGTCGAAACCGGGGCCGTGAGGCCGTCAATGATACCGAAGACCCACACGAGCGCCACGACGCTCACCACGAGCGGGACGGTCACGAAGAACCCGGTGATGAACCGGCTCCGCAGCCAGGCGGTCGGTGTCACCTACCAGCTCCATCCGCCCACGCCGGCGGCGAGCAGCACCCCGCCGGCCGCGATGCGGTACCAGGCAAAGGGGCCGAACCCGGACCGTTGCACGAAGCCCAGAAACGGCCGCACGACGAGCAGGGACGCCAGAAAGGCCGCCACGAACCCGACAGCGATCTCCCCCGTGCGCGCCGGCCCGATCCGCCCCCAGACCTCGACGAGGTCGTGTGCGAACGCCGCCACCATCGTCGGCACGGCCAGGAAGAACGAGAACTCCGCCGCCGCCACGCGGTCCAGCCGCATCACGAGACCGCCGAGGATCGTCGCCCCGGAGCGGGACACACCCGGCACGAGGGACAGCGTCTGACAGAGCCCGATGCCCAGGGCGCGGGGCAGGGGCGTACGGGCGGCCTCGTGCACGGCCGGCACCCACGACGCGCGTTCGACGGCCAGCATCACGACCCCGCCGGCGATCAGGCTTGCCGCAATCACCCGCGGGCTCTCGTACAACACGGATCGCACGAAGTCCGCGAACAGCCCCCCGGTCACCAGGATCGGCAGACACCCGATCGCGATCGCCGCCGCGAACCGCCGGGCCCCTGGATCCGACGGCAGCCCCGCGACGACGGCTCCGAGCCGCCGGCGGTACAGCCAGACGATCGCGAGGATGGA
This sequence comes from Acidimicrobiia bacterium, assembly GCA_016871255.1. Classification (GTDB taxonomy): domain Bacteria; phylum Acidobacteriota; class Vicinamibacteria; order Vicinamibacterales; family UBA2999; genus VFZH01. The sequence continues at coordinate 159 of VFZH01000047.1, read as the reverse complement.
CCCGAGCTGGATCATGACGGTGAAGACCCCGCCGGGATCCTCGTAGCCGAGCAACTGGCCGCCGATGAGCAGGTGCGCCGTTGACGACACGGGCAGGAACTCGGTCACTCCCTGGAGCACGCCGAGGAGCGCCGCGCTGGCGTAGGTCACCGCGGCGAC
>VFZH01000046.1 GCA_016871255.1 Acidimicrobiia bacterium | reverse complement strand
TTCGGTCATCTACGACGTCGACGGCCAGAAGATGTACCTGTTCGACTCGAAGAAGAAGGAGGCCGACGTGTGGGACATGGCCGCCGTCGCGGTCGAGGTGAACAAGGCGGTCGATACGAGCGCGATGACGGCGTCCATCACGCCCAACGGACAGACGCGCACAATCGCCGGCCAGACCGCCGAGGGCTACGACATCACCGTCACCGTGCCCGCCGGGGCCGAGGCGCCGATCAAGTTGACGATGAACCTGGCGGGGAAGACGTGGATGGTGAGAGACGCACCAGGTTCCGCGGACTACGCCGCGTTCTATCTGGCGGCCAGCGAGCGTGGATGGATCTTCAGCGATCCGCGGGCGGCCAAGGGCTCGCCGGGCCAGGCGAGAGCGATGGCCGAGATGTACGAACAGTTCGCGCGCGCAGGTGGATTGCCGTACGCCTCGGACATGGAGATCAGGCCAACAGGAGAAGGTCCGGTAGCCGGCCTGATGGCGAGGATGGGCAACATCACGGCGACCAGCACCACCGAGTCGGTCGACACCGCGACGCTCGATCCCGCGCTCTTCGCGCCACCGGCCGGCTACAAGTTGAACGCGCGGAAGTAGCAGAAGGACGCGCGCCGCTCACTGTAGGTCGATTCGGGCGTGTGCCGGGAACGAGGCCGGAATCGAATTCTCGGCACGCGGCAGGCCGGCGCACGGCTCGGTCGAGGCCGACCGGTTGGCGTAGACGCAGGCCTTACTAACGGTTTGACGCCTCGGCTCCCTTGAGTCATATTACTTTCATGGCACTTGCGAGAATGAAGGCGACCACGATTGCTCTCGACCCCGAGGACGACCGGCTCCTCTCGCGCGCCGCGCGCGAGCGTGGCGTCTCGCGCGCGGAGTTCGTTCGACAGCACCTCTCGTTGGTGCTCGAACAGTACCGGCGGCATCCCAGGCCGCGAAGCGCTGCCATCGTCCGAACCCTGAAGGATCGCGGCGACGAGCACGAGCTGTTCCGTGCCGGCCGGTAGCGCGGCGGCGCTCATCTGCGACACCGGGGCGCTCATCGAGTACCTCGTCGAGTCCGCGCCCGACCACCAGTTGTTCCGCGGCGCCATCGACCGGGCTCGCACGCGCTACGTCCCCGGTCTCGTGCTCGCGGAAGTCGACTACTTCTTGCGGCACGAGCGTCCCGCGATGCATGCGTTCATGCGGGATCTCGCCACAGGTGCCTTCACGTACGCGCCACCGACGGCTGGTCAGCTCGCACGCGCGATGGAGGTGGACCGGCGCTTCGCGGATCTTGGCCTGGGCCTCGTCGATGCCTCCGTCGTCGCCCTGGCGGAATCGGTCGACGTCCGCCGGCTCGCGACCCGCGACGTGCGTCACTTCACCGCCGTTCGACTCTCGGGTGGCCGTGGCTTCGAGCTGGTGGTGCATCCGACCGATCCCGACAGAACAGCGACAAGTTCACCGCCGTGTTCACCAGGACGTGCGAATACATCCCGGCGCCGTTCCGGATCGCTCCGGCCGTGACGGTCCCCGTCGGGGGATACGACTGCCGGATCGGACGGCCGCCTGCGAGTTCGGGCAGCAGCGCCCCGCCGCCTGATGATCCGGCCGCGGGCTGGAAGGGGCGCGGGACCCTGCTGTCGTAGCGGCCGGCTTCAGCCGGCCGGAGCGCGGACCACTGGACCCTGTCCCGGTCACAGGACCGGGACAGGGCCATCGACATCAGTCGTAGAACACGGAACCGACGCCGAAGACGTCGTGGTCGCGCCGTCCAGCAGCCGGGTGGGTGCGTCCTTCAGCGCCATGTAGAGCGACGGCTCGGCGCCGAACGGCCGCCGCGAGGGAGGCGGCGGCCGGCAGCAGCCCCGGGCGCGTCAACGCAGCTTCTCCATCACGTCTCCGAACAGCTCCTCGTTGGGGGGAATCGTCTTCGCGACCGGCAGCGGCTTCGACACGCGCGTGACGTTGATCAGATCGCGCCAGGTGATGTTGTTGGTCGTGGAGTTGCGTCCCCACGAGCCGCAGCCGAGCGAGAAGGTCTGGTACATCCCGTTCCAGAGGGCGCCGCTGTTCGAGAGCGACTGCGGCTGGTTGACCATCACGCGCGACGTCCGGGTGCCGAGCGCGAAGGCCAGGATGTGCTCGTCGCTCGTCGTGTAGAGCCCGCAGGAGTGCCCGAGGCCCTGGTACTGCTGAATGCGGTTCGTCAGGTCGATCGCCTGCTGCAGCGTGTCCACGGTGTAGAACGCCATCACGATCGACAGCTTCTCGCCCGAGAGCGGGTGGTCGGGGCCGACGCCGTCCTGCGGCACGACGATGAACGTCGTGCCGGCGGGGACGTCGATCCGGGCGGCCTGCGCGATCGGCAGCGCCGGCCGGCAGATCAGGTCGCGGTTGAGGGCGCCGTCCTGCCAGAGGACGGCCGCGATGCGGGCCGCCTCGTCGGGCGACGCCACCCAGCCGCCCTGCTTGCGGAGCTCGTCGAGCAGCGGCTCGCGGATGCCGCGGAACGCGATCACGGCGTTGTCCGACGAGCACGACGTCGCTTCGTCGAAGGTCTTCGAGATCCGGATCTTCTCGGCGGCGTCCGCCAGGTTCGCCGTGTCGTCCACCGTGATGACGGCGTTGCCCACCCCCACCCCCAGCGCGGGTGTGCCGCTCGAGTAGGCCGCCCGCACCATCGGCGCGCCGCCGGTGGCCAGGATGCGGTCGCACTGGCGCATCAGCTCCGTCGTGAGTTCGAGCGTGGGTTCCTCGATGGCGATGACGAGGTCGGCCGGGGCGCCCATCTTCTCGATCGCCGCCCGCATCAGGTCGCAGACCACCTTGTTGGTGCCCTTGGCCCGGGGATGGGGCGCCACGATGATGGCGTTACGGCCCTTGACCGCGTTGATCGCCTTGACGACCGGCGTGGCCTCGGGATGCGTGGAGGTGGACAGGGCGCCGATGACCCCGACGGGCTTGGCGATCTCGATGATCTGCCGCGCCTCGTCCACGTGGATCACGCCCACCGATCGGTCGTGGATGATGTCGGCGAGCGCGGCGCGCGTCTTGTTCGCCATCTTCGCGAGCTTGCTCTCGTAGTTGCCGAGCCGGGTCTCGTCCACGGCCAGCCGCGCAATCCGCCCCGCGACGCCGGGCTGGCAGACGGCCCAGACCATGGCCCGGATCAGGTCGTCGACCTGGCGCTGGTCGAAGGACTCGATCGCGGTCTGCGCCCTCCGGGCACGGGCGATGAGCCCCTGGATCTCGATGGCGGCCCCGGTGGCCGGCGCGTCAGTCAGAGCTGCCACGGGTGTCTCCTCAGTGAAGGCGAGTGTCAGCCGCGCATTGTACCGCCCGGACCGGATCGCCCCGCGGGGACGGCTTGCCGGATCCGCGGCCCGTGGCGCGGTGCGGGCGGGGGAACAACGGACGAAAGACGGGGACGAACGGCTCGTCCCATTTCCCGACCATTGGCGTCCGGAAAGGGTTGAAACACGGCACTATTTCTGCGAAGGTTCGTCGTATGACACTCCACAGAAAAGGCGTGCGGATCGTGCTGGGTGCCGCGTGTGCGCTGGCGTCGCTCGGGGCCGTGTCGAGCGCCCAGCAGACCGGCATTACCCGGACCATTCTGCAGCAGGCCGATCTGGCCGCGCCGGGCCGTGAAGTGGTCGTGGCGCGCGTCGGATTCGAGCCTGGGGCGGAGATCGCGAAGCACACGCATCCGGGCGAGGAGATCGGGTACGTCCTCGAAGGGACCCTGGTGCTCGAAATCGCCGGCCGTGCGCCGGTCACGTTGAAAGCCGGAGAACCCTTCCTGGTGCCGGCCGGCGCGGTGCACGGTGGCCGCAACGCCGGCACGGGTGGCGCGCAGGTCCTGGCCACGTACGTCGTGGAGAAAGGCAAGACCCTGAGCGTACCCGCTCAGTAGCGGTCCATGCGCTCGCGTGAGCTCGGGAGGACCCAGTGCGCAGTTGCGTGAACGTGCTTCTGGGTGCCGGCGTCCTGCTGACGGTGGCCGCCCGCCCCGCCGATGTGGCGGCCCAGTCGGCCTCGGGTCTGTCCGCACCGGACGTGCAGGCCACGCTGGACCGCTACTGCGTCACCTGTCACAGCGCGCGCCTGAAGACGGGCGGCCTGGTGCTCCAGGGCCTGGACGTGTCCCAGCTCGGTGAGCGGGCCGACGTGTGGGAAAGCGTGGTCCGGAAGCTGCGGGGAAGCCTGATGCCCCCGGCCGGCGCCCCCCGGCCCGAGCCGGCGGTCTACAGCGGCCTGCGGACGTGGCTCGAGCGAGGGCTGGATCGCGCCGCTGCGGAGGCGCCGAATCCGGGCCGTACCGAATCGCTCCACCGCATGAATCGCGCGGAGTACCGGAACGCGATCCGGGACCTGCTCGAGTTCGACGTCGACGTCACCGAGATGCTTCCGGTGGACGACGCCAGCTACGGGTTTGACAACGTGGCGGCCAATCAGCGGATGAACGCCACGCTGATGGAGCGCTATCTGGCGGCGGCGCAGCAGATCAGCCGGGTGGCGGTCGGCACGCCCGCGCCGTTCCCGGACCAGCAGACGTTCCGCGTGCCGCTGGAAGCGCGGCAGGATCACCATCTCGACGGCCTGCCGTTCGGCACGCGTGGAGGCATGGCGGTCACCTACAACTTCCCGACCGACGGCGAGTACAGCATCCGCCTGCGTCTGGCCCGTGCGAGCAACTCGTCGGAGGACGTGCCGCGCTATGACGTGCAGCAGGACCTCGAGCTCAGCCTCGACGGAGCGCCGATCAGAGTGTTCAGCGTGGAGGCCGGTAACGGCGCGCAGGACACGGTGGACCGCCGGCTGCTGGACGCGGACTGGGTGATTCGCGTACCGGTCCGCGCGGGCCCCCGCGAGATCACGGCGACCTTCCTGAACCGCGCGCCGGCGCTGCTGGAGATTCCGGTTCGCCCGTACCTGCGGCCGTATCCCGACGGCGGCGGCGCCTACAGCACGCGCCGCGCCGCGTATCTGGACAGCATCGTCGTCAGCGGGCCGTTCACGCAGTCGGGCGTGAGCGACACGCCGAGCCGGGAGCGGATCTTTGTGTGCCAGCCGGCCACGCAGGCCGAGGAAGCGACCTGCGCGACGACGATCCTGTCCACGCTGGCGAGGCGGGCGTACCGCCGGCCGGTGACCCAGGCGGAAGTGGCCGACCTGATGGGGTTCTTCGAGAGGGGCCGCGAGGAGCGCGGCTTCGAGGGTGGCATCGAGCGGGCGCTCCAGGCGCTGCTGGTGAGTCCGAAGTTCCTGTTCCGCATCCAGCAGGAGCCCGCCGATGTGGCACCCGGCGGCGTGTACCGGATCGCCGACCTGAACCTGGCCTCGCGGCTGTCGTTCTTCCTGTGGAGCAGCATTCCGGACGAGCCGCTGCTGGCCGCGGCGGAAGCCGGCACGCTCTCGCAGCCGGCCGTGCTCGAAGCGCAGACGCGGCGCATGCTCGCGGACCCGCGCGCCGAGGCCCTGGTCGAGAACTTCGCCGGCCAGTGGCTCTTCCTGCGCAATATCGCCAAGGTGGATCCGAATCGCGACGTGGATCCGGACTTCGACGACGACCTGCGCCACGCCTTCCGCCGCGAGACGGAACTGTTCTTCCAGAGCATCGTGCGGGAGGACCGCAGCGTGCTCGGCCTGCTGACGGCCGACCACACGTATGTCAACGAGCGGCTGGCTCGCCACTACGATCTGCCGAACGTCACCGGTGACCACTTCCGCCGTGTCATTGTCGAGGATCCGAATCGCCGCGGCCTGCTCGGCAAGGGCAGCGTGCTGGCGGTGACCTCCTACGCGCACCGCACCTCACCGGTCGTGCGCGGCAAGTGGATCCTGGAGAACCTCCTCGGGACGCCGCCGCCGGCGCCCCCGGCGAACGTGCCGCCCCTCGAAGAAGCGACGCAGCCGGGCACGGTGCTGCCGATGCGCGAGCGGATGGCGAAGCACCGGGCGAATCCGGTGTGCGCGAGCTGCCACTCGATGATGGACCCGCTCGGCTTCGCCCTCGAGAACTTCGACCTGGTGGGCCGCTGGCGCGTGCGTGACGAGTCGTTCGAGCCGATCGACGCGTCGGGCAGCCTGCCGGATGGCACGAAGTTCGACGGGGTCGCCGGGCTCCGCGACGCGCTCGTGGCGCAGCCGGATCGCTTCGTCACGACGCTGGCGACCAAGCTCCTGACGTACGCACTCGGCCGGGGGATCGAGGCGCACGACGAGCCGGCCGTGCGCCGCATCGTCCGTGACGCGGCGCCCGAGTACCGTTTCTCGTCGATCGTCCTGGGTGTGGTGAACAGCCTTCCGTTTCAGATGAGGCGCGCGGAAGGCAGCCGTGAACAGTTGGCGCAGCGCCAGTAACGGCCGCGCCGGTAATCGAACGCGAGGACAGCCATGATCGTGACCCGCAAGGCGTTGTCGAGACGAACCGTGCTCCGGGGGGTCGGAGCGGCGGTAGCCCTGCCGTTGCTGGACGCCATGGTGCCGGCCCTGTCACCGGTGGCCCGGACGGCTGCCAGACCGGTGAAGCGCCTGGGCTTCATCTACATCCCGAACGGGGTGGCGATGAACAAGGACGTCAACTACTGGACGCCGGCGCAGGATGGCACCGGCTTCGAGTTGTCCCAGATCCTGGCTCCCCTGGAGCCGTTCAGGGACCGGCTCACGGTCATCAGCGGGCTGCGGCAGCAGAACGCCGATGCGCTGGGGGACGGCAACGGCGAGCACACGCGCGCCACCGCCGCCTGGCTGACAGGCGCCCACCCGAAGAAGACCGAGGGGCCGGACATCCAGGCGGGCACGTCGGCGGACCAGATCGCGGCGGCCGCGATCGGCAAGGACGTGCCGCTGCCGTCGCTCGAGCTGGCGGCCTTCGACATCGACGGCGTCGTCGTCGGGGACTGCGACCCGGGATACAGCTGCACGTACGTCGCCACGATGTCCTGGCGGACGCCGACGACCCCGATGCCGACCATCAGCAACCCGCGGCTCGTGTTCGAGCGGCTGTTCGGCGAGGGTGGCACCGAGGCCCAGCGCCTGGACCGGCTGCAGAAGCAGCGCAGCATCCTCGACTGGGTCCGTGAAGACCTCGGCGAGCTGACGCGGACGGTGGGGGCGCGGGATCGCCAGCGGATCGAGGAGTACCTGGACGCGGTGCGCGACATCGAGCAGCGCATTCAGGCGACCGAGCGCCAGGCGAGCCAGTCCACCCTGCCCGAGGTGCTGGAGCGGCCGCTCGGCGTGCCGGAGCGCTTCGAGGATCACGTGAACCTGATGTTCGACCTCCAGTGGCTGGCGTTCCAGGCGGACCTGACCCGCGTGGTGACGTTCATGCTGGGCAAGGAGCAGAACACCAAGACGTTCCCCGAGATCGGCGTCGGCGAGCCGTGGCACCCGGTGTCGCACCACCAGGACAACCCGGTCCAGATCGCGAAGCTGGCGAAGATCAACACGTACCAGACGGGGCTCTATGCCCGGTTCCTCGGGAAGCTGGCTTCCACGCCGGACGGTGACGGAGGCACGTTGCTGGACCAGACCCTGTACCTGTACGGCGCGGGCCTCGGCAATCCGAACCTCCACCTGCATGTCGACCTGCCCCTGACGCTCGTCGGCGGGACGAGGGGCGACTTCAAGGGCGGCCAGCACGTCCGCTTCCCGGGCGAGACCCCGATGACGAACCTCCTCCTGTCGATGCTGGAGGAAGCTGGTGTGTCGGAGGAGGTGCTGGGCGACAGCACGGGCAGGCTGCCCGTCGACCTGTGAGGCGGAAGGGCCCTGTGAGGCGGGCACGAGGGGCGCGTATGGCAGTCCTTCTGCGGCGGTGGGTGGCCATGGCGGTGGCGGTGGCCTTCCTGTGTCCGGGCGGTGCGTCCGGCGCGAAGCGCGAGGCCACGCTGATCGATGCGATCCGCGACGGAGACCGGACCGCCCTGCGCGCGCTGCTGGCCACCTCCGACGTCAACGCCCCGGCCGTTGACGGCAGCACGGCGCTGCACTGGGCGGCGCGGCAGGAGGATGCGGAGGCGGTCGAGTGGCTCCTCAGCAAGGGGGCTCACGTCCAGGCCGCGAACCGCTACGGCATCACGCCCCTCTGGCTGGCGGCGCAGAACGGGAACGCGACGATCGTCCGGCAGCTCCTCGACGCCGGAGCCGACCCGAACATGGCGCTCCCCGAGGGCGACACGGTTCTGATGAACGCCGCCCGGTCGGGCAAGGCCGCCGCGGTCCGCGTGCTGCTGGCTGCGGGCGCCGCGGTCAACGCGCAGGAATCGGTCCGGGGCCAGACGGCCCTCATGTGGGCGGCGGCCGACAACCGCGCCGACGTGGTGAAGACGCTGATCGAGGCGGGCGCGGAGGTCAGCGCCCGCTCCACGGGCGAGGGGGGCTTCACGCCGCTGCTCTTCGCCGCCCGCGAGAACAGCATCGACGCGCTCCGCCTGCTCCTCGAACACGGCGCGGACGCGGACGAGGCGCTGAGCGACGGCACCGCGGCGCTTGGTCTGGCGGTGTCGAGCGCGAACTACGAGCTGGCGGCGGTGCTGCTCGATCATGGCGCCGATCCGAACAACGACGCGCCCGGCTGGACGCCGCTGCACCGGATCACGTGGCTGCGCCGGCCCTACCACGGCACCAACAACCCGTTTCCCGTGACCATGGGGGCCGTGGACAGCATCACGTTCGTGCGGCAGCTGGTGGCGCACGGCGCCAACGTCAACGCCAGGCTCAGCAAGACCCCCGATGCCAAGTACGTCGGCCGCGACGTCAACATCGACGCCGGACGGGCCCTGGTGGGCGCGACCCCCTTCTTCCTGGCGGCGCGGAACGATGACGTGCCGCTGATGAAGGAACTGCTTGCGCTCGGCGCCGACGCGTTCGCGCCGAACGACGAGGGCACGACGCCGCTCATGGCCGCGGCCGGGGTGAGCATCCGCGCCAAGGGCGAGAACCCCGGGACGGACGAGGAGGCCAGGGAGGCCGTGGCGTTCATGCTCGGGCTCGGTGGCGACCCCACGACCGTGGACGCGAACGGCAACACGGCGCTGCACGGCGCGGCCCTCCGGGGGGCGCCTGAAACCGTGCGGGTGCTGGTCGACGCCGGCGCGAAGCTCGACGTGAAGAACAACCAGGGCTGGACGCCCTGGCGGGTCGCAGCCGGCGTCGTGGTCAACATCACCGTCATGCGGAATCCGGAGACCGAAGTGGTGCTCCGCGAGCTGATGACGGCGCGGGGCATGACCATCAGCCCCGATGAGCCGGAAGTCGTGACCGGCAAGAACCCCCTGGGCGGAATGTAGCGCCGGCGCGCCACGCCGTCCTGGTTCCCGCTTCACCGCCTGATCGTGTGAGCACGGACTGTCACGGTCCGTGCTCCGCTCGCCTTCGGCCATCGGACCGGGGCTCCGCTTGCCGGAGCTGTCCGGACCGACAACGGTCCGAGTCCCCCTGCAAGCGCCCGGAAACCGGGCACGACGCCGCCGTGCCCCTTGCGGCCGATGCTCCTGCACCGGACAGCTCGCGTGTGCTCACCTGGCCGCGGATTCTTCGGCGGAAGCGCTGAGAGAACGCTGTAGACGCTAGAGCGTCGAAGCGCTACAGTGACAGGCAATTGCACGACCCGCAGAGGGGCTTCGCCCCCCTGGACTCCGGGGGGGCGAGCGCCGTTCTTTCACGGAGGGGGACATGGATCGAAAGGCGAGCGTCGTTGTCGGACTGCTGGGAAGGCGGGTCATCGCCGCGGCCGGTGTTGCGCTGTGTCTGGCGCTGCCGGCGAGCGCTGCCGCGCAGGCCGGGGCACAGATCGCCGGTGTGGTGCGGGATACGACCGGCGGCGTGCTGCCGGGCGTCACAGTAGAAGCCGCGAGCCCGGCCCTCATCGAGAGGGTCCGGAGCGTGGTGACCGATGACGTCGGTCAGTACCGGCTCCTGGATCTCCGGCCAGGGACGTACACGGTGACGTTCACGCTGCCGGGGTTCGCGACGGTCCGGCGCGAGGGCGTCGAGCTGACGACGAACTTCACGGCGACCGTCAATGCCGATCTGCAGGTCGGTGACGTCGCGGAGACGATCACCGTCTCCGGCCAGACGCCGGTGGTGGACGTCCAGAACGTCACGCAGCAGCGGACGCTGACGCGAGACGTGCTCGAGGCCGTGCCGACCGGCAAGTACTACCAGAACTACGCCGTCCTGACGCCCGGGATCATCGTCCGGGCGAACGTGACCAACAGCAACCAGGATGTCGGGGGCTCGCTTGGCAACGTCTCGGCCCAGATGGCGATCCACGGGAGCCGGACGCGGGATCAGCAGATCCTGCTGGATGGCATGAACGTGACGAGCGCGCACGTCAACAGCGTGTCGTCGTTCAACCCGCAGGACGGCAACGTCGAGGAGTTCACGATCCTGGCGGGCTCGAATCCGGCGGAAGCCGAGACCGGCGGCGTGCGCATCAACCTGGTGCCGCGCGACGGCAGCAATCAGCTCCGGGGGGCGTTCTTCGTCAACGGGATGAACCGGTCGCTCCAGGCTGACAACATGGATGACGATCTGCGGACGAGGGGACTCCGGGCGCCGAACAAGGTGAAGCTGCAGTACGACATCGCCACCACGCTCGGTGGCCCGATCGCGCCGGACAAGGTGTGGTTCTTCGGCGCGTACCGCTACTTCAAGAACGACCGCGACGTGGGCGGCGTGTTCTACAACTCGGATCCGAAGGCGCGCGTGTTCGTTCCCGATCAGTCCAAGCCGGGTGTGCAGGACACGAGCACGTGGGACGGCAACGGCCGCGTGACGTGGCAGGTGTCGCCGAGGAACAAGGTCAACGGGTTCTTCGACTACAACTACCAGTGCGACTGCCATCGCTACATCTCCGCCGCCGTGGCGCCGGAGGCGTCGATGTACCTGCAGTTCCGCAACAAGATCGCGCAGACGTCGTGGAGCAGCCCGCTGAGCAATCGCACGCTCGTCGAGGCGGGTGTCTCGCTCCTGTGGTGGGCCGATACGCGCGAGCTGCAGCCCGAAGCGACCGAGATCTCGATCACCGAGCAGTCCAACAACCTGACGTTCCGGTCGCCGACCGGCGCGACGAACCACTCCAACTGGCCTGGACACACGCTCAACTACCGCGTGTCGCTCTCGCAGGTGACCGGCAGCCACACGTTCAAGGTGGGGTTCAGCTCGCTGACCCACGACCTCAAGCAGGAGGCGAAGGGCCCGATCGGGGACGTGACGTACCGGACGCTCAACGGCGTGCCGAACCTGGTGACCTACTACGCGACGCCGTATCAGTGGAGCGGCGCGAACGACCCGAACATCGGGCTCTTCGCGCAGGACCAGTGGACGCTGAACCGCCTCACGCTGAACTACGGCCTGCGGTTCGACTGGCTGCGGAGCTCCTATGACGGGCAGGATCTGCCGGCCACGCGGTGGATGGCGGCCCGGAGCTTCCAGGGGGCGGATGTCTCGAACTGGAAGGACCTGAACCCGCGGATCAGCGCGTCGTACGACCTGTTCGGCGACGGCAAGACCGCGGTCAAGGGCAGCATCAACCGCTACGTGACTCAGCAGGGGCTGCTCGACCACATCCTGCCGGTCGAAGCCGTCAACGCGTCGAACAACGTGTCGGCGCGCGCGTGGAACGATCTCAATGGCGACTTCGTGGTGCAGGGTGACCCCTTCAGCTCCGTGGCGAACGGCGAGCTCGGACCGCAGACGAACCTCAACTTCGGGCGCACCGTCCGGACGTTCTTCAGCGATCCCGAGCTGGACAACGGCTGGCACAAGCGGCCGTACAACTGGGAGGCCTCGTTCGGCGTGCAGCACGAGCTCGTGCCGCGCGTGTCGCTGACGGCGATGTACTTCCGCCGGTGGTTCGGCAACTTCATCGTGACGCAGAACAGCGCGGTGACGGCCGCCGACTACGACTCGTATTGCATCACCGTGCCCAACGACGCGCGGCTGCCGAGCGCCGGGTCGCAGGTCTGCGGCAACTACGACATCAAGCCGACGGCTCTCGGCCGGATCCGCACGTTCCGAACGAGCGCCAACAACTTCGGCGACCAGGAGGAGACGTGGCAGGGCGTCGACCTGCTGCTGAACGCACGCCTGTTGAACGGTGCGTTCCTGCAGGGCGGCGTGAGCACCGGGAGGACCGTGGCCGACGACTGCGCGATCCGCAAGAACCATCCGAACGTCACGACGACCAACGGGTACACCCTGGCGGAGGGCCTGTACTCCGGCAATACCTGGTCCGGCGCCCCGCCGACCGACTTCTGCCGCATCGAGACGCCGTGGCTGACGACGTTCCGGCTGGTGGGGGCGTATCCGATGCCGTACGGCATCCAGCTCAGCGGGTCGCTGCAGAACAACTACGGCGCGCCGCTGTATGCGAACTACGTGGCGACGAACGCCGTGATCGCGCCGAGACTGGGGCGCAACCTGGCCGGCGCGCCGTCGGCGACGTTCAACATCGTGGAGCCGGGCTCGCTCTACTACGACCGGCTGACCCAGGTGGACGTCCGCGTGTCGAAGGAGTTCCCGATCGGGGGCACGGCGAGACTGAAGGCGATGCTCGACCTGTACAACGCGCTCAACGGCAACACGGTGATCGCGAGCAACATGACGTACGCCGGCACGGGGGCGGCGTGGAACACGCCGCAGGTGATCCTCGTCGGGCGCATCATCAAGTTCGGCGGACAGATCAGCTTCTGATCCGCCGGGAACGGGCACGGCCACACGGCTGAGCTTGTGATGTGACTGGTCTTCCGGACCGCCGCAGCGGGTGTCCCCGTTGCGGCGGCCCGGAGACCGCGCAAGTTCCTCCGGCGGCGGAGCCGGCCGCCAGCCAAGGCAGTGGGATCTCAAAATAACTCGACCATGGCGCTGAGACGGCTGGACTGGCGCCGGGGAACCGGCGCCGGGCTCGGTCCGCTGCCGGAAAGTGCTTAGGGCCCTGGCCGGAATAAGGTTGCCATCTCGGCCGACGATGCATCCCGCCTCGCGGCGTTGCTCGTCGGTCACAGGCACCCGGCCTGCTCCCTCCTCGCGCCTGGCGATCCGGGCGCCTCGCCGCCCGAGAGTCGGCAACCGTATTCCGGCCAGGGCCCTTACAGGGGGAACGGGTACCGCGCGAGCCTCTCTTGAGGAGGCCACAGGTGGGCATCCTCGACTGGTCCCAGTTCGACTGCGCCTCGTCGCCTTGCATCGGGCTGTTCAGCGGCAACTCGCCGTCGTCGTTCCAGGTCGGCTCTGCCGGCGGACGCCCCCGCGCGTCATCGGTACGACCGCCGGCCGGGCCTCCGCCCGTACCCTGCCCGCACACGTTGGTACCAGACCCCGCATCTGCGGCCCGATCCGTGCGAGGATCGCCCTGATGCGCGCGCCTGGTGCCGTTCGCGCGCCCGTGGAGCCATCGGTACGACTGCAAGGAGCACCCGTGGGCGATTGGAGAGGTGATCGGTCAACCATCACCGCGGGCCGCCGGCTCGCCCGGCGCGGTGCGGCGGCGCTGCTGACGGGCGGCGCGGCCTGGTTCGTGATCGCGGTCTCGGGCGCCGAGTCCAGCCTCATCGAGGCGGTCAGGCGTTCGGACGTGGCGGCGGTACGGACGCTCATCGAGCGTGGCGCCGATGTGAACGCCCCTGAAGCGGACGGGACGACGGCGCTGCACTGGGCGGCGCGGGCCGACGACCGGGCGGTGGCGGAACTGCTGCTGGGCGCCGGTGCCAAGGTGGCGGTGGCCAACCGCTACGGCATGACGCCGGTGCAGCTCGCGGCGGGCAGCCGCGGCGCGGAGGTGCTCGGGCTGCTGCTCGACGCGGGGGGGCACCCGGACACCGCCCTGCCCGAAGGCGAGACGGCGCTGATGACGGCGTCGCGCACGGGCAACGTGGACGCCATCCGCCTGCTGGGCGCGCACGGCGCGGAGGTGGATGCCCGCGAGAGCTGGCACGACCAGACGGCCATCATGTGGGCGGCGGCCGAGAACCACCCTGAGGCGATCGATGCGCTGGTCGAGCTGGGTGCCGACGTGCACGCCCGCTCCGAGGCCGGCTTCACGGCGATCCTCTTCGCGGCGCGCGAGGGGCGCATCGAGGCGGCTGACGCGCTGCTGCGGCACGGCGCGAACGTGGACGACGTGCTGTCCACGAAAGCGGGGGTCGACCAGCGAGCGGCGCGCGCGGCCGCGGCCGCGTCGGGCGCCGGCGTTGGCAATGCACGTCCCTACGGCACGCCCGAGGGCACGAGCGCCCTGGTCCTCGCCATTGGCAACGCAAACTACGAGTTCGTCAGGTTCCTGCTGGAGAAGGGCGCCACCCCGAACGCTGCGGAACAGGGATGGACGGCGCTGCACCAGCTGCAGTACACCCGCCGCCATGTGCGGACCCGGGGCCTGCCCCCTCCGGAGGTGACCGGTACGCTGGACAGCCTGGGCGTGGCGAGGGTGCTGGTGGCGTACGGTGCGGATCCGAACGCCCGTCAGACGATGGAGCTGACCGGCGACGGCCAGCGCAACATCCTCAACCGCATCGGTGCGACACCCCTTCTGCTCGCCGCCAAACACGCCGACGCGCCGATGGTGCGGGCGCTGGTCGCGCTGGGCGCCGATCCGCTGCTCACGACCGCCGAAGACGCCAACGCGCTGCAGGTGGCGGCGGGCGTCGGGATCTTCGCGCCGGGCGAGAGCGTTGGCTCGAACGACGAGGCGTTCGAGGTCGTGAAGCTGGCCTACGACCTGGGGATCCGCGACGTGAACCACGTCGATCTCCACGGGTGGACGGCGCTGCACGGTGCGGCCGTGCGCGGCTCGAACGAGATCGTCGAGTTCCTCGTGGCGCGCGGCGCCGATCTCCAGGCGACGACACGGCAGGATCCCTCGTCGCTGTCCGGCCCGGTGCCGCAGGTCTGGACGCCGCTGCAGATCGCCGACGGCGTCGTCTACGCCAACACGTTCAAGCGCGCGGAGCACACGGCCGATCTGCTGCGCCAGATGCTGCGGGAACGCGGGCTGCCCGTGCCCGACGTGCCGCAATACGACAACGACAGCGACGTGGCGAACGGGTCGGCGTCGCGGCCCTGAACCTCGCGAGACGTGGAGCGCGCGAAGGCGGGCGGTACGCGGCACTCGCCGGAGCGGCGGGTGCGCGCGCTCGGCGGCCGGCAGGGCGCGATGCACGCGATCGACGTGCCGTTCGTCTTCGACAACGTGCACCTGGCGGCGCATGTGACCGGTGGAGAGCCTGCGGCAGTACGGCTCGCCGCGCGGATGAGCGACGCCCGGATCGCGTCGGCGTGGACGGGCAGGCCCGGCCATGCCGACCTGCCCGCGTGGCCGGCGTATTCGCTGGTTGATCGTCCCGCGATGGCCTTCGACGCGGTCTGCCGGGTGGTGCCGGATCCCGACCGGCCGGTTCGTGAGGCGATCGCGGAAATCATTGGGACGTAAGGGCCTGAACCGGGGACGAGGGGCGAACCGTCCAGCCGCTGGATTGTTATACTTTCGCTGGATTCCGACCGGCCCACGGTTCTGCGGGCGCCGTGCCGGCTGCGACGCGAGGGGTCTAGCTGAGATGACGCACGTGAAGGGATGGGGAGTCGCAGGCAAGGCCGTGCGCGGGAGCCTGACCGCGCTCGGCGTTGCGGGTGCCGCGGTCGCCGGTGCCCTGTGGCTGGCTCCGGGCGCGTCCGCCCAGGCGAAGGGTGATGGCGCGGTTCCGGCCGTCGAGCCGCACCAGCGGCTGGTGACGCGCTACTGCGTGACGTGCCACAGCGATCGGCTGCAGACGGGCGGCCTGAGCCTGGAGCACGTCGACCTGGCGGACGTGCCCGCGGGCGCGGCCGTGTGGGAGAAGGTCATCGCGAAGCTCCGCACCGCGTCGATGCCGCCGCCGCAGGCGCGGCGTCCGGACGACGCGTCGCGGATCGCGCTGGCCGAGTACCTCGAGCAGGCGATTGACGCCGCCGCGGCCAGGTACCCGATCCCGGGACGAACCGAATCGCTGCACCGTCTCAACCGCACCGAGTACCAGAACGTGATCCGCGATCTCCTGGATCTCGACATCGACGTGTCGTCGCTGCTGCCGGCCGACGATCAGAGCTACGGGTTCGACAACATCGCCGGGATCCTCAAGCTGTCGCCGACGCTGCTGGACCGGTACATGAACGCGGCCCGCGAGATCAGCAGCCTGGCGGTCGGGGCGTCCGCCCGCCGGCCGGTGGCCGAGACCTTCCGGCTGCGATCGGACTACTCCCAGTACGAACACCTCGAGGGGCTGCCGCTCGGGACCCGCGGCGGCATCGCGGTCGACTTCACGTTCCCGCGGGACGGCGAATACGAGTTCAAGGTCGAGATGCTCGAGTTCGTGGTGGGCACGACCGCGCTGCGCGAGACGCACGACCTGGAGATCGCGGTGGATGGCGAGCGCATCGCGCTGTTCACGCTCGAGCCGTTGAACCGGGCCCTGGAGTACCAGGAGAAGGCGATCAAGGACCGCCACGTGCGTACCGCGGTCAAGGCCGGACCGCGCCGGGTGACGGTGGCCTTCGTGCACAAGACGGCGGCGCTGTCCGAGGGACTGCGCTCCCCCTTCAGCCGTCCGCACGGCGAGGGTGACTACCTGTACTGGGCGCCGCACGTGGAGACGTTCACGATCACCGGGCCGTTCGACGGGACGGGCATGGCCCGCACGCCGAGCCGCGAGCGGATCTTCACGTGCCACCCGTCGAACGGCGTGGCGCCCGGGGCGTGCGCGAACGAGATCGTCTCGACGCTTGCCCGGCGGGCCTACCGCCGCCCGGTGACCGAGGCCGACGTGGCGCCGCTGATGGCGTTCTACGAGGAAGGCCGGGCGGACGGCGGGTTCGAGGCGGGGATCGAGCGGGCGGTGCGCGCCATCCTGGTCAGCCCCGACTTCCTGATTCGCGTGGAGGCCGATCCGGCGTCGATGCCGGCCGACGGCTACTACCGGATCCGGGACCTCGATCTCGCGTCCCGGCTCTCGTTCTTCCTGTGGAGCAGCATCCCGGACGACGAGTTGCTGGACCTGGCGGCCGCGGGGCGGCTCGGTGAGGACGCCGTGCTCGACGCGCAGGTGCGGCGGATGCTGGCGGACCCGCGATCGGTCTCGCTGTCCACGAACTTCGCGAGCCAGTGGCTCCGCCTGCGCAACGTCGAGGGGACGCAGCCGAACAACGTGAAGTTCCCGAACTTCAGCGAGAACCTGCGCCAGGACTTCGTCACCGAAACGGAGCTGTTCTTCGACAGCATCGTGCGCGAGAACGGCAGCGTGCTCGAGCTGCTGATGGCGGATCACACGTTCCTGAACGAGCGGCTGGCCAAGTACTACGGCGTGCCCGGCGTCTACGGCAGCGACTTCCGCCGGGTGCGGCTCACGGATGACAGCCGGCGGGGCCTGCTCGGCAAGGCGGCGATCCTGCTGGTGACGTCGTATCCGGATCGCACGTCGCCCGTCATCCGCGGGAAGTGGATCCTGGAGAACGTGCTCGGCACGCCGCCGCCGGCGCCGCCGGCCAACGTGCCGCCGCTAGAGCCCACGGGCGATGGAGTCGTGGCCGCGGCGCTGACGATGCGCGAGCGGATGGTGCAGCACCGGGCGAACCCGGTGTGCGCAAGCTGCCACTCCCGGATGGATCCGCTGGGTCTGGCCATGGAGAACTTCGACGCCGTGGGGCGCTGGCGCGAGGTGGACGAGAGCGGCAACCTCGTGGACGCGTCCGGCGCGATGCCGAACGGGCAGGCGTTCTCGGGGCCGGCCGAGCTGCGCGGGCTGCTCGTCGAGAACCCGGAACGCTTCGTGACGGTCGTGACCGAGAAGCTGCTGACCTACGCGCTGGGGCGCGGTGTGGGCTACTACGATGCGCCCGCGATCCGGACGATCGTGCGCAACGCCGCGCGGGATGACTACCGGTTTGCCGCCGTCGTCGTCGGTATCGTGAAGAGCCTGCCGTTCAGGCTCCGCGGAGCCGAGGCGCCGCCGGAGCCGCTGTCGGCCGCGGCCCACTAGCGGGCCGGGCGTCGGACCGGAGTTCGCAGGAGGAGTCGGATGTTCATCACCAAGCACGTGCTGCCGAGGCGGACGTTCCTGCGCGGGGCCGGTGTCACGCTGGCGCTCCCGCTGCTGGATGCCATGGTCCCGGCACTGACCCCCCAGGCGCTCACGGCGGCGCAGCCGGTGCGCCGCATCGGCTTCGTGTACCTGGCGAACGGCTGCTGGATGGCCCGATGGCGGCCGAAGTCGGACGGCCCGCTCACGGAGCTGTCGCCGACCCTGACGCCGCTCGAACCGTTCAAGGATCGGATCGTCGTGCCGATGGGGCTGGATCACCGTCAGGCCGAAGCGCTCGGCGACGGCAACGGCGACCACTCCCGCGCGAGCGCGGTCTACCTGAACGGCATCCACCCGAAGTTCACCGAAGGGCCGGACGTGCGCGCGGGCAAGACAGCCGACCAGTACGCCGCCGACGCGATCGGGACGGACACCCCGCTCCGCTCGCTCGAGCTGGCCATGGAGAAGACGTACCTGATCGGCGCCTGCGAGAACGGATACAGCTGCGCGTACCTCAACAGCATCTCCTGGCGGACGGCGACGACCCCCAACCCGATCGAGACGAATCCCCGCGTGGTGTTCCAGCGGCTGTTCGGCAACGGCGGATCGGGCGAAGAGCGGATGCAGCAGCTGCAGGAGGATCGCAGCCTGCTCGACTTCGTGAGCGACGGCATCAGCGGGCTTCGCAGCCGTCTGAGCCCCGCCGACCGTGTCATCGTCGGCGACTACCTCGAGGCGGTGCGGGACATCGAGCAGCGCATCCAGGCGGTGGAGCGTCAGTACCGCAGCGGTGAGGCGGTGGACGTCCCCGAGCCGCCGATCGGTATCCCCGAGTCGTTCGACGAGCACGCCAAGCTCCTGCTCGACCTGCTCACGCTGGCCTGGCAGGCGGACATCACCCGCGTGTTCACCTTCACGCTCGGCAAGGAGCAGTCGGCGCTGCCGTACCCGGAAATCGGCGTGGTCGACGCCCACCACGCGGTGTCGCACCATGCCGACGATCCGGTGAAGCTCGAGAAGTACTTCAAGATCAACGTCTATCAGGTGCAGCTCTTCTCGTACCTGCTCGGGAAACTGCAGGAGACGGCCGACGGCGACGGCACGCTGCTGGATCACTCGCTGGTGCTCTACGGCGGCGGCCTGAGCGACGGCAACATGCACGATCACAACGACCTGCCGCTCGTGCTCGCAGGCGGGGGCTCGGGGACCCTGAAGGGGGGGCGCGCCATCCGCTACAGGCAGGGCACGCCGATGAACAACCTGCTCGTGAGCATGCTCGACAAGGTCGGCGCGCCCGCAGAGCTGTTCGGCGACGCAACGGAACCGCTCGACATCTAGGCCAGGCGCCCATCCGGCGCGCTCGCGGAGGGCAGCTGAAGCCTCCCGCCGGCCCCCGGCCACCTGAGCGCCTTCGTCGAGGCGACGGCGGTCCAGGAGCACTGTCGACACCGGTCGAGAACACGACTGACGGAAGGAGTGGCGACCATGCCTCGTGCGTATTGGGCTGGATTGGCGGTCGCGGCACTGCTCGCGGCGCCGCTGGTGGTTCTCCAGGCAGGGCAGGCGCCCTCGCCGGCTTCCGTGTCGGTCGATCCCGATGACATCGGCGGGGTGGTCACCTCGTCGAAGGGACCCGAGGCCGGGGTCTGGGTGATTGCCGAGACCGACGACCTGCCGACGAAGTTCCGCAAGATCGTCGTGACCGACGACCAGGGGCGCTTCGTCATTCCCGACCTGCCGCGTGCCTCCTATCGCGTCTGGGTCCGGGGCTACGGGCTGGTGGACTCCAAGCCGGTGACCGCGAACCCGGGTCGTTCGCTGGCGCTCACGGGCGTGATTGCGCCGACGCCGCAGGCGGCCGCGCAGATCTACCCGCCCAGCTACTGGCACTCGCTGCTGGAACCGCCGCCGGCCAGCGAGTTCCCCGGCACGGGCGAGAAGGGCAACGGCATTCCGACCTGGGTGAAGTCGCAGCGCGAGTGGCTCTACGGCGTGAAGGTCGCCTGCGTGAACTGCCACCAGATGGGCGATCCCGTGACGCGCTCGCTCAGCCACCTCACGGGCTACAAGAACAGCGTCGAGGCGTGGAACGCGCGGCTGACGTTCGGCCAGCGCTTCGAGACGAAGGTGGCGATGGCCGCCGGCTTCGGCTGGCCGTCCGCGGCGAAGGCGTACGCCGACTGGAGCGACCGGATCGCCAGGGGTGAAGTGCCGCCGCAGCCGCCGCGCCCGCGGGGACTCGAGCGCAACATCGTGATCGCGCAGTGGGACTGGGGTCACGAGGTCAGCTACATCCACGACATGATCAGCACGGACAAGCGGGACCCCACGATCAACCCCAACGGGCCGATCTACGGCGTGGACTTCGGGCGTGACACGGTCACGGTGCTCGATCCGGTCGAGGCGCGCGCCTTCGAGGTCAAGAACCCGCTCCGCGAGGACAACCAGGGCCGCTCCCACTTCCCGCTGCGGAACCCGAACGGGTCCCCGTTCTGGGGTGACGAGATGATCTGGGAAAACCCGATCAGCCCGCACAACCCGATGATGGACTCGAAGGGCCGCATCTGGATGACGCAGTACGACGCCGGGGGCACGCCAGACAAGCCGGCGCCGCAGCCGGCCTTCTGCACGGATCCCGCGCACCCGTCGGCGAAGCTCTTCCCGCTGGGGCAGCGGGCGGGCTCCGGGTTCGGCGGTGGCGGCGGCGCCACGATGATCGCGGTGTTCGACCCGAAGACGCAGCGGACCGACATCATCGACACCTGCTTCGGCACGCACCACCTGCAGTTCGACGAGGACGACGACGAGACGCTGTACTTCTCCGGCGGCGGCGCCGGGGCCGTCGGCTGGTTCAAGGTCAGGGTGTGGGACGAGACGAAGGACGCCGCGAAGGCGCAGGGGTGGTGTCCGATGGTGGTCGATGCCAACGCGGACGGCAAGATCGGGGACTGGGTGCAGGAGGCGACGCCGGACTTCAGCCTCGTGATCGGGTTCATGGGTGACGCCAGGCGCGAGGCCACACCGGGCAAGGATCTCCACCTCACGAAGAGCGGCTACGGCATCATCGTGAACCCGGTGGATCACTCGGTCTGGCACGCCAACCCGGGGCCGCTTCCGGGAGCGATCGTGCGCTACGACCCGAAGACCTGCCTCTCGGAGATCTACGAGCCGCCGATGAACAACCCGGCGCTGCCCGGTGTCTACGCCGCCACGCCGCGCGGGGTCGACGTCGATCGGAACGGCGTCATCTGGACCGCGCTCGCGGGCTCGGGGCACACGGCGAGCTTCGACCGCCGCAAGTGCAGGGTCCTGAACGGCCCGACGGCGATGGGGCAGCACTGCCCGGAGGGATGGACGCTCTACGAGAGCCCGGGCCCGACCTTCAAGAACGCGCCGGACGCCGGCAAGGCCGACTACCACTATTACAACTGGGTGGACCAGTTCAACACGTTCGGCCTCGGTGAGAACATCAACATCACCAACGGCACCGGGTCCGACTCGCTGCTGGCGGTGAAGCCGGGCGGCGAGACGACCATCATTCGGGTGCCGTATCCCGTCGGGTTCTTCACGCGGGGCCTCGACGGCCGTATCGACGATCGCCAGGGTGGCTGGAAGGGGCGCGGCCTGTGGGCCAACAACGCCACCAACACCCTGTGGCACCTCGAGACCGGCAAGGGCTCGAAGGGCTACGTGGCGCACTTCCAGCTCCGGCCGGACCCGCTCGCCAGGTAGCGGACCCGGTTTCACGCCAGACCCGACAAGGGGCCCATCTCGCCAGGGTGGCCCCTTCTTCGTGTACGGAGCAGGGCGCTTCCCGCCGCACCCGACGGGCTTCTTCACGCGGGGGCTCGACGGCCGGATTGACGACCCGTCGGCCGGATGGAAGGGCCGAGGGCTCTGGGCCGACAATGCGACGAACACGCTGTGGCACGCGGAAACGGGCAAGGGCACGGTGGGGACCCTGGTGCACTTCCAGTTCCGGTCCGACCCGCTCGCGCGCGAGCGTCACGATGATCGCCGGCCTGCTCGCCGCCGCGCTGTTGGTGCCGGGCCCCGGCGGCGCCGTTGCACGGCAGCCGGGAGACATCGTTCCCATGCCGTTCGCGGAGGTCGCGGGCATCGTGGAGGTGCTGCGCGAGGATCTCGTCCCCGCCCGGTTGCGGGCGACCGGGGCCGGAGCCGAAGAGGCGTGGCAGCGCTGGGCGGCGGAGCGATCCGCGGAACTCGGCGAGCGGCTGCTGCGCGGCGACGAGGACTCGATCGTCAACCTGTTCTGGTTCGGCACGTCCCATACGTCCGAGCCGCGGCTCACGCCCGAACGCCTGGCTGCACTCGATCGACGGGCGAGCGATCAGGTGTTCGCGGCACGTCTCCGGGACCTGACGCAGGGCCTGCTCGCGCCTGGCGCCAACGAGCGGCTCGCGTTCGGACGATCGGTGGCGATCGCCCGGGGCGTCGACGTCGAAACGGCCGGCGCGGCCGAGCGCGTGGGGGGCTATCTGGAGGAGCTGGTGCAGCGCTCGCTGGCGGAACTCGCCGCACTCCAGGGTGCGCCGCCGGAGGCGCAGTCCACGCTGTACCGGGAGCGGGGGTTGTCGTCGGACACCTCGCTGCCGGTCAACTTCGCGCTGGAGCGCGCGCTCCAGGACGCCGCGGACCAGGACTACGTCACGTCCGGATCGATCGCGCGTGTCGCGATCGTCGGCCCGGGGCTCGACTTCGTGGACAAGGAGAGCGGATGGGACGTGTACCCGCCCCAGATCGTCCAGCCGTTTGCGGTGATCGACTCGCTCCGGAGGCTGCGGCTGGCGGGGACGGACCTGCGGGTGACGACGTTCGACGTGAACCCGCGGGTCAGCGAGCACATCGCGGCGGCAGCGTCCCGGGCGGCGCGCGGGGAGCCGTACGTCATCCACGCCGCGTGGGAGCGGGATCAGACGGCCAGCGACGAATTCGCCGCCTTCCGGCAGCGCTTCGGGGGAACGATTGGCGAGCCGGCGGCAGCGCCGCCCGAGGATGCCGGCGTCTCCGTCCGATCGGTGGCCGTGGCCCCGGCCGTGGTCGGGCTGGTCAGCCCGAAGGCGCTCAACCTGGTGCTGGAGCGGCCGGCTCTTGCGGTCACGGAGCGCTTCGACCTGGTGATCGCCACGAACATCCTGCTGTACTACGACGTGTTCCAGCAGTCGCTGGCCCTGGCCAACGTCGCGGCGATGCTGCGGCCCGGGGGCCTTTTCCTTTCAACGGATTTCGTCTATCCTCTGCCGGCTATTCCGATGACGATCGTCGGCGACACGCGCGTCGGCTACGGACGCGCGGCGACGGACGACATCATCCTGTGGTATCAGCGGGACTGACTCGTCCGAGTCCGCTGGAGCCCCCGGAGCAGCGTGCACCCCGACCTCGAAGAGGCCCTCGCCTTTCATCACGCGATCCTCGCCGAAGGCGCCAAGGCGCTGGTCGGCTACGACGAGGCGAAAGCCATCGCCAACGTCGTGCTGATGTCGGAGATCCCGACGACCTACGACAAGAAGCAGGAGCGGCAGGTGAACGCCGGGAACCTACTGCTGCGGGGAGTGCCGGGGGTCGGCAAGACGTTCTTCGGCGTGATTCTGGCGGCCATCAGCGACGCGCGGTTCGCGCGCCTCCAGGGCCGCGCCGACCTGCAGCCGACCGAGGTCGTCGGCTTCCAGATGATCAACCCGGCCACGGGCGAGATGGTCACCGAGTTCGGTCCGCTGGCGTCGGCCGAGGTGATCCTCCTGGACGAGATCAACCGGATTCCCCTCAAGTCGCAGAGCGCCTTCCTCGAAGGGCTGCAGGACCGCACCGTCACGGTGGGGAAGACCACCTATGAGCTGCCCGCGTTCAGCTTCGCCATCGCCACCATGAACCCGGTGGAGCTGGGGCAGGGCACGTTTCCGCTGTCGGAGGCCGCCACCGACCGCTTCGCCGTGATGGTGAACATCGGCTACCTGCCGCCGGAGGAAGAGGCCAGGCTGGTGAAGTTCGACTTCAAGCGCGTGCGGCTGGATGCGCTGATGTCCAAGGAGCGGATCATCCAGCTCCGCAGCGCCATCACCGAGCAGGTGTTCCTGCACGACCTGCTGGGCGACTACATCCAGCGGCTCGTGGCTGCGACCAGGCCGTACAACCCGGATGCGGGGCAGCACGTCCGGTCTCCTTCGGAGCTCGTGGATCGGGCCGTGGACCTCGGGGCCTCCCCGCGCGCGATCATCTGCTGGGGCAGGCTCGTGAAGGTGTGGACGCTGCTCGTCCGCGGGCGGACGGAGGTCTATCCGGAGGATATTCAGGACCTTGCGCGCTACGTGCTCGCACACCGGATCTGGCTGGGGCCGCACGCGGCCAGCCACGGCCTCACCACGGAAACGGTGATCGACGACGTGCTGCAGCGGGTGCCGATCCCATGAGCCTGCACCGGCTGCTTCAGCTTGTGGCGTGCGCGGGTGCCGCGGCGATCCTCTCCGCCCCGGTGCCCTCGGGCGCGCAGGACCAGGCCGCCGTGGACACCGCGACCGAGGAGGTTCGTGACGAAGATGCGCTGACGTGCTGGTGGCGCACCACCGCAGGCGCGGTCAGAGTCGGCGAAGTGTTCTCGCTCGTGCTGACGTGCGCCGTGCTCGAAACGGACGAAGTGCAGGTCGTGCCGGAAGAGTCACGTCTGGACCCCACGGCCATCCAGTTCCCGCCGTTCGACGTGGTCGGCGGCAGCCGCGCGTCCGACATCCTCGAACCGCCGCACAGGTTCCTGCAGTACCGCTACAACCTGCGCCTGATCACCGACGACCGGTTCGGACTGGACGCGCGGGTTCCCGAGATGGCGATCGCCTACCGCGTCCGGAGCCGTTCGACCGACGGGGCGTTGTCCGAAGGGCGGGACCAGACCTACCAGTTGCCCGCACTCCCGGTCCGGATCCTCTCCACGGTGCCGGACGAGGCCACCGACATCCGCGACGGCGGCGGCGATCGGTTCGAGGTGATCGACAGCCGCATGTTCGCTGGCAGTGTGCTTCGCGTTGCCGGAGTGCTGTCGCTGGCGTTGGCCGCGTTCGCGGCGCTGGCGGCCGTGCTGGCCGGCATCGGACGCCTGCGTGCACGGAAGCCGGCACGGGAGAGGCGGGTTCCCGGGTGGCTGGTGCGCCTCGGCGTGTCCAGGGAGCTGGCCGGGATCCAGCGTGAGCGCGCAGTCACGGCCTGGACACCCGAGCTCGTGGATCGGGCGTTGTCGGCCGCGCGGATCGTGGCGGCCGGTCTCGTGTCGGCGCCGATCGCCGTCCTGCCTGCCGCGGCGGGCGCGGCGTCCGGCCGCGGACGTGTGGTCGTGCCGGCGAGCTGGCGCGGGCGCCGCCGGGCGG
>VFZH01000045.1 GCA_016871255.1 Acidimicrobiia bacterium | reverse complement strand
TGACACCCCGTGCGCAGGCGGTACACAATCGCGGCCAGCACCACCCGGTCCGGCACGCGGGGCCGCCCGCCCCATGGTCGCGGCGGCGGCACGGGCAACACCGGCTCGACTTGCATCCATAACGCATCGGGCACATCGGCGAACTTGGCTTCCATGCCCCCGCATCAGATCACAGATGATCCGACGACTCAACAGGTTTTAGGATCGGCTCTTATCTGGGCTGAGCTCGCGGTTGGACTCTTCTCGTAATGCAGCCCCGCGTGCGGCCTGACCCGTCGCTGCACCCGGCGTGCGCCAGCCTGCGGCTGTCGCCCACGGGTGAACTCCAACGTCAGACCGATAGGCGTGGAATCGCGAAGTGAGGATCCCCTGGAGCTGGCCAGTTCGTGATTGACGATGCCGGGGTTCGGGATCATCTCCCGTCCCAAGGGCATCGGGTTAGTGGCAGCCGGGGTCTTCGCACGGCCCGGGTACGAAGAACAGGATTGGCCCGTGCTTCAGGCCGAGTCGGCCCGCTTGGGCCATGTGGAGGCCGTTCTCAGCGACCGGACTCCGCTTGGACGGAAGTATCTGGTGGCGGGGTACCATTCACGGGCCGGCCGGGCAGGCAGGCAGCATCGTCGTGGTCTGGATTATCCTCGGCGGCGAGCAGTTCCCGCGGTTCGTGACAGCCTGTCCGGGAGCGCGATCATGACGACCGGTTTCCATGAACTCGACACAGTGGTGCTCGTCCGGGACGTTCCCGAGGCCGGGCTGCGCGCCGGAGATCCAGGGGCCATCGTGCAGACGTACGGGGACGCCGCCGTCGAGGTGGAATTCGTAACGGCATCTGGACGCACGCAGGCTCCCCTGGCCTTGCCCATCAGAGACGTGCGGACTGTGCGCGACAACGATCTGTTGGCCGTTCGCTCGACTCCTATCGAAAACACAATCCGGCCCGGCATGCAGCCGACAGCGGCGGGTGTCAGCATGATCGCCGCTGCGGCTGATGCCAGTCGTTCGCACTCATGATCGGAGTCAGCGTGGCGGCCCTGCGCAATCGGGAAGAGGGACGCCGGACTTCAGACGGCCCGCCGGTTGCGCCTCTCCGCGTCGCCGCTCGCAGCCCGGGGGCCGTCGTTGACGCGCTGCATGCGAATCCAGATCCAGTGGCGGCCTGAACCAGCCATGTTCCGATGGAGCGCGCTGGTCGTCTTCCTCGCGACACTCGGCATCTCGGCGTGGCGACGGGGGCAGGCGCGCCGGGCCGGGGCGACCATCCGACGGAGCGACGAGACACCCGGCCTGATCGCCGGGCGGATCCTGATCGCGGTCCCGCTCTTCGGCGGCGTGGTCGCCCATCTCGCGAATCCCGGCTGGATGGCCTGGGCGGCCCTGCCCCTGCCGGTCTGGACGCAATGGGCCGGCGTGACGCTCGGGCTCCTGGTCATCCCCTCGGCCTGGTGGGTACTGACGACGCTGGGCGCAAACGTGAGCGAGACGGTGCTGACCCGGCCGGAGCAGCGGCTCGTCACGTCGGGACCGTACCGGCGGGTTCGCCACCCGCTGTACGCCGTGGGCATCGCCCTGTTTCTCAGCATCGCCCTGATGGCCGCCAACGGCTTCCTGCTGTCCTGGACGGGTGTCGCGCTGCTCGCGATCCGGCTCGTCGTCATTCCGCGCGAGGAGACCGAGCTGGAAGCACGATTCGGAGACGACTACCGCCGATACCGCAGCAGAACGGGGGCCCTGCTGCCGTCGGCTGGCGCCGGTTTCCGCTGAACCACCTGATCCCGGCTCGTGCCGATGGGCCCCTGCGACAGGTCCCGGCCGCCGCGATCACAGCCATTTCTGGAGCACATCATCATGGGCGGCAGAGTCTCGAACAAGTCGGCCACGGCGCGGAAGACCTCCACGAAGCGGGCTCGGACGACGCGCGCCACGGCGAAGCCGCGACTCCTCAGCGGAGGCAACCCGCAGATCGCGAAAGCCGACGGCGACGCCGCGGTGCAGGCGTACATCGCCGCCATGCCGGGCTGGAAACGCGACGTCGGGCGCCACCTCGACGCGCTCATCAGCGCAACCGTGCCCGGCGTCCGCAAGGCCGTGCGCTGGAACTCGCCCTTCTACGGCACCGAGCTCGGCTGGTTCCTGAACCTGCACTGCATCACGCGCTACATCAAGGTGGCGTTCTTCAGCGGGACGTCACTGACACCTGTGCCGCCGGTCGGTTCGACGCACCAGGGCACCCGGTACGTCCACATCTACGACGGCGACGAGCTCGACGAGGCGCTGCTCGCGAGCTGGATCCGGCAGGCCGCTCAGCTGCCAGGCTGGGCGAGCTTCAGCTCATAGACCCCTGGACCGACTCTTCCGATTTCCCTCGGCGGTGCCACGGGATCCCGCCGTGGACTGCTGGATCCGCGACCACTCCGGCGACCGTGGCACGATCGCCCTGCGCTGGTTCGAGGTCATGCGTGCCTGCGGCAAGGACGTCCGCGAGCTGCTGCACGACGGCCACCCGACCGCGTGCGTCGGCGACGCGGCGTTCGCCTACGTCAATGCGTTCACCGCCCACGTCAACGTCGGGTTCTTCCGCGGGGCCGACCTCCCGGACCCGCAGGGGCTGCTCGAGGGCACCGGGAAGGTCATGCGGCACGTGAAGCTCAGACCCGGCGTTGCCGTCGACGCCACGGCGCTGACGGCGCTGATCCATGCCGCGTACGCGGACATGACGGTGCAGCTGGCGAACGCGCGCATCCGGGCGAGGAACTGCCACTGACTCCGCGGCGATCGGCCTGGACGAACCGGCCTGCACCGGCGGTCATGGCGCACCCATGACACCGTCCGAGCCTGGCGAGCGCGCTGATGATCAGCAGCGTCCTGGACAACGACTACGTGTGGGGCGGGGCGCGTGACGTGAAGGACGTGCCGCCGGTGCTGATCGAGCGGCTCCAGCACTACTTCCTGGCCTGCACGCCCGTGCCGGGCCGGCGGACGGACACGAAGGTGGCCACGGTGTACGGCCGAGAACACGCGCTCGCGGTCGTGCAGGCGGCGATCGGCGACTGCGACGACAGCTGCGCGCTCGCGCGGCCGCCGCTCACGGCCCCGCTCGTTTATTCTAGGGGTCGTGCGCCGTACGCTGCTGCTCACGCTCGCAGTGCTGAGCTGGACCGTGGCCACCCAGGCTCGGCAGGACAGGCCGGTCGTCTCGGACCAGGAGGCGCTCATCGAGCTGGAGCGCGCGTGGAACCGCGCTTTCTACGGGAAGGACATCGCTTTCATCCAGGGCCTCCTGGCCGACGAGTTCGTCGCCATCTATGACGACGGGCGGATCGGCGACAAGGCGGGCGAACTGGCCGCCGCCGAAGCCTTCAACCAGGCCGTCGAATCGGCCATCCAGAACGACTTCATCGTGCACGTGTACGGCGACACGGCGGTCGTCCACTTCCGGCTGGACGTGGTCGGGATCAAGCAGGGGGCGCGCGCCTCGCTGGCGCTCCGCTTCACCGACGTGTGGGTCATGCGCGACGGCCGCTGGCAGTGCGTGTCGAGCCAGAGCACCCGCGTGGCCGGCAGCGACGGGCCGGTCGGCGACCCGGCCACGAAGTGAGCCGGTCGTACGGCTGAAGGCGGCCCCCAACCGCATCCCCGGCTCAGCTGCGGAACCGTGATACGTCGATGTCGTACCGCTTCACCTTGTAGCGGATGATCCGCTCGGTGGACCGCAGGAGCTGCGCCGCCCTGGCGCGGTTGCCGCGCGTGGTCTTCAGCGCATCCTGGATGAGGTCCTTCTCGTAGGCCCCGACCGCCTCCTCGAGCGACAGGTTCGTCACCGTGCCGGTGGCGTCGGCGGTCTGCAGCGTCGGCGGCAGATGATGGCCGTGGATGACGCTGCCGTCGCACACCAGCACGGCGCGCTCGACGGTGTTCTCCAGCTCGCGCACGTTGCCCGGCCAGTGATAGCTCATCAGCATGTCTATGGCGGGGGTGGAGATCCTCCTGATCTGGCGGCCGTGCTCCGAGGAGTACTTCTCCAGGAAGTGCTCGGCCAGCAGCGTGATGTCGGTGCGCCGCTCGCGCAGCGGCGGCACGAAGATCGTGAACACGTTGAGCCGGTAGTGCAGGTCGGCCCGGAACGTCCCCGCCTGGATCGCGTCTTCCAGATTCTGGTTCGTGGCGGCGATCAGCCGGACGTTGACCCTGATCTGGTCGGTGCCGCCCAGCCGCTCGAACTCGCGCTCCTGCAGCACGCGCAGCAGCTTCACCTGCGTGGCGAGGTTTACGTCGCCGATCTCGTCCAGGAACAGCGTCCCGCCATCGGCCAGCTCGAAACGCCCCTTCTTCCGCGTGTCGGCACCCGTGAACGCGCCCTTCTCGTAGCCGAACAGCTCCGACTCGATCAACGTGTCCGGCAGCGCGCCGCAGCTCACCTTCACGAAGGGCCTCTTCGCGCGCGGCGAGTGGTAGTGCACCGCGTGCGCGATCAGCTCCTTGCCGGTGCCCGACTCTCCACGGATCAGGACGGTCGTGTTCGTGCGCGCCACCTGCGAGATCTGCTCGAACACGCTCCGCATCGGCCCCCCGCTGCCGATGATGTGCGAGAAGTCGTAGCGTTCTTTCAGCTCTTCGCGCAGGTGCAGGTTCTCGTCGCGCAGCTTCTGCCGCTCCGAATCGACGAGCCGCTCGACTTTCAGCGCCTGCGCGATCATCGACGCGATCACGCGCAGGAACTCGAGCACGGACTCGTATTCCCGATCGCGCTTGGCCGGCAGCTCGACCTCCAGGGCGCCCAGGCTCTTGCGCGCGACCAGGATCGGCACGCAGAAGAAGCTGCGATCGGCGGCGCCCTTGGCCGCCCGCATCAACGGCTCGCGCGAGGTGTGCGGGACGATCATCGGCCGGCCGCTCTCCACCACCCGGGCCACGAGCGCCGCGGTGCCGGACGCCCCGTGCCCGACGGTCGACTCGACGCGCAGTTGCCCGGTAGCGGGATCGATGATGAGCACCGCGCCGCGGGCGATGCCTTCCAGCCGGCGCAGCACGTCCAGCAGGCGTTCCAGCCCCGGCCGGAGCTTGTGGGTGGTCGTGAGGGCGTGGTTGATCTCGAGAAGCGCGGCCAGCTGGCCGGGCAGCACCTTGTCCGTCATGCGGGTCTTCCGATGATACCCAACCGGCCCGGGGACGCCGCCTTGGGGCTGGTGGTCTGCCTTGCTTGCGGGGCCGTACCCGCCTGACTATGATCCGCCGAGACATCAGCGACGTTCCCGTAACGCGCACCCACGGAGGATCCCCGCTATGAAGGTGTACGACGCCGCCAGCATCCGGAACCTGGCCGTTGTCGGCCACGGTGGCTGCGGCAAGACCCAGCTCGTCTCGGCCCTGCTCTTCACCACGGGCGCGGTGAACCGGCTCGGCCGCGTGGACGATGGCACCACGGTCACGGATTTCGACGAGGAGGAAATCGCCCGCAAGCACACGCTGGCCTCCAGCCTGGCCTTCACCGAGTGGCAGGACCTCAAGATCAACCTCATCGACACCCCCGGCTTCGCCAATTTCCTGACGGATGCCCGCGCCGCGATGCGCGTGGCCGAGGCGGCCGCCGTGGTCATCGACGCCGTTGCCGGCGTCGAGGTGCAGACGGAAAAGCTCTGGAGCGAGGCGGACTCGCTGAACCTCCCCCGGCTGGTCGTCCTGAACCGGATGGACCGCGAGCGTGCGAGCCTCGAGCGCTCCCTCGAGTCGCTGCACCGCGACCTCGGCCGGACGATCGTGCCGATTCAGATGCCGATCGGCGAGGAAAAGGCGTTCAGCGGCGTGGTGGACCTCGTCGGCATGCGCGCGTACACCTTCGCCACCGACGACAGCGGGGCGATGACCGTGGGCGACGTGCCGGCCAACCTGATGGACCGGGCCATGGCGGCCCGCGAGCAGCTCATCGAGATGGTCGCCGAAGCGGACGAGAAGCTGATGGAGCGCTTCTTCGAGGAGGGCACGCTGTCGCAGGAGGAGCTGGCGGCCGGCCTGAGGGCCGCCACGCACGCCGGCAGACTGTTCCCGCTCGTCTGCACCTCCGGCCTCCGCGCCATCGGCCTGCAGCCGCTGGCTGCGGCCGTGGCGACCTGTGTGCCGTCGCCGCTGGACCGCGGAATGGCCGCCCTGGACGGCAGCGGGAACGCGGCCGTGGTGAAAGCGTCCGAGGGCGCGCCCTACTCGGCGTTCGTCTGGAAGACGATCGCCGACCCGTTTGCCGGCCGCATCACCATGCTCCGCGTGGCCTCTGGCGCTCTCAGGTCCGATTCACCGGTCCACAACGCCACACGCGACACGGGCGAACGGCTGGGCCATCTGCTGGTCCTGCAGGGCAAGACCCAGACGCACGTCCCCGAGCTGAAGGCCGGCGACCTCGGCGCCGTGGCCAAGCTCAAGGAGACCACGACGAACGACACGCTGGCCGACAAGGGGACGAGCGTCAGGTTCCCGGCCATCAAGTTCCCGGAGCCGGTGCTCTCCTACGCGATCGAGCCGAAGAGCCGCGGCGACGAGGACAAGATCGGCACGGCGATGCACCGGCTGCAGGAGGAGGACCCGACGATCAGCTACGCCCGAGATCCGCAGACCAAGGAACTGCTGCTCGCGGGCCAGGGCCAGCTGCACATCGAGGTGACGGTCGCGAAGCTGAAGCGCCGCTTCGGCGTCGAGGTGAACCTGAAGCCGCCGCGGATCCCCTACCGGGAGACGATCACCGCCGCGACGGAGGCGCACGGCCGTCACAAGAAGCAGACGGGCGGACACGGACAGTTCGGCGACTGCAAGATCAAGGTCGAGCCGCTGCCGCGCGGACAGGACTTCGAGTTCAAGGACGAGATCTTCGGCGGCTCCATCCCGCGCCAGTTCGTCCCGGCGGTCGAGAAGGGGATCCAGGATGCGCGCACCCGCGGCTTCCTGGCGGGCTACCCGATGGTGGACTTCCGCGCCACGGTCTACGACGGCTCGTTCCACCCGGTGGATTCCAACGAGCTGTCGTTCAAGCTGGCCGGCTCACTGGCGTTCAAGGACGCGATGACGCGGGCGCGGCCCACGCTGCTCGAGCCGGTCATGCAGGTCGAGGTGTACGCGCCCAGCGACTTCGCCGGCGACCTGATGGGCGACCTGAACGGCCGGCGCGGCCGCATCTCGGGCATGGAGACGCGCGGCCTCACCACGGTCATCAAGGCCCAGGTGCCGATGTCCGAGATGCTGACCTACGAGCAGCACCTGACGTCAGCCACCGGCGCCCGGGGCAGCTACCACATGGAGTACTCGCACTACGAAGAGGTGCCGCACCAGCTGCAGGCGAAGATTATCGCCGCGGCAAAGGCGGAGAAAGGCGAGGAGGTCGCGGAAGAAGCGTGACGGGGACGGAAGTGGAAAAGTACAAAAGTGGAAAAGTGGAAAAGTAAAGTTGGCTTACGAGCAGCCCAGTACGAAGTGAGAAGCGGGAAGTAAGTACAAAGTGAGAGACATCCACGGCCACTTCCCACTTCCCACTTCCCACTTTCCACTTCCCACTTTCCACTTCCCACTTCCCACTTCCCACTTCCAACTTACTTTTCCACTTCCCACTCCCGTCACTTCAACTTTTCCACCTTTCCACTTTTCCACTTTTCCACTTATCTGCTTAGTTCGCTCGGCCGGACCTGGAACTTGACGGCCTTGTTGACCGCCTTCGGCCCGCCTTCCATGTGCCACATCACCTGGCCGGCGTAGGCTGACCAGAGGCCGCGCCCCTTCCAGCCGGCGTTGGGATCGTCGATCCGGCCGTCCATCCCCTTGGGATGGAAACCCATCGGGTAGGGCACGCGCATCACCACGGATTCGCCGGTGTCCGGGATCACCGCCTTCATGGAGTCGGAGTTGTCGCCGAACGAGATCGGGATGTTCTCGCCCAGGCCACCGGCGCCGAACTGGTCCACGAACGTGTAGTAGTTGCCGTCCGCGCTGCCCGAGCCGCCCACGCCCTTGAAGTTCGGTCCGGGCTGCTGGTAGAAGGTCCACCCTTCCAGGCAGTGCAGGCCGTTGGCCACCGTCGGCCCGTTCAGCACCTTGCACTTGCGCCGGTCGAAGCTCGCCATGTGCCCGCTGCCGAGGCCGGCCCAGACGACGCCGTTTCTGTCGATGTCGATGCCGCGCGCGCCGAAGACGCGCTCGGTCGCCCGCGGATCGTCGAGCGGCACCTCGTAGTACTCCGTCACGGCCGTGGCCGGCGGGTTGGCTCCCGGCGCCACGCGCAGGATCGCACCGGGGGCGGCCGAGGACTGCACGATCCAGACCGATCCATCCAGCCGGTTGGGAATCACGCCGTATACGCCGGCCGTGATCCGCCTGTCCTTCGCGGGATCCACAGCCGCATCCGGCTCGACGTACTCGTCCTGCCGCCCGTTCCCGTTGGTGTCGAGGATGAACGGGATCCAGCCCTGGGAGGCGAACACGTCCTTCGTCTGCTCCCACTTCCGGATGTCGAACCAGGGCAGGAACGAGCCCGTACCGCTGAACCACAACACGTCGTTCCAGTCGATCTGGACGTGGTGCGTGTTGAAGCAGGTGTTGAGCGGCGTCCACTGCTTCGTGGACGGGTCGTACATCGACAGGTTGCGCTCCGCGGAGCGATCCATCGGGAACTTCCGTGCCGACGGAATCACCGCACCGTTCGTGCAGGCCGGCGGGATGTCATCCGGCGGGCGGACGGTGGAGGTGACCCAGATGCGGAGCCGCTCGTCCATCATCAGGCTGTGCGGTGTGGTGCGGCTCTGGAACACCGGCGTGTTGGCCCACACTGGCGACGGCTGCATCGACTCCTGCGTCCACGACCAGGGCGGCTGGTTGTTCTCGTCGATGACGGGCGCCTGGATGTACTCCACGCGGTTCGTCACCGGGTCGAGCACGGCGATCTGGTCCGAGCTGTACTCCGGGACGCCGTACACCACGCCGTTGGGGTTGAGGACCGGATTGCGCTTGTCGGACGACAGCACGTCGTGGATGAAGTAGTGGCCGTTGGGACCCCAGTCCCACTGCGAGACGACGACGTTGCGCTCGAGGCCTGCTGGCCTGGGGGGCGCCGCCGGCAACTCGCCCGCACGGATGCGGTCGGTCCAGTCGGCGAACATCTGCAGGCCGCGCTCTTTGCCGAAGCCGGCGAGGCTGTTGCTCATGAAGGCGCCGCTCTGACCGGACTGGATGCGCCGATCCCACGCCGCGACCGTTGACTCGAACTGCCCCATCCCCCGGGGCATCTCGCGGGTCACCTTGGTGCCGAGCTGGTGGCAGGAGCCGCAGCCCGAGATGCTCAGCCGGCCCAGGTAGTCGGCCTGCGACCGCCGGGCTGTGGGGATGCCATTGCCTTCCGGACCGGTGCCCGGGAACTCGCTTTCCGCCGGCGGCTCGAGCAGCGACCACCAGTAGTTGGCCGGGTAGTACTCGGCGGCCGCCTTCGCGTTCGGCGCGACGACGGCCGTCAGGTTGAGCTGCGCGCCGGGCGCACTCTTCACCTTCTCGGAGTCCACGAGGCCGTAGCCGCGCGTCCAGACCGTGTAGCTGCCTTTCGGCAGGTCTGGCACGACGTATCGCCCGAGGTGATCGGTGACGACCATGCGCCGGAAGCCGACGGGCGTATCGGTCGTCTCCGCGATGACCCACACCCCTGCCTCAGCGCCCCGCACGCTCGCGACGACGCCGCCGAGGTCGTCGGCGTCGATCGGCACGCCACCCTGTTGCTGAAAGGCGCCGACCGTGCCGAGCGCCAGCGCAACGATCGCGGCTCCCGCGCAGACCCCAATCAGCCTGCCCGTCCTTCGCCTGGTCTCCATGGCTCCGTCTCTCTCGAGGGTCCGTGAACGGACCGATGCACGCCCGACGGGGCACAGGTTACGCCAGCCAGCAGGGCGGATCCAGCCGCCGGGCCGCACCGGGCGCTTCAGCGGCCCTCGGCCAGCTGCCCGCCTTCGCCAAGGCTGCGGCGGTCCGCCGACGCTTCAGCGGAGGCGGAAGCTGGCCGCCACGAGCGTCAGGTCACATCGGCCGGTTCAATCGCCAGTCACCAACGCAATCGTCAATCCTCGATCACCAGTCGTCAATCTCAGGATCCCTTGACTTCGTCGAAGATGACGCCCGTGTTGATGTGCAGCCGCGTCGGCGCACCCAGCGTGTTCAGCCCCACGCCCGGGAACTCCGGCGGCAGCCGGTACTCGTCGGCAAGCTCCTGCGGCGACCTGCCGGCCTTCTGCCCGTCCCGGACGTAGCCGACGAAGCTGGTCCACCAGGCGGCGTACTCCTGGAGCCGCGCCCACGGCTCCGGCGTGTCCCGGTGAGCCGGGAGCATGATGTCCACGTTCGCAAAGGTCTTCACCATCTGCGTGAGCACGGTGTCGTAGCCGACGCCGCTCCCGCCGTTGATGGTGTCGATGAACGGCGAGTAGCGACCCGGGTAGATGTCGCCCGGGTGCATCGCGTTCAGCGACGGGATGTGGACGATCGCGTCGCCGTCGGTGTGCGCCGGGCCGAAGTAGTACAGGTCGACCCGGTCGTCGCCTTCGAACAGCGTGTGCCGATCCCTGAAGGTGATCTTCGGCAGGTACCGCGCGTTCTCGCCCTGAAAGTACTCGCACC
Source organism: Acidimicrobiia bacterium (assembly GCA_016871255.1). Taxonomy (GTDB): domain Bacteria; phylum Acidobacteriota; class Vicinamibacteria; order Vicinamibacterales; family UBA2999; genus VFZH01. The sequence goes on along the minus strand of VFZH01000045.1, from coordinate 14,917 downwards.
CGGTCGTGCGGTTGCACGACGCCTGCGACATGCTGCGGACGCAGTTCACGTGCGCCACGAAGTCCACCGTGTCCGGGAACTCGATGTTGCTCGCGGTGTGGTCGTAGTGCGTGTGCGTGATCACGATCGTCGTCACCGGCTTGTCGGTCACCGACCGGATCAGGGTCTGCATGTGCCGGCCCCAGCCCGGGTTCTTCGTGTCCACGAGCACCACGCCGTGGTTGCGCGTGACGAACACGAGGTTGCTGCCCCCCGTCCACGACGATCGGTGCTCGGCGTCGGCGCCCCCGATCGAGTAGAGGTTCTCGCGCAGCTTCGTAATGGTGGGCGGCGTGATGTCTCTCGGCTGGTTCGAGGGCGTCTGCGCGGCCACCGCCGCTCCGAAGGCCCTGTCGCGGACACCGAAGGCGCCGGCCGCAGCGCCGGCCGCCAGGCCGCCCAGCGCGTAGCGCCGGGCGCGATCGAGAAACGGGCGGCGGCCGAAACGCAACGAGGACGGAACGAGCACCTGTATCGCTGGCATGGTTCACCTCACGGCAGCCGATTATGGATCGGCGGAGCGCCGCGCGGACGGGTGTAGAATCTGCCAGATCGGGAGGCACCGCATGCGGGGACGGCGGATCGTGGCGGCGGCACTGGTGGGTACGGTCGTGGTGGCCATCGGCGTCCTGACGGCTTCCCTGTCGGCGCAGGACGCCGCCGCCCCGGCGCTCAGGGGCACGGTGAGTTCAGTCATCGAAGGGCCCATGGAAGGCGTGCTGGTTACGGTGCGCCGCGACGGCGCCAACCACGCCGTCACGGTCGTCAGCGACGCGCAGGGGCGGTACAGCTTCCCGCACACGCACCTCGAGCCGGGTCCGCACGCGCTGACGATCCGCGCCATCCGCTACGACCTGGTCGATGCCGGCCCGGTCACGGTCACCGCCGGCCAGACGACCACGCGCGACCTCGCGCTGGTACCCACGGCGGACCTCGGCCGGCAGCTCACCTCGCTCGACTGGGCCCTCAACATGTCCGGCACGCCGGAGCAGAAGGACCAGTTCATCTACCAGGGCAAGAGCTGCAACTACTGCCACTCCTACCAGCGCATCATGCGCACGAAGCACACCGCCGATCAGTGGGTCCGCGTGATCGAGCGGATGAACTCGTACTACCCCGATGGCACGGCGGTGAGCGACGACGGCCGCGGCTGGGGTCAGCCGCTCGTGGACTACGGCGATTCCTACGGTCAGCCGACACCGGACGGGCCCAATGAAGGGCGCGGGGACCGCTGGGGCAGCTGGGACATCGCCGAGCTGGGCCGGTACCTCGAGACGATCAACCTGAGCGGCGAGCGCGACACCTGGCCCTTCCCGATCGTCACGACGCTCCCTCGGCCGACCGGCACCGCCACGCGCGTCATCGTCACCCAGTGGGACCAGCCGCGTCGCGTGACGACGTCGCACGACATGGACGTGGATTCGCAGGGACGCGTCTGGTACGGCGACGAAGCCCACCAGTTCGTCGGGATGCTCGACCCGAAGGCGCACGAGTTCAAGGAATACCCTCTGCCGGCCGTGCCAGACCGGCACCTGCCCGGCACGCGGGACGTGCAGGTGGACAAGGACGACAACGTCTGGTTCCCGATGCGCGTGGCCGGCGGCGCCTCCCTGCTGACGAAGCTCGATCCACGGACGGGGAGGATCGAAACCGTCAAGGACGCCACCGCCCAGTTCATCGCGCTCGGCCCCGGCGACAAGATGTGGATTGGCGGCGCCGGCAATCCCTTCAAGCGCGTCGACATGAAGACGATGACGCTCGAGGCAAGCTTCGAGGGCAGCGGCTACCAGGTGGTCGTGAACTCGAAGGGCAACCCGTACATGTCGAGCCGTGGCGTCATCAACTACTACGACGTCTCGGCCGGCCAGGCGAAGCAGTTCCTGCTCCCTCACGACATGTCGCATGGCCGCCGTGGCCGCATGGACGATCAGGACCGGTACTGGTTCGCAGAGTACCGGGACGACAAGATCGGCATGTTCGACACGCGGACCGAAACGCTCCGCCGGTGGCCTTTGCGCGAGTACTTCACGCCGTACGCCGCGAGCGTTCCGGACCGGGACGGCCACATCTGGACCGGCAGCAACATGTCGCATCGGCTGGCACGGCTGGATCCGGACACGGGCGAGGTGGTCGAGTACCTGATGCCGACCGAGATCGACATCAAGAAGTTCGCCTTCGACCCGACGGCCAAGGGGAGAGTCGTGGTCCTGGCCGCCAACATGCGCAACGCCAGGATCCTGCGCGTGGAGCTGCTGGACTAGGCTCGCCGAAGCCTGCGGCGAAGGTGGCCGGTGGGGGGCCGGCTTCAGCCTGCCGCGGGCTGCGACGGGACGACGAGGAAGGGCCGGCCGAAGCCGGCGCCCACACGGGGTAGCCTGCGGGCGGCCCCTACGATCGACGCAGAGGAGCTTGGAACACATGAAGTGGCACGTTCATCGGATCGGCAGCACGGCGCTCGCGGCGGTGCTGGCTGTCGGCATCGGGTCGGCCGCGGCCGAATCACAGGTCGCCGACGCGGCCAGGGCGCGGGACAGGGCGGCGGTGGCGGCGCTGATCAAGGCGCAGGCGGACGTCAACGCGCCGCAGCCCGACGGCGCCACGGCGCTGCACTGGGCGGCCCACTGGAACGACGTCGAGATGGCGCGTCTGCTCATCGACGCGAAGGCCGACGTCTCGGCGACGAACGACTACGGCGTCACGCCGCTGTCGCTCGCCTGCGGCGACGCCGGGGTCGAGATGGTCGAGCTGCTGCTCGCGGCCGGGGCGGACCCGAACCGGGCGCTGCGAAGCGGGGAAACCCCGCTGATGACGGCCACCCGGGCCGGGGATCTCGCGATCGTCGAAGCCCTCCTGGCCAGAGGCGTCGACGTCAACGTGCAGGAGCAGTCGCACGGCCAGACCGCGCTGATGTGGGCCTTCTCGCGCGACCACCTGGACATCGCCCGGGCGCTCATGGACCGCGGCGCCTACGTCAACGCCGCGTCGGACGCCGGCTTCACGCCGCTGCTCTTCGCGACCCGCCAGGGGAACCTCGACGCGGTCAGGCTGCTGCAGTCCAGGGGCGCCTACGTCCATGCCACCGCGTCGGACGGCGTGAACGCGCTGCACGTCGCGGTCGTCCGGGGACACATCGAGCTGGCCGAACACCTGCTGGCAGGCGGCGTGGACCCGAACGCAGCCGGCCCGGGCTACACGGCGCTCCACTGGGCCGCGGGCAGGTGGGATAGCGTCACCACTCACGAGTACTTCGAGACGCCCCCGCAGCCGGCAGGGTGGCCAGACGAGTGGCGCCTGCTGATCGGCCTGCACGGCGAGCCGAAGTTCAGGATCATCAAGAGCCTGCTGGCCTACGGCGCCGACCCGAACGTCCGCACCACCAAACCGCCGCCCCGCTTCGGCTACAGCTTCCAGGCGTTCGTCAGGGCCGGCGGGTCGCTGCTGGGCGCTTCACCATTCCTGCTGGCCGCCTCGGTGGGCGACGTGCCGGTCATGCGCCTGCTGCTCGCGGCCGGCGCGATCCCGGCAATGACCACCAACGACCTGAGCACGGCGGCGATGCTGGCGGCCGGGATGACCTCCATCGAGGAGGAGATGACGACGCTCGAACCGGACCGTGTTGCAGCCGTCGGCCTGGCACTGGACCTCGGCGTGGACAAGGATGCCGCCAACGAGCTGGGCAACACCGCGCTGCATGCCTCGGCGCTCCTCGGCTTCCCCGAGGTGGCCAGACTGCTCGTGGAACGGGGCGCGGCCGTCAACCCGGTGAACGGGAGCGACGAGACGCCGCTGCGCATGGCCGAGGGCACGATCATCAACGCCATGTTCTTCATCCACGAGAACGTGGCGAAGGTCCTCCGCGAGCTGGGCGGGACCAGCGACGGATCAGGTATCTGCACGCCCGGCATCCTGGAGCGGGCGAGCGTCAATTCGAGGAGCACGGTCTGCGAGGACGCCGGCACGCGGCCCACGCCGACGGCCCCGCCGGTCGAGCCGCCGAACCAGTAGAGCAGACGAGAGGTCAGGGCCGGCTGAAGCCGGCCCCCACCGCAGGGCAGACGGGAGTTCGGGGCTGGCTCGGTGCGTTCACCCGTGGGGGAAAGCTTCAGACCGTCACAGAGGCTGGAAGGGAGCTGACCGTGCGCATCGGACGCGGTGTCCTGCCGGTGACCGTCGCCATGGCATCGCTGGCGTCGGCCATCCTTGCCGGCCAGACGGTACCCTCGGTCGCCGACGCCGTACGCCAGCGTGACGCGGCAGCCCTGGCTTCGCTGCTGAACGGCGGCGCTGACGTCAACGCGCCGCTGCCCGACGGCGCCACGGCGCTCCACTGGGCGGCGCACTGGAACGACGCGGACACGGTCCGGCAGCTCCTCGCCGCTGGTGCAGACGTCAACGCGTCCAACCAGTACGGTGTCCCCCCTCTCTCGCTCGCGATTGTTGACGCCGAAGCGGAAGTTGTCCGGCTGCTGCTCGATGCGGGTGCGGACGTGCACCGGGCCCTGCCTGGTGGTGAAACGCCCCTGATGACGGCAGCCCGCGCAGGCAAGGCGGACGTCACCCGCCTCCTGCTGGAACGCGGCGCGGCAGCGAACGCCCGTGAAGGGACACACGGGCAGACCGCGCTGATGTGGGCGTTCTCCCGCGGCCACCTGGAGATCGCCCGCCTGCTGCTCGACCACGGTGCCGACCTGCACGCGGCATCCAACAGCGGCTTCACGCCGCTGCTCTTCGCCGCCCGGGCGGGCGACCCGGCCGCCGCGCGCCTGCTGCTGGACCGCGGGGCCGACGTCAACCGGACGGCGAACGACGGCGTCAGCCCGCTGCACGTGGCCGTCGTCCGCGGCCACGTCCCGCTGGCGATCCTCCTGCTCGAACGGGGTGCGGACCCCGACGCTGCCGGCCCGGGTTACACGGCGCTCCACTGGGCCTCTGGCGTCTGGGACAGCCAGACCACGCACGAATACGTCGGCACCCCTCCCCAGCCGGCGGGGTGGCACGACGAGTGGCGGGCGCTGATCGGCCTGAAGGGCGAGCGGAAGCTCGCGTTGATCGCCGCGCTGCTCGCCCACGGGGCCACGGTGAACGCGCGCACGTCGAAGTCGCCGCCGCACTTCGGCTACAGCTTCTCGAGCGGGCTGCACACCGGCGGCGCCCTCCATCCCGGCGCCACGCCGTTCATGCTCGCCGGGCAGGCCGCTGACGTCGACGCGATGCGACTGCTGCTGGCCGGCGGCGCCGACCCGGCGGTCGCGGCCGGCGACGGCACGACCCCGCTGATGGCGGCGGCAGGCATGGCGTCGATCGAGGAGGAGATGTCCACGCCGGAGGCGGACCGGCTCAGGGCGGTGGGGTTCCTGCTCGACCTCGGGGCGGACGTCAACGCCGCCAACGAACACGGCAACACGGCGCTCCATGCCACTGCGTACGTCGGCTTCCCGAAGGTCGCCGAGTACCTCATCGGGCGCGGCGCCGCGGTCAACCCCCTGAACGGAAAGGACGAGACACCCCTGCGGGTGGCCGAGGGCACCATCATCATCGCGATGTTCTTCATCCACGAGAACGTGGCGGAGGTGCTGCGTGCGCATGGGGGAACGAGCGACGGCTCCGGCGTCTGCACGGCGGCGATCCTGAAGAGCGCCAGCGTCAACTCGCAGAGCACCGTCTGCGAGACCGCACCGCCGGACCGGCGGCCTGAGCCGGCAGCCGTCACGACGACGCCGACCAGCCAATAGCCCCGACGCGCGCAGCCGGCCGCCATGACCGGTCGGGCCAGCTGAAGCTGGTCCCTACCGGTGTGATCGGCTGGCCCCTGCGGGTGTGGATCACCCCCCGTACACGACAACGGCGGCCCCGGAAACCGGGTCCGCCGTTGCCCTCTCGCCCGCAGGGGCCAGCTTCAGCCGGCCCGCCCGATCAGCCGATGCTGATCATCGTCAGCTCACCGTTGCTGTTGCCGAACTTCTCCATCTGCAGCCCCATCTTCTCCATGAGGGTGAGCTGCAGGTTGGTCAGCGGCGTCTCCTTCGGCGCGCGCATGTGGCGCCCGGTCTGGATGTCGAAGCCCTTGTTGGCCACGACGACCGTGGGCACGTCGTACATCAGGTGGATGTTGCCGTCGCTCATGCCCGAGCCGAAGAGCAGCAGCGTGTGGTCCAGCAACGACCCGTCGCCGTCCGGCGTTTCCTGCATTTTCTGCAGGAAGTAGCCGAACAGGCCGATGTGGAACGTGTTCAGCAACGCGAGCCGCTCCAGCTTCTCCGGGTTGTTGCCGTGGTGCGACGCCGGATGGTGCGGATCGGGGCAACCGATCTCCGGGTAGGTCCGGGCGCTCAGTTCCCTGGCCTCGAGATAGGTGGCCACGCGCGTCAGGTCCGTCTGGTAGGCGAGCACGAGCAGGTCGAACATCAGCTTGGCGTGCTCCTCGTAGGTGGCGGGCACGCCCGCGGGCCGCTCCACCTCCGGCAGCTCGCGCGCCACCTGCTCCTCCGCGAGCTGAATCCGCCGCTCGACATCACGCACCGACTGGAGGTACTGGCTCACCTTCGCCCGGTCGCTCGGCGCGATCCCCTTCTGGAGCCGGGCGATCTTGTCCACCACGGAGTCGAGCACGCTGCGATCGCTCTTGATGTCCCGGAGGCGGACGCTCGGGTCGGTGCTGTCGCTTGCCCCGAACAGCCGCTCGAACACCGCCCGCGGGTTCATCTCCATCGGCAGCGGGGTGGTCGGCGTCTTCCAGGCGAGGGTGTTGAGGTACGTGCAGCTGTACCCGAAGGCACAGTTGCCCGAGAGGCCGGCCGGCTCGAGGGCCAGTTCCAGCGAGGGCAACTGCGTCTCGCCGCCGATTTCGTTGGCGATGTGCTGGTCGAGCGACGTGCCCGCCCGCGTGTTCGGGCCCTCGGTCGGGAAGGCCGACACGCCGGTGTTCCACGCGGTCTGCGTCCGCGGGTGCACACCGCCGTCACGTCCCTCGGCCGGGCGGCTGTCGAGCCCGCTCAGCACCAGCAGGCGGTCCTTGAAGGATTCCAGCGGACGGAGGAGGCGCGTGATCTCCAGCGGCCCTTCGGTCGGCGGCGTCCAGTGGGGCATGTTGAACCCCATCGACACGTACACCTCCCCGAACCGCCGGATCGGCTTCGGAGTGGCCGCAAACGCGGGCACCATGCAATCGAGCAGCGGCAGGGCGAGCGTCGTCCCGATGCCCCGCAGGACAGTCCGACGTGGCAGCGACTTCCCTACGATGGTCATGACCTCCTCCGCATCTGAAATGGCTGACTGTTCACGATGCCCATGATCAACGCCGACCAGCGGTAGTCCCTGCCTGCGACGTCCCGCGCGATCGCCCGGACGGCCGGCATGTCGTAGTACTCCGTGCCCCGGCCGAGGGCATAGGTCAACATCTTCTCCGCGACCGTGCCGAGAAACAGGTCGCGGTGCTCCATCAGGCCCTGGCGGAACGTCGCGGGCCCGTCGAACTTCCCGCCGTCCGGGAACGCACCGGACGGGTCGATCCGTGATCTGCCGTCCTGCTCGCGCCACCGGCCGACCGCATCGAAGTTCTCGAACGCGAACCCGAGCGGGTCGAGCTTCGCGTGGCACGCGGCGCAGACCGGGTTCTTCCGGTGCTCCTCCATCCGCTGCCGCACCGACAGATCCGCCACGCCTTCGCCGTCCGGGAACGGCGGCACGTTCGCCGGCGGCACCGGCGGAGGCGTATTGAGCAGGTTCTCGAGCACCCACTTGCCGCGCACGACGGGTGACGTCCGGTTGCCGTACGAGGTCACCGTCAACACGCTGCCGTGCCCCAGGATGCCGGCACGGCGGGCACCCGGGAGCGACACGCGGCGGAAGTGACTGCCCACCACGTCCGGGATGTCGTAGTGCTCGGCCAGCCGCTCGTTCAGGTACGAGTAGTCCGCCGTCAGCAGCTCGGTGATGGGACGGTCCTCACGGATCTGGCTCTGGAGGAACAGCTCCGTCTCCCGGAGGAACGCCTGGCGCAGGTTCTCGTCGAAGTCGGGGAACTGGAAGCGGTCGGGCCGCAGCGTCTTCATGTTCCGCGTCCACAGCCACTGGCCGAAGAAGTTGTTGACGAGCGCCGACGCCTTCTCGTCGGCCAGCATGCGCATCACCTGGCCGCGCAGCACGTCCGGCCGGCGAAGCCGCCCGTCTTCGGCGACCTTCAGCAGTTCGTCGTCCGGGATGCTGCTCCACAGGAAGAACGACAGCCGCGACGCCAGCTCGATGTCACTGACCGGGTAGACGGCAGGTGCATTCTCCGGCTGGTCCTCGATGCGGACCAGGAACTCCGGATCGGTCAGCACGCGCTTGAGGACCGCCTGGATGCCCGCATCGAAGTCGCCCTGGCTCCGGCCGCCCTGGTAGAACGCGTACAGCAGCTCGACGTCGTCGCCGGTGACCGGGCGGCGATAGGCGCGGCGTGCGAGCGTGGAGATGATGCGGCGCGCGCACGCCTCCTCCTCCGCAACGGCCGCCGGGGAGCAGACGAAGATCCGCTCGCGCGCCGGCGTCTCCGCGGGCCGCAGGCCGTTCATCGGCCCGACGACCTGCACGTGATCGACGCCCGCCCTGATCTTCCCGTAGTCGCCGTTGGACAGCGACTTGCCCGCGGTGTGCCCGTAGCTCGACACCGGGAGCCGCGCCGGGCCGACGCCCTCGAACTCCCAGTTCTCCTGCTGGAACGTCACGCCGATCGTCCTGGGGCCCGCCCGGAGCGACAGGCGCACGTCCAGATGCTTGTCACCGTCCTTCTCGAGCTCGCTCGCCCCGACCACGCTCTGACCGGCGTCGTCCTTCGGCTCGCCCACCGTGAACGTCTGCACGCGGTGCCCGTCCACGCGCACGTCGATCAGGTTCTCGCGGTGCAACCCCCGGAGCGCCGATCCGAGCGAGATGGCGTTGCGCTGCAGCCGGACCTTGATGATGTACTCGCCGTCCACCGGAAAGGCGTGCTGGAACACGATGCCGCCCCGGGAGCCGAACGGCAGATCCTCGCTCATCCGGTCTTCCTGGCGGAGGGTGAGGTGCGGCAGGTCGTACTGCTCGACCGACACCGGCAACGTGGGATCGCCGATCGCGAGGCGGCTGATCTTCTGCGCCGCGACCAGGTACCGCTCGAGCAGCCCGGGCGTCACGGTGAGGACGTCACCGATGTTGTCGAAGCCGAACCCCTGGTCGTCGGCCGGCAGCATCGCCGCGCCGTCGATGTCGAGGTGCAGCAGATCCCGGACGGCGTTGCTGTATTCGGTACGGTTCAACCGGTGCGCCACCGGGCGGCCGGGGTTGGGGTTGGCCGCCCCCGCCTGGTCGAGCGCGCGCTCCAGCGACATGATGAAGCTGTCCATCGCCGCCTGCTCGGGGCGCGGCATGCCGACCGGGGGCATCAGACCGCTCTGCAGCTTCCGGACGACCGTCTCCCAGAGTTCCGCCCCGGGTCCGACGTTCGCGGTGTCGAGCCCCTCGAGCACCAGATCGCCCGTCTTGAGCCGCTCGCTGTGACACGACACGCAGTACCGGTCGAGGAGCGCCCGCCTCGTCTCCGCGTCCCCACCCGCGGCCGGAGCCAGGTCAGCGCGCTGACCGGCTGGCGAGCCGGGCGCGGCACCGAGATCCACCCCACCCGGCCACAGCGCCACCGAGAGCAGCACAGCCAGGCCAGCGGACGTCAGGTACAGCGATCGTCCCATACTGATGTCACCTCTGAAGCGGATTCCAGTCGACGTGGACAAGACTACCACCGCCGGCTCCGGTTCCGCAGCGCTCCGGCGGAAAAAACTTGCGACGCCGCAAGCTGACAACAGCCGTGTTTGCAGCAGGTTGAGCCGGCCGGCCGCCGCGGCGAACGGCAGGTCGAGGCCCGAACGGCGGGATGCTAGGAGCCTCCCGCCTTCCGGGGTGTCGTCGTCTTGCGGGTGGCGCCGCGCGTCTGGCCCTTCGCCTGGACCTTCGAGGCGCCGTCGTCCTTCTTGCCGCGGACGCGCTGCGCGGCGGCCTTCAGCCGCTCGCCGACGCCGCGCGACTTCGGCTTGTCGGCGCCATCGCCGCCCTCCTCCTCGGCGGCCGCCTTTGCCGCCTTCGGATCGTATTCGCTTCCCACCAGCTCGAGGAACGCCATCTCGGCGCCGTCTCCACGGCGGAAGCCCAGCTTCAGGATGCGCGTGTAGCCGCCCGGACGCTCCGTGTAGCGGGGCGCGATCGTCTCGAACAGCTTCGAGACGACGTCGCGATCCTGGATGTCGGCCAGGACCAGCCGACGGGCGTGCAGTGTCTTCCCGGCCGCGTCACCGGCCGCCACGCCGCGCCTGGCGATCGTGATGAGCCGCTCGACGAACGGTCGCAGCTCCTTCGCCTTCGGCAGCGTGGTCTCGATGTGCTCGTGGCGGATGAGGGCGGTCGCCTGATTGCGCAAGAGCGCAATCCGGTGCTCCGTCACCCGTCCGAGCTTGCGGTGCGCAACGTTGTGTCGCATAAGTGCAATGACGATTGGTGATTACGGATTGACGATTTCAATGACGATTGACGCTTGGCAGTTCCATTGACGACTGGTGACTGGTGATTGACGAACGCGTTGATGATCGAACCGTCGGCGATTGATTGACCGGATGGCCGATCGTCAGTCGTCAACGAGACCCGCAATCATCAATCACCAGTCTCCAATGTTCTCATTCCGTCGCCGAAGACTGGTCCAGCCGCATGCCCAGGCCCAGGCCCATGGCCTGCAGGATGTCCTTGATTTCGTTCAGCGACTTGCGCCCGAAGTTCTTCGTCTTCAGCATCTCGGCTTCCGTCTTCTGCACGAGCTCGCGGATCGTCCGGATGTTGGCGTTCTTCAGGCAGTTGTACGAGCGCACCGACAGCTCCAACTCCTCGACGCTCTTGTCGAGGTGCTCGTTCGAAACGCCGGCGCCCTGCGACTCGGCCTGGGAATCACCCGCCAGGTCGGAGCCGTCCTCGAAGTTCACGAAGATGCTCAGGTGGTCGCGAATCAGCTTCGCCGCCAGCGACACCGCGTCACGCGGCTTGACCGATCCGTTGGTCCACACGTCCACCGTCAGCTTGTCGTAGTCGGTGGTCTGTCCGAGCCGGGCCGCCTCGACGAGGTAGTTCACCTTCTTCACGGGCGAGTGCACGGAATCGACCGGGATCCAGCCGATGCCGAGGTCCTCGTCGAAGTTCTTGTCGGCCGAGACGTATCCGCGGCCGCGCTTCATCCGCAGCTCCATGCGCAGCGAGCCGCCCTCGGACACCGTCGCCACGTGCGCGTCGGGCTCGAGGATCTCGACCTCGTGGTCCGCCTGGATGTCCCGCGCGCGCACCTCGCCGGCCTTGTCCGCCCGCAGGTAGAGCGTCTTGGTGGCGTCGGTGTGCAGCTTCAGCGGAATCTGCTTCAGGTTCAGGATGATGTCCGTGGCGTCTTCCACGACTCCCTGAATCGGCGAGAACTCGTGCAGCACGCCGTCGATCTTCACCGCCGTGATGGCGGCGCCTTCGATCGACGACAGCAGCACGCGCCGAAGCGCGTTGCCGATCGTCGTCCCGAACCCGCGCTCGAACGGCTGGGCATAGAACCGGCCGAAGCGGTCGGTCAGGGTCTCCTTCTCGAACTCGAGCCGCTTCGGGCGCTGAAAACCTTTCCAGAGCATCACGTCATCCTTTCGCGAACGGGCCGGCAGCTCCGGCCTCCAGACCTGCGTGGATCACCACGGCCTCCCGCCGCAGGTCTGCAAGGCTGCGGGCCGCGGGGTGCGAATGCCACGCGAACGTGGCCCTCCCGTCACTTCGAATACAACTCGACGATCAGCTGTTCCTGCACGGGCAGGTTGATCTGCTCGCGGGTCGGGATCGAGCCGATCGCGCCCGCCGCCTCGCCGTCGAACTTGAGCCACTCGGGCACGCCGCGGCCCTTCACCTCCTCCAGCGCGTGCAGGATGACCGCGTTCTTGCGGCTCGACGCGCGGATGCCGACCACGTCACCCGGCTTCACCGAGAACGACGGGATGTCCACCTTCCGGCCGTTGACCGTGAAGTGCCCGTGGCGCACGAGCTGCCGCCCCTGGGGCCGCGACGTCGCGAAGCCGAGCCGATAGACGACGTTGTCGAGCCGCCGTTCCAGCAACTGGAGCAGCGTTTCGCCGGTGATCCCCTTCGTCCGCTCCGCCTTCTCGAAGTAGCGGCGGAACTGGTCCTCCAGCACGCCGTAGATGCGCTTGACCTTCTGCTTCTCCCGGAGCTGGATGCCGTAGCCGGCCATCTTCTGGCGGCGGGCCTTCCCGTGCTGCCCCGGAATGAAGTTGCGCTTCTCGATCGCGCACTTCTCCGTGTAGCAGCGCTCCCCCTTGAGGAACAGCTTCATTGCCTCCCGCCGGCAGAGGCGGCACGCGGGTCCGATATACCTGGCCATGCAATAAGCCTCAATCGATTAATGATTACGGATTGGTGATTAATGATTGCATTGACGATTGACGATTGAAGGATTGGAGGATTGGAGGATTGGAGGATTGACGACGCTCGCGGAATCAGTGCACCTCAATCGCCAATCGCCAATCGTCAATCATCAATCGCCAATCGTCAATCGTCAATTCAATCCTCAATCTCCAATCACCAATCACCAATCCTCAACGCCCTACACCCTTCTCCGCTTCGGCGGCCGGCACCCGTTGTGGGGGATCGGCGTGATGTCGCGGATCAACTTGACCTCGATGCCCACGGTCTGCAGCGCGCGGATCGCCGACTCGCGGCCGGACCCGGGGCCCTTGACCCGCACTTCGACACTCCGCAGCCCGTAGGCCTTCGCCGCGTTGCCGGCGTTGATCGCGGCCTGCGTCGCGGCGAACGGGGTCCCCTTCCGGGACCCCTTGAACCCGATGCCGCCGGCGCTCGACCACGCGATCACGTTGCCCTCGGTGTCGGTGATCGTGATGTGCGTGTTGTTGAACGAGGCGTGGATGTGCGCCAGTCCGTGGTGCACGACCCGCTTCTCGCCCCGCTTCTTGAACGTCTTGCGGGAGGACTTCCCCTTGGCGCCCGCGCCCGCCGCTGCTTCGGTCTTGGCCATGTCCGCTCCCTACACCGTCTTCTTCTTGGCGATCGCGCCCCGCCGCGGCCCCTTCCGCGTGCGCGCGTTCGTGCGCGTCCGCTGCCCCCGCACGGGCAGGTTCCGCCGATGACGCAGGCCGCGGTAGCAGCCGATCTCCATCAGCCGCTTGATGTTCAGCGAGATCTCCTTCCGGAGGTCGCCTTCGACCCCCCCGACCTCTTCGATCACCCGGCTGATCGTGCGGACGTCCTCCTCGGACAGATCCTTCACCCGGACGTCGGGACTGACGCCGGCCTGCGACAGGATGTCGTTCGACCGCTTGCGCCCGATGCCGTAGATGTACGTCAGGCCGATCTCGATGCGCTTGGTGCGCGGCAGATCGACGCCAGCAATGCGTGCCATACGTGACTGATCCTTCCCTGACTAGCCCTGCCGCTGCTTGTGCTTCGCGTTGGTGCAGATCACCCGCACGACGCCGTTGCGCCGGATGATCTTGCACTTCGCGCAGATGCGCTTGACCGATGCTCGTACCTTCATACCTTCTTCACGATCCTTCCGCGCGTCCGATCCTGCCGCGTCAACTCCACCGCCACGCGATCGCCCACCAGCACTCGGATGAAGTTCCGTCCGTCTCCGCGCCCCAGGTGCGCCGTCACCTGATGGCGTCCGTCCACGTCGACCCGGTACAGCGCGCTCGGCAACTGCTCCACGACGACCCCGGTCACCAGGGCCGCCGCGCCATCGCGGTCCCCGTCCACACGCGCCCTCAGTGCACGGCGCTCATGAGCTCACGGGCCCGCGCGGCGCGCCGGGCCGTCAGCGTCAGGATCTCCGTGCCGTCGCCGGTCACGACCACCGTGTGCTCGAAGTGCGCCGACAGACTGCCGTCACGCGTCACGGCGGTCCACCCGTCGTCCAGCACCTTCACGCCCGCCCTGCCCGCGTTCACCATCGGCTCGATCGCCAGCACCATGCCCTCGGCCAGCCGCGGCCCGCGGCCCCCGGGGCCGTAATTCGCGATCTGCGGCTCCTCGTGGAGCGACGTGCCGATGCCGTGCCCGACGAACTCCCGGACCACCGACATGCCCTGCGCCTCGACGTGCGCCTGCACCGCCGCGCCGATGTCCGAGACCCGCGCACCCGGCTTCACCGCATCGATCCCGCGGAACAGCGCCTCTTCGGTCACCCGCAGCAGCCGGTCCGCCTCGCCGGACACCCGGCCGATCGGCACCGTGACGGCGCTGTCGCCGTAGAACCCGTCGAGCACGGCCCCCATGTCGATCGACAGGATGTCGCCCTCGCGCAGCGGGCGCGTCGAGGGGATGCCGTGCACGACCTGTTCGTTCACCGACGCGCAGATGGTCGCCGGAAACCCGTGGTACCCCTTGAACGCCGGCACCGCCCCCGCCGCCCGCACCCGCTCCTCGGCCGCGCGGTCCAGGTCCAGCGTCGTCACACCGGCCACCGCCAGCTCGCACAGCTCCCCGAGCACGTCTCCCACGAGCTGGTTGACGGCGCGCAAGGCCTCGATTTCCGCACGCGAGCGGCAGACGATCACCGGCCTCCCACCTTCTCCCTCGCCCGCACCGCGTCGTCGATCGCCGTCTTCAGGTCGCGGGCCACGCGCCCGGGATCGGCGGCACCGTCGATGCTGCGGAACGTCGGCCGGCGCCGGTAGAAGTCCACCAGCGGCCGCGTGTCCTGCCCGTACACCTCCAGCCGCTTCCGCACGACCGCTTCGGTGTCGTCGGCACGGGTGACCAGCTCGCCCCCGCAGCGCCCGCAGCGGGCGCCCGGCGCGTCCTGCGGGTTCGCGTTGGCACC
>VFZH01000044.1 GCA_016871255.1 Acidimicrobiia bacterium | reverse complement strand
CCGCGCCACCTGGCTGGCGTGGCCGCACCACGAGCCAGACTGGCCCGGGAAGTTCGGGGCGATCCCCTGGGTCTACGCGGAGATCGTCCGGGTGCTCGCCCGTGCCGAGCCGGTCGAGGTGCTGTGTCAGAGCGTCGAGGCGGTCGAGGCCGCCGGCGCGATCCTGCGCGCGCACGCGGTCGACGAACGCCGCGTGCGGCTGCACGTGGTGCCCACCGACCGGGTCTGGCTTCGCGATTCCGCGCCCACCGGAGTGCTGGATGCCCAGGGACGCCCCGCGTTCGTGGGATGGGCGTTCAACGCGTGGGCCAAGTACGACAACTTCGCGGAGGACCTGAACGTGGGTGCGGCGGTGGCCCGGATCGCGGGGCTGCCGCTCCACACGCCGGCACGCGACGGGACGCGCATCGTGCTCGAGGGCGGTGGCATCGAGGTGAACGGCGCGGGTCTCGTGATGGTCACCGAGGAATGGCTGCTCTCGGACACGCAGGTGCGCAACCCGGGGTTCGGCCGCGCCGACTACGAGACGGTCTTCGCCGACTGGCTCGGCGCGACCCGCACGATCTGGCTCGGAGAAGGGTGCGTGGGCGACGACACGCACGGGCACGTGGACGACGTGGCGCGTTTCGTCTCGGCTGATACGGTCGTGCTCGCCTTCGAGCCGGATCCCGCCGACGAAAACCACCGCCGCTCCGTGGACAACCTCCGACGGCTCCAGACGGACGCGGCGTCGCGGGCGCTGCGTGTGGTGCGGCTTCCGTATCCCGGGGCCGTGGTGATGGACGGGGTACGCCTGCCCGCCAGCTACGCCAACTTCTACGTCGCCAACGGCGTGGTGCTGGTGCCGACCTTCAACGATCCCAGCGATCGCCGCGCCCTGACGGTGCTGGCGGAGCTGATGCCGGATCGCACGGTCGTCGGCATCCATGCCGTGGACCTGGTGTGGGGACTCGGCACGCTGCACTGCCTGACGCAGCAGGAGCCACGCGGCGCGTCGCAGGGCGTCAGTCCACCAGCCTGGCGTCGATCCAGCCGCGCACCGAGTTGATCAGGAACAGGCGCGTGGCCCGGCGCAGATCCGCCTTCGTGAGCCGGCTTTCGACGATCTCGCCGGAGCCGAGCAGCTCGGCCCGCATGGTGCCCGGCAGCAGGCCGCACGCCACCGGTGGCGTGCGCCGGCGTCCGTCCAGCTCGGCGACGACGTTGGCGTCGGTGGCCTCGGTGATCTCGCCGTGCTCGTTCCACAGGATCACGCCGTCCACGTCCGGTCGCGCGGCGCGTGCCGCGTCGTAGACGGCCCGCCTGGTGGTCTTGTGGTACAGGAACACGTCGCCTGACGACACGGGTCCCGCGGCGAGCGCCACCCGCCGGGGTGCGGTGACCGGCTCCAGGGGCTCGGCCTCCGAGCGCACGTCGCCCTGGCGATCGACGAAGAGCCGAATCCGCGCCGGCCCCGTGTGGGCCGCCGACGCGCGCTGGAGGGCGTTGCGGAAGCGGTGTTCCCGGAAGGTGAAGTCGAAGTACGCGGCCGAGCGGCGTACGCGATCGATGTGCCGGGCGAGCAGCGTGTAGCCGCGGTCGGGGTCCCAGCGGAGCGTTTCGAGCAGCTCGAACGGCGGCATGCGCCGGGAGAGGATGTCGGCCTTGAGGGCGCACTCGGCGAACTCGCCGGGGCCGCTCGACTCCCAGACGATGCCGCTGCCGACGCCGAACTCCGCCTGCCGGCGGGTGCGGTCAACCACCACCGTCCGGATCGCCACGTTGAAATGGGCGCGTCCCCCCGGCGCCAGCAGCCCGACGGCGCCGGTGTAGACGCCGCGCGGGTCACGCTCGAGGGCCCGGATGATCTCCATCGAACGGGCCTTCGGGGCCCCCGTCACCGAGCCGGAGGGGAACAGCGCGCGAAACAGATCGCTCAGCGCCGGGTTCGATGCCGTGGCCGTGACCGTCGAGGTCATCTGCCACTGGGCGGGGTAGCGCTCCACGTCGAACAGCGACGCCACCTCGACCGAGCCGACCTGCGCCACGCGGCCGAGGTCGTTCCGGACGAGGTCCACGATCATCACGTTTTCGGAGCGGTCCTTGGCCGAATTCCGCAGGACGCCCGCCACCGCGTCGTCGGCGTCGGCGCTCGGCCCCCTGGGTCGCGTGCCTTTCATGGGGCGGCATTCGAGGCGATCGCCGTCGCGCAGGAAGAAGAGCTCGGGCGAAGCCGAGCAGATGACCCGATCGCCGAGATCGACGAACGCGGACCAGCGTCCCCCCTGCGCGTCGGTCAGCGCGGCGAAGAGCGCCGCGGCGTCGCCGTCAAACGGCGCCCGCAGGCGGAACGTGAAGTTGAGCTGATACGTGTCGCCGTCCCCGATATGGGCCCTGATTCGCTCGATCGCGGCCAGGTACTGGTCACGATCGAGCGACGGCGTCCACGCCGCGGCCGCCGGCGGCGTGCCGCGCGTCGGGCCGTCCAGCCGCTGCACCCGGTCGGCCGGGAACACGCCGAACCAGGCAAGCGGGAGATCGCCGGGCTGCGGGGGTCGTGTGGCCAGCCCGAAGGCCGCGGCCGCCTCATAGGCGACGAAGCCGGCCACGTACGCGCCTTTCGCCGCTGCCTCGTCCGCGGCGTCCAGGACGCCCACGACGTCGCCGGGCCGGACAGCCACCAGCGTGGAGACCGGGTCGTCCAGTTTCAGCCACGGCCCGTCGAAGGGCGTCTGGATCAGCAGGGAGGGCACGCGTCCGTATTCTGCGGGATCCGGGCGCCTGGCGGCGATTGATCGGCGACGGACGAAACCGGTATTCTTGACCTCCTGCCGCCGTTCCCCTGGAGCTGGCGCGGGACCGATCCCGTCGCGGCCAGCCGCGGCGGCCTTACGCCGGCGTTCGCGCCGGCCTTCGACAAGGACTGAGCTTGTGACGACGACGGCCGTTCCCGCGCCGATATCCCGCCTGACCGAAGACGAGCAGCTGTTCGCCGACAGCGTGTACGAGTTCGCCGATCGCGAGATCCGGCCCCTCGTCCTCGACATGGACGAGCACGCGAAGATTTCCAAGGAGCTGATCGCCAAGCTGTTCGACCTGGGCATCATGGCGATCGAGGTGCCCGAAGCCTACAACGGCGCCGGCGCCAGCTTCTTCCACTCCGTGCTGGCGGTCGAATCGCTGTCGCGGGTCGACCCCTCGATCGGCGTCTTCGTGGACGTGCAGAACACGCTCTTCATCAACGCGCTGCTCAGGTGGGGCAGCGAGGACATCAAGAAGCGCTACTGCCCGAAGCTGTCGGTGGACACCGTCGGTGCCTACGCGCTGTCGGAAGCGGGGTCGGGCAGCGATGCGTTCGCGCTGGCGACGCGCGCCGTCGAGAAGGGCGACCACTTCGTCCTGACGGGCCGGAAGCTCTGGATCACCAACGGCAACGAGGCCGACCTCTTCATCGTGTTCGCCAACGTGAACCCCGATCAGGGCTACCGCGGGATCACGGCGTTCCTCGTCGAGCGCGGGTTCCCGGGCTTCGCGGTGGGGAAGAAGGAAGACAAGCTGGGGATCCGGGCGAGCAGCACCTGCGAGCTGCTGCTGGAGGAGTGCCGGGTGCCGCGCGCCAACGTGCTGGGCGAGATCGGCAAGGGGTACAAGGTCGCCATGGAAACCCTGAACGAGGGGCGCATCGGCATCGGGGCGCAGATGATCGGCCTGTCGCAGGGTGCGCTCGATCACACCCTGGCCTACGTGAAGGAGCGCAAGCAGTTCGGCAGGCCGATCGGCGATTTCCAGGCGGTGCAGCACCAGATTGCGCGGGCGGCCACGGAGCTGGAGGCTGCACGGCTGATGGTGTACAACTCGGCGCGGCTCCGCGACGCGGGCAAGCCGTTCCTGACCGAGGCGGCGATGTGCAAGGTGTTCTCCTCCGAGGTGGCGGAGCGCGTGACGTCGCTGGCGATCAACCTGTTTGGGGGCAACGGCTACGTGAAGGAGTACCCCGTCGAGAAGCTCTGGCGCGACGCGAAGATCGGCCAGATCTATGAAGGCACCTCGAACCTGCAGCTGCAGACGATCGCCAAGCAGCTGCTCGGGTAGCGCGGCCGCCCGTCGCGGCGCCGATCGCCCCCGAACGAGCTCACCACGGCCGCGGTCCCGCTCCGGCGCGGGGGCGCGGCTGCGCGCGCGCACCCCATGAAGACCGACGTCGTCATGCCCCAGATGGGGGAGTCGATTGCCGAAGGCACGGTCACCCGCTGGCTGAAGCGGGTCGGCGAGACCGTCGATCGGGACGAACCGTTGTTCGAGATCTCCACGGACAAGGTCGATGCCGAGATCCCGTCGCCCGCCGCAGGCGTCCTGACCGCGATCCACGTGCACGAGGGCGCGACGGCCGCCGTCCAGGCGGTCGTGGCGACGATCGAGGCTGGAGACGGCGTGACGGGGGTGAGTACGACGGCTGGGCCGGCTGAAGCCGGCCCCCACAGGCGAGAGGCAGACGGCTCCGACGGTGGAGGCGTGGCCGCGTGGCCCCCGGACGATGCTCTCCGCGGAGCGGGGCGGGTTGACGTGCCCGCCGGGGCCGGTGGGGCGCTCCCACGGGCCCGGGGTGCGCAGCGCAAGGTGTCCCCGGTGGCCCGGCGGATCGCGCGCGAGCTGGGCGTGGACCTGGGTGCCGTCAGCGCGACCGGCCCGCGCGTGACGAAGGCCGATGTGCTCGGGCACGCCGGACGCGGATCCCCGGCCCGGCCGCTCGTTCCCGGCGCAGGAACGCTTCGCGACGAGGTGGTACCGATGAGCGTGATGCGCCGCGCCATCGCGAAGCACATGGTGGACAGCCGGCGGCTCTCCGCGCACGTGCACTCGGTGTTCGTCGTGGACTGCTCGCGGGTCGAGGCGTGGCGCCGCGCACGCCGGGCGGAGATGGAGGCGGCGGGCGTCAGGCTGAGCATCATGCCGTTCGTGGTGAAGGCGGCGGCGGCGGCGCTCGCAGGCGCTCCCCTGCTCAACGCCTCGCTCGACGGCGACCGCGTGGTGTATCACGACGAGGTGAACGTGGGCATCGCGGTGGCGCTCGAGCAGGGGCTGATCGTGCCTGTGATCAGGCGGGCGGACACCCTGTCGGTCGTCGACCTCGCCCGGGCGATCGCGGACCTCGCGTCGCGGGCCCGCGCGAAGCGGCTCAAGCCCGAGGAGGTCGGCCACGGGACGTTCACCGTGACCAACCCGGGGAACTTCGGCGGGGCCTTCGCCACCCCGATCATCAACCAGCCCCAGGTGGCCATCCTCGAGCTGGGCACGGTGGAGCCGCGGCCGGCGGTGGTCCACGACGCGATCGCCATCCGGCCGATGATGCACCTCACCCTCGGCTTCGATCACCGCCTCGTGGACGGCGTGGTCGCCGATCGGTACCTCGGCGCCGTCAAGCGCGCGCTCGAGACCTGGTAGCGCGGCGCGGCGGCCGGGCCGCCTGCCCGCGCGCGACGGGAACGGCTGCGAACGGAGGAGAGGACGTTGACGATTCAGACTGTCGGTGTGCTGGGATGCGGGCTGATGGGCGGCGGGATTGCGCAGACGTGCGCGGCGGCGGGGTACCGCACGGTCGTGCGCGAAGTGAGCAACGAGTTCCTCGATCGGGGCATGGGCCGCATCCGCAGGCTGCTCGACGACGGCGTGACGAAGGGGCGGGTGACCGCGGAGGCGCGGGACGCCACGCTCGGCAACCTGACCGGGACCACGAAGACGGCCGACCTGTCGGGCTGCGATCTGGTGATCGAAGCCATCACGGAGAACCTCGCCGACAAGCGGGCGCTGTACGCGGAGGTCGAAGCCGTCGTGCCCGCGCATACGCTGCTCGCCTCCAACACGTCGTCGCTGTGCATCACCGAGCTGGCGGCGGCCACGACGCGCCCGGACCGGTTTGTGGGGATGCACTTCTTCAACCCGGTTCCGGTCATGAAGCTCGTGGAGGTGATCCGGGGGCTGGCGACGACGGACGAGGCCTACCGGGCGGCGTTCGAGTTCGCGAAAGGGCTCGGCAAGCAGCCGGTGACCGTCGCCGATCGCCCGGGGTTCATCGTCAACCGCCTGCTCATCCCGTACCTGCTCGACGCCATCCGCGCCTACGAGCAGGGGCTGGGATCGCTCGAGGACATCGATACCGGGATGAAGCTGGGGTGCGGCCACCCGATGGGGCCCTTCACGCTGCTCGACTTCATCGGCCTCGACACGACGTACTACATCGCCAACATCATGTACGAGGAGTTCGGCGAGGCCCGCTACGCGCCGCCGCCGCTGCTCAAGCGCATGGTGCTGGCGGGCCAGCTCGGAAAGAAGAGCGGACGGGGCTTTTACGGATATTGATGATTGGGGATTGGTGATTGGGGATTGGATTGGTGATTGGTGATTGGCGATTGGTGATTGAGTCGCGGCGCGCCAATCGTCAATGAATCCGTCAATCATCAATCACCAATCGCCAATGCAATCGTCAATCCTCAATCATGAATCCTCAATGATGAATTCCCGATGATTGTCGATTTGCTCGCCTTCGGTCCCCACCCGGACGACATCGAGATCGGGATGGGCGCGAGTGTGGCCCGGCAGGTG
The DNA here is from genome assembly GCA_016871255.1 of Acidimicrobiia bacterium. Lineage (GTDB taxonomy): Bacteria > Acidobacteriota > Vicinamibacteria > Vicinamibacterales > UBA2999 > VFZH01. The sequence continues at coordinate 20,081 of VFZH01000044.1, read as the reverse complement.
GCGCTCGGGGCCAGGGTGGGGCTGTGCGATCTCACGGCGGGCGAGATGGGGAGCAACGGCACGGTGGACGAACGGCTGGCGGAGGCCGGCCGTGCGGCGGCGGTCCTGGGCGCGGCCTGGCGGACCAACCTCCGCTGGCCCGACCGCGGGATCGGCAGCTCCGCGACCCACGTGCGCGAGGCGGTCGTGGTCATCCGGCGCGCCCGGCCGCAGACGGTCGTCATCCCGTACTGGTCCGACCGGCACCCGGATCACGAAGCCGCCAGCCGGCTGCTGGCCGAGGCGGTGTTCAACAGCGGGCTCCGGCGCTACGCCGCGGAGGGCGAGCCGTGGAAGCCCAGGCGCCTCTGCTGCTACTTCATCAACGATGCCGCGCCGCCCTCGTTCGTCGTGGACGTGTCGGCCCACTACGCCGTCAAGCAGCAGGCGCTCGCCTGCTACGAGAGCCAGTTCGCTCCCGCGCCGGCCGATGCCGTGCCCACGCGGCTCACGTCCCCCCGCTTCCGGCAGCTGATCGAGAGCCGGGACGCGCAGTTCGGGGCGCAGGCCGGCGTGGCCTTCGCCGAGGGGTTCGTGATGAGGGCGCCGGTGATGCTCGAGGGGCTGCTCCCGGGCGGTGATCCCGCATGAACGTCGGCATCATCTGTTACGCCTCGATCGGCGGCAGCGGCGTGGTGGCCACCGAACTGGGCAAGGCGCTGGCCGTACGGGGGCACAGCGTCCACATCATCAGCACCGACGTGCCGTTCCGGATGGGCGAGTTCCAGGCCGGCCTGGCGTTCCACCAGGTACTGACGCCGACCTACCCGCTGTTCCGCGAGCCGCAGTACCTGCTGTCGCTGGCCAACAAGGTCGTGCAGGTGGCGCGCCAGTTCGACCTCGACGTGATCCACGCCCACTACGCCGTGCCCCACGCGACGGCCGCGCTCCTCGCCCGCCAGGTGCTGGCGACGAGCGGCGCGGCGCGCGTCCCGAAGCTGGTGGCCACCCTGCACGGCACCGACATCACGCTGGTGGGCAACGATCCCTCCTACTCGCAGATCGTCGCGTATTCGATCGAGCAGTCCGACGCCGTCACGGCCGTCTCGGACTCGCTGCGCGAGGCCACGAGCCGGGAGCTCGGCGTCGAGCGCAGCATCCAGGTCATCCCCAACTTCCTCGACTGCAGCCTGCACCGGCGGCTGGACCTGCCCGACCTGCGGCGGCGGTTCGCCGGCGACGCCGGCACGAAGCTGATCGTCCACGTCTCGAACTACCGCCCCGTCAAGCGGATCGACCTGGTGATGGAGGTGTTCGCGCGGATTCGCCGGGCGATGCCCGCGCGCCTGCTGCTGGTCGGGGATGGACCCGATCTCGGCGTGGCGTACCGGCTCGGCCGCGAGCTGGGAATCGCGTCGTTCGTGGACGTGCTCGGGGCCCAGGAGGAGGTCGTGCCGCTGCTCTCGATTGCCGACCTGTTCCTGCTCCCGTCCGAACAGGAGAGCTTCGGTCTGGCCGCGCTCGAGGCGATGGCCTGTCAGGTGCCGGTGGTGGCTTCGCGCGTGGGGGGATTGCCCGAGGTCGTCGAGGATGGCGTCACCGGCCGTCTCCTTCCGGCGGGCGATGTCGAGGGGATGGCGGCCAGCGCGGTCGAATTGCTGAGCGACCCCGACCGGCACAGGGCGGTCGCGCAGGCGGCACGCCGCCGGGTGCTGGACCGGTTCTGCGCCGACCGGATCGTGCCCCGGTACGAGGCGTGTTACCGCGCGGTCGCCGGAGGGGTGGACTCGCCGTCGATTCCGTTATGATGACGGGCAGTAACGGGGTCGTGACGTGTTCGAGGCTGTCTTCCAGGCACTGTTTCGGTACCGGCCGATCGTGTTCGAACAGGGCGAGTTCCGGTTCGACGTCACGCCGGGGTCGTACCTCGCCGCGGCGCTGGCCGTGGCGGCGGTGGCCGCGGCCGTCGTCACGTACCGGCAGGTCGCCGTCCGGGGGAGGCCCCGAGATCGAGCGGTCCTGCTCGGGCTGAGGGCGGCCGCCCTCGCGCTCGTCGTCTTCTGTCTGTTCCGGCCCGTCCTGATCGTGCAGGCTGCGGTGCCGCAGCAGAACGTGCTGGCGGTGCTGCTCGACGATTCGCGCAGCATGCAGGTCCCCGACTGGCGGGACCAGCCGCGTGGCGCGTTCCTGCGTGAACAGTTCGGGTCGGCCGACCGGCCGCTCGTGCGGGCCCTCTCGGACCGCTTTCTCATCCGAACGTTCCACTTCTCCTCGACGGCGACCCGTCTCGACGGCGAAGCCGGCCTGACGTTCGACGGGTCGCAGACGCGGCTCGGCGCCGCCCTGGACGCAGCCCGGCAGGAGCTGGCCGGCCTGCCGGTGGCCGGCGTCGTGCTGGTCACCGACGGGGCCGACACGAGCGACGACGGGCTGGCCGGGGCGCTGCTCGGGCTGAAGGCCGCGCGGCTCCCGGTCTTCACGGTGGGGGTCGGGCAGCCGGTGTTGTCGCGCGACGTGCAGGTCGATCACGTGGGCACGCCGCCGTCGGTGCTGGTCGGCAGCTCGCTGCTGCTCGACGTGACGCTCGGCCACACCGGGTTCGCCGGGCAGACGGTCACCGTGGACGTGGAAGACGACGGGCGGATCGTGGGATCCGAGCAGGTGACGCTCGGCGCGGACGGCGCCCCCACGACGGTGCGGATGCGCGTCATCGCCTCCGAGCCCGGTCCGCGCGTCTTCCGGTTCCGCGTGCCGGCGCTGCCGGGCGAGCGCGTGACCGAGAACAACGTGCGCGAGGCCACGGTCAACGTGCGCGACGCGCGCGAGCGGATCCTCTATTTCGAGGGCGAACCGCGCTTCGAGCTGAAGTTCATCCGCCGCGCGGTCGAAGACGATCCGAACCTGCAGCTCGTGGTGCTCCAGCGCACCGCCGACAACAAGTACTACCGGATCGGGCTCGACGATCCGGACGAGCTCGTGGCGGGGTTTCCGAAGACGCGCGAGGAGCTGTTCGCCTATCGCGGCCTGATCCTCGGCAGCGTGGAAGCCGGCGCGTTCACGGGCGACCAGCTCCGGATGATCGCGGAGTTCGTGGACACGCGCGGCGGGGGGCTCCTCGTGCTGGGTGGCGGGCGGTCGTTCGCCGAAGGTGGCTACGCCGGGACGCCGGTCGCCGACGTGCTGCCGGTCGTGGTCGGCCGGCCGGCGGCGTCGGGGCCGCCGCTGCTGCGGCTGAAGGTGACGCCGACCCGCGAGGGCGTCGAGCACGCCGTCACGCAGATTGCCGAGTCCGTGGAGGCATCGCTCGCGCGCTGGAAGGATCTCCCGACCGTGACCGCGGTGAACCCGGTCAGCGAGGCGAGGCCGGGCACGACCGTGCTGCTCGACGGCACGGACGAGAGCGGCCGCCTGCGCCAGATCGTGCTGGCGTCACACCGGTACGGCCGCGGCAAGGCGATCGCGTTCACGCTGCAGGACTCCTGGCTGTGGCAGATGCACGCCAGCGTGCCGCTCGAGGACCAGACGCACGAGAACCTCTGGCGGCAGCTGCTGCGCTGGCTCGTGGACGGCGTGCCGGAGCCGGTGGAGGCACTGGCCCCGAGCGAGCGCGTCGATCCGGGCGATGTCGTGGCCATCGAAGCGTCCGTGGCCGACCCGACGTTCGTGGACCTGAACGACGCGCGCGTCGTGGCGCACGTGTCGGCCCCCGACGGTTCGGTCGAGGACGTGCCGCTCCGGTGGAGCGGCGATCGGGCCGGCCGGTACGTCGGGGAGTTCGTCAGCGGTGCCCGCGGCCGCTATCGCGTCAGCGTCGAGGCCGAGCGGACGGGACGGTCGCTTGGGACCGGGGACGCCTGGGTGCGCGCGCAGCCCGGCGACGAGGAGTTCTTCGACGCGACGATGCACGAAGAGGCGCTGCGGCGGATCGCGGACGAGACTGGTGGCCGCTTCTACACCGCGGACAACGCGGCCGGCCTGGCGGAGGACGTCAAGTACGCGGGCCGCGGGGTCACGATGACCGAGGAGCGGGACCTCTGGCAGATGCCGATCGTGCTGCTGGCGCTGCTCGGACTCGTGTGCGCCGAGTGGGGCTATCGCCGCGCGGCAGGGCTGGCGTGACCGGGATGCTCAGGACCTTCCTCCTCGTGATCGTCGGGCTGGCCGGCGATCCCGAGCACGGAGAACTGTTCCAGAAGTGGGGCACCACGCTCGCCGACACTGCGCAGGCGCTCGGCGTCGCGGAGGAGCGCGTGCTGCGCCTGACGGCGGATCCCACGAAGACCGACGTCGAGCAGGCGATCGGCGCGATTGCGTCCCGCGCGGCCGCGGACGACGTGGTGTTCGTCGTGTTGATCGGCCACGGCAGCTTCGACGGCCGCTCGGCCAAGTTCAACCTGAAGGGCCCGGATCTGACGGCCGCCGATTTCGATGCGCTGCTGAGGCGGCTGCCGTCGAGGCGCGTCGTGCTGGCGAACACGGCCAGCGCCAGCGGTCCCTTCAAGGACGAGCTGGCCGGTCCCGGGCGCACCATCGTGACGGCCACGCGCAGCGGCGCGGAGCAGTACGCGACGCTGTTTGGCGGCTACTTCGTCGAGGCGTTCCGGTCCGAGAACGCCGACCTGGACAAGAACCAGCGGGTGACCGTGCAGGAGGCGTTCGATTACGCCACCCGGGCGGTCGAGGAGGAGTACAAGCAGCAGGGGCTGCTGGCGACCGAACACGCCGTGCTCGACGACACCGGCCAGTTGGCGGCCGTCGTCGCGCTGGGCACGGCGGGCGGCGGCGACCTGTCGCCCGACCCCGCGATCCGGGCGCTGCAGATCGAGCGGCGCGAGATCGAGCAGCGGGTCGAGGCGCTGAAGCTGCTGAAGGGGGGGCTGGACCCGGCGAAGTACGACACCGAACTCGAGAAGCTGCTGACGGCGCTGGCGCTCAAGAGCCGGGAGATCCGGCAGGCCGAGGGCAACTGACGGGTGGCCGGCGTCTTCCGTGTCCGTCGTGGATCGTCGTGGACGCGGCCGTCGTGGCTGGTCGCGCTGGCGCTGGTCGCGGTGGCCGCTTTCGCCGCCGACGCGCGGCAGCGGGGCACGATCGCGGGTTCCGCGCCCGAGGAGTACACGCCGGACGGGTCCGGGAACGAGCCCTACGACGGCCGGTTCCAGTTCGTGCGCCTGCGCTACGACTACGGCCTGGCGGCGTTCGGGCGTTTCGGGCGGCTCGCGCCCTGGGCGCATGACCACCCGCGCGCCGACACGCACCTGATGCGCATCCTGAGCGAGATCACGCTCCTGCGCCCGCGGACGTCGGGGTCGAACACGTTCGCCCTCGACGACGAGGCGCTGTTCCAGCATCCGTTCGCCTACATGTCGGAGCCGGGATTCTGGGAGCCGTCGCCGTCGGAGGTGGAGGGCCTGCGGGCGTACCTGCTGAAGGGCGGATTCGTCGTGTTCGACGACTTCCGCGGCAGCGACTGGACGCACCTGCAGGCCCAGATGAAGCGCGTGCTGCCCGACCACCACTTCCAGGAGTTGGACGGCGCCGACGCCGTGTTCCACGCCTTCTTCGAGATGCCGGATCCCTGGGTGCTGGACCCGCCCTACGGGGACATGCCGCCGTCCTACTGGGGGGTGTTCGAGGAGAACGACCGGCGGGGGCGGCTGATGGCCGTCGCCAACGTCAACAACGACCTGGGCGAATACTGGGAGTTCTCGAGCCTGGGGTTCGTGCCCGTGGATCTGTCGAACGAGGCGTACAAGTTCGGCGTGAACTACACGATGTACGCGCTGATGCACTGACGCGGGCCGGCCACGGCCTGCGGCCTGACTGGAGGGACACCGTGGATTCCACAGCCACCGACGTCGTCGATCTGCAGTCGCCCGACGACCTGGCGCTCGCCGAGCGCATGAAGGACGGCCGCGAGCGGATCGTCGCGGAGCTGAAGAAGCAGATCGTCGGGCAGGACGAGGTCATCGGGCAGATCCTGCTGACGCTGTTCGTCGGCGGCAACAGCCTCATCGTCGGCGTCCCCGGACTGGCGAAGACGCTGCTCGTGCACACGATGGCGCGCGTGCTGGATCTGAAGTTCTCACGGATCCAGTTCACGCCGGACCTGATGCCCTCGGACATCACCGGCACGGATCTCGTGCAGGAGGACACCGCCACCGGCCGCCGGCAGATGGTGTTCGCGCCGGGACCGATCTTCGCGAACATCGTGCTCGCCGACGAGATCAACCGGACGCCGCCCAAGACGCAGTCGGCGCTGCTCGAAGCGATGCAGGAGCACCGCGTGACCGTGCAGGGCCGGACCTACCAGCTCGAGGAGCCCTTCTACGTGTTCGCGACACAGAACCCGATCGAGCTCGAGGGCACGTATCCGCTGCCGGAGGCGCAGCTCGACCGGTTCATGTTTCACATCATGATCGATCACCCGCCGTACGCCGAGGAGATGAACGTCATCCGATCGACCACCTCGATCCAGAACCCCGAGTTCCAGCGGCCCGTGAGCGGCGAGGACCTCGTGGCGTTCCAGCGGCTCGTGCGGCGCGTGCCGATCGCCGAGCCGGTGCTCAAGTACGCGCTCGACCTCGTCCGCGCGAGCCGGCCCAAGGCGGGCGGCTCGGAGGACTTCGTGCAGAAGTGGGTCGCATTCGGCGGCAGCGTGCGCGCCGCGCAGTACCTCGTGCTGGGCGGCAAGGCACGGGCGCTGACCTCCGGGCGCTACCACGTGAGCTTCGAGGACATCCGCGCGCTGGCCCACCCCGTGCTGCGCCACCGCGTGCTGACGAACTTCCACGCCCAGTCGGAGGGCGTGACGTCGGACGCGGTCATCGACCGGCTGCTGGAGATCGTGCCGGTGCCCCGATCCGGGATGTGAGATGGACGCCCCCCGCACGCCGTTTGCCGGTGCCCGGTTCGTCGATCCGGTGGTGCTCGCCCGGATCGGGAACCTGGAGCTCGTGGCGCGGTCGGTCGTGGACGGCTTCATCAACGGCCTCCACCGGGCGCCGTACTTCGGTGCGTCGGTGGACTTCGCGGAGCACCGGGGCTACGTGCCCGGTGACGACATCCGCCGGATCGACTGGCGGGTGTTCGCGCGGACGGATCGCTTCTACGTGAAGGAGTACGAGGCCGACTCGAACTCGAACTTCTCCGTGCTGCTGGACATGTCGGCGTCGATGAACTTCGGCAGCCGCGGGATCACCAAGTTCGAATACGCGCGGATTCTGGCCGGCTGCCTTACCCATCTGGTGCACCGCCAGCGCGATCGCGTGGGGCTGGTCGCCTTCGACACCGGCATCGTCGAGCACGTGCCGCCCTCGGCGAAGCACATGGAGGTCGTGCTGCACGTCCTCGACCGCCTGAAGCCGACGAAGGCCGGCAGCCTGCGCGAGCCTCTTCGCCGGCTGGCCGAGCACTTCGGCCGGCGCGGCGTGGTGGTGATCATCTCGGATCTCTACGACGATCCGGACGTGGTCGCCGAGGCGATCGCGCCGCTGCGCTTCCGCGGCAACGACGTGATCGTGTTCCATGTGCTGGACCCGGCCGAGGTGGAGTTCACCTTTGCGGACGCCTCGAGCTTCGAGGACGCGGAGAGCGGCGTCCAGATCCCCGTGGTGCCCGACGCGCTCCGGGCCGAGTACCGGTCGCTCGTGCAGGCGCACATCGACGCCCTGACGCGCCGCTTCTCCGAGACGCGCGTGGACTACATGTTCCTGGACACCTCGAAGCCGATCGACTTCGCGCTGTTCGGCTACCTGACCACGCGCGCCAGAATGCTGCGTACGCGGCAATGACGATGACGATCGCCAATCGCCAATCGTCAATACAATCCCCAATCCCCAATCCCCAATCCCTAATCACCAATGTCCTTCCTCTCTCCCCTGTTTCTCGCCGCCCTGGCCGGCCTGGCCATCCCGGTGCTGATCCATCTGATCCAGCGGGAGAAGAAGCGCGTGGTGGTGTTCCCGTCGCTGATGTTCCTGCAGCGGATTCCCTACCAGTCGATCCGCCGGCGGCACATCCACAACTGGCTGCTGCTGTGCGTCCGGCTGGCGGTGCTGCTGCTGATCGTGCTGGCGTTCGCCCGGCCGTTCCTGGAGCGGTCGGAGCGGGTGGCGGCGTCGAGCGGATCCCGCGAAGTCGTCGTGCTCCTGGACCGCAGCTACAGCATGGGGTATCAGGACCGGTGGGCGGCGGCGCAGGCTGCGGCGCGCGAGGCGATCGAGGGGCTCGACTCCAGCGATCGCGCCTCTGTCGTGCTGTTCGGGACGGCGGCGGACGTCGCCGTGCGGTCGAGCGGCGACCGTGGCCGCCTGCTGGCCGCCGTCGATGCGGCCAGGCCGACCGCCTCGGCCACGCGGTATGCACCGGCGATGAAAGTGGCGTCCACCATCCTCGCGGAGTCCGGTCTGCCCAGGCTCGAGGCGGTGCTCATCTCCGATTTCCAGCGCGCCGGCTGGCAGGGGTCCGAGGCGCTGCAGCTGCCCGCCGCGGCGACGATCACGCCGGTGCCGGTCGGCGGGCTGCCGGGCGGCGCCGCCAACGCCGCCGTGACCGGCGTGTCGCTCGATCGGTCGACGTTCTCCAGCCAGGAGCGCGTTACGCTCACGGCAGTGGTCGCGAGTTTTTCGCCAGAGCCCATGACGGTGCCGGTGGCGCTCGACGTGGAGGGCCGGACGATCCAGACCGAAACGGTGACCCTGCCGCCCGGCGAGCGTGTCTCGGTGTCGTTTGCACCGGTGACGCTGACCGGCCGGAACACGCGGGCGACCATCAGCCTGGCGCCGGACGGGCTCGACCACGACAACCGGCTGCACGTGGCGATCTCCCCGCTCGAGCTGCTGCGCGTGCTGGTCCTGGATCGCGGCGGCCGCGGGGACGCGAGCCTGTACCTCCGCCGCGCCCTCGACATCGGCGAGCGCCCGCGATTCGAGGCGACCGTCCGGCCGCCGGATGCCGTGCCGGAGGACCTGTTGAGCCGCGCCGCGGTCGTCGTGGTCAACGACGTGGAGGTGGACGCCGGACTCGCCGGGCGGCTGCAGCGCTTCGTGGAACAGGGCGGCGGGCTGTTCGTGGCCGCCGGCGCGCGGACGAGCTGGCCCGGGTCGAGCGGGGGATGGCTGCCGGCGTCGCTGGCCGGCCCGGTGGACCGGCGCAACGCGGCGTCACGCCTGGCGGGCGTGGAGTACGGCCATCGCCTGTTCGAGGTGTTCCGCGGACCGCGCAGTGGAGACTTCTCCGTGGCGCGGTTCTTCGGCTACCGCGCCGCGACCGCGGCCGCCGACGCGCGGGTGCTGGCCCGCTTCGACGCCGGCTCCCCGGCGCTCGTCGAGCGGAGCGTGGGGCGGGGCCGTGTGCTGCTGTGGACCTCGTCGCTGGATCTGGAATGGAACGACCTGCCGCTCAAGCCGGTGTTCCTGCCGTTCGTGCACGGCGCCGTCACGCACCTGGCCGCCTACGCGGTGCCCTCGGCCTGGTTGACCGTCGGGCAGGTCCTCGACCCGGCCGCTGCCGCTCCAGCCCTGGCCGCCGAGACGGCCACGGTGCTCAGTCCGTCCGGCGTGCGCGTGCCGGTCGAGGACGGAGAGGTCTTCGAGTTGGCCGAGCAGGGGTTCTACGAGATTCGCGACGCGCGGGGTGGCGGCGACGTCGTCCTGGTGGCGGGCAACGTGGACACCGCCGAATCCGACCTGACACCCCTCGATCCGCAGGACATCGCGGCCGCGGCGACGGCGGATCCGTCCTCGGCCCGCGCCTTTGCCCAGAGCGCGCCCATCAGCCCCGAGGCGCAGGAAGGGAGCCAGCGGTTCTGGTGGTATCTGCTGTGCCTGGCCGTTCTGCTGCTGGGCGCCGATACGCTGTTGTCGAACCGGCTCTCGAGGGCCCACAATGGGTGACGGACGGAGAAGCGCCGTGATGAACGAGACCGCCACGCTGAGTCTGCACGACATCATCCGACAGGTGCGCCGCCGCTGGCGGCTGAAGCTCGCCCTGCGGGGCGCGGCAGCGGTCGTCGCCATCGGGGTGGTGCTGCTGCTGGTGGCCGCGTTCGGGCTCCAGTGGAGCCGGTTCAACCCGTCGGCGGTGATTGGCCTGCGCGTCGTGCTGGCGCTGGCGCTGGCCGGTGCCGTGGCGCTGCTGTTCGTGCGCCCGCTCATGCGGCGGGTGACCGACGAGCAGGTGGCGCTGTACCTCGAGGAGCACGAGCCGGCACTCGAAGCGTCGATCGTGAGTGCGGTGGAGGCCTCGGGCAGCGGCGCGGCGTCCGGGTCCCGGTCGGCGGCCCTCGTGACGAGACTGGTGGAATCGGCGATCGAGCGGTGTGCGGCGACCAATGCGCCGTCGCTCGTGGACCGGCAGAAGCTGACGCGGTACGCGGCGGCGGTGACCGGGGCCGCGGCGATCGGCCTGGCGAGCTTCGGGGTCGGGCCGGCCTACCTGCGCCAGGCGCTCGGCGCGCTGTTCCTGCTGTCGCAGGACGTCGAGGCCGCGGCGCCCTACCGCATCGACGTGCTGCCGGGATCGATCACCGTTCCCAGGGGAGCGGATCAGGTCGTGACGGCCCTGTTGCAGGGGTTCTCGGCGCGTGAGGCCACCCTCGAGGTGCGGCGCAGCCCGGACGGCGACTTCGAGCTGGTGCCGCTGGCTCCCGGCGATGCGGGCGGCTTCGAGGGCATGCTCTTCGACGTGGCCGGTCCGCTGGAGTACCGCGTGGAGGCGGACGGCGTGCGGTCGCCGCTGTTCTCGATCGCGGTCGTCGACCTGCCGTACGTGAAGCAGATCGAGCTCGAGTATCACTTCCCGGGCTACACCGGGCTGGAGCCGCAGACGGTCGAACACGGCGGCGACATCGCCGTGCTGGCGGGGACCGAGGTCCGGATGCGGATCACGCCGACGATTCCCGTGCCGGGCGGCCGCGTCGCCCTCAACGAGTCGGAGACGGTAGCCCTCGCGGCGGAAGCGGACGGCACGCTCACGGGCACCTTCACTGCGAGCCAGGACGGCTTCTACCGCGTGGAGATGGACGCGCCGACGGGCGAGCGCGTGGCGGCGTCGCCGCAGTACACGATTGACATCCTGAGCGACCTGCCGCCGATCGTGTCGTTCGAGCGGCCGGGCCGCGATACGACGGCGTCGCCGATCGAAGAGGTATTCCTCGAGGTGAGTGCCAGGGACGACTACGGCGTCCGGGACCTGGAGCTGGTGTATTCCGTCAACGGCGGCAACGAGAAGCGCGTGTCGCTCTTCGGCGGCTCGCGGCGCATGGCCGAGGTTTCGGCGGGCCACACGTTCTATCTCGAAGAGCTGGACGTGAAGCCGGCTGACGCGGTGTCCTACTACGCGCGGGCGACGGACAACAGCGGCGCGGGCGGCTCGCGCACCACCATGAGCGATCTGTACTTCGTCCGCGTGCGCCCGTTCCGGAAGGACTTCCGCGCGGCCCAGTCGATGGCCGGTGGCGGCGGGGGCGGAGGCGGCATGCAGGGAGGCGCGGTGGATGCCCTGTCGGAGCAGCAGCGGCAGATCATCGCGGCGACCTTCAACGTCCAGCGGGACCGGAAACAGTACTCGCGTGACCAGCTCCGCGAGCACTCGGTGGTCGTGGCGCTCTCGCAGTCGCGCCTGCGCGAGCAGGTCGAGACGCTCGTGACCCGGATGACGAGCCGATTCCTCGAGCCCGATCCGGCCTTCCGGAAGATTGCCGAGCTGCTGCCGAAGGCGATCGAGGAAATGAAGGCCGCCGAAGAGAAGCTTGGCGCGCTCAGTCCCGACGATGCGCTGCCGCCGGAGCACCGCGCGCTCCAGTACCTCCAGACGGCCGAGGAGGAGTACGAGACGCAGGTGGCGATGGGGCAGCAGGGCGGCGGCGGAGGCGGCGGGGGCGGCAGCGCGATGGCTCGCGAGCTGGCCGAGATCTTCGAGATGGATCTCGATCGGCTGGCGAACCAGTACGAGCTGGCGGATCGGGCCAGCCAGCAGACGGCGGATCAGCAGATCGACGAACTGCTCGAGAAGCTCAAGGAACTGGCCCGCCGGCAGGAGCAGGAGGCCGAGCAGCAGCGCCGACGGGCGCTGGCCGGGCAGCAGCAGAGCGGGGGGGGCAGCGGCCAGCAGCAGCGGGCACTGGCGGAACAGGCGGAGGAGGCGGCCCGCCGGCTCGAGCGGTTGTCACGCGAGCAGAATCGTCCGGATCTGATGGACTCTGCCCGTCGTCTGCGTGACGCCGCCGATGCGATGCGCCGCGCAGCCGCTGGTCAGGCCGGCCAGGCGGAAGCGCAGGCGGCGATCGAGCGGCTGCAGGAGACCCAGGACCGCCTGCGGCAGATGCAGCAGGACCGGGCCCGGCGCGACATCGAGGATGCCCGGAGCCAGATCGACGAGATCGCACGCGAGGAACGTGAGATCGCCGATGACGTGCGCGCGCTCGGGCAGGAGAACGGGCAGGGGCGCCGCCAGGCGGTCGGCCAGATCGGCGAGCGCAAGGAAGAGCTCGAGTCGAAGATCGGCGAGCTGGAACGGCACCTCGATCGGAGCGCCGGCGAGGCCAGTCGCGACGAGAAGGACGCGGCTCGGAAGCTGGCCGAAGCGGCCGGGGAGATCCGGGACACCCGTCTCCGGGACAAGGTGCGCTATTCACGGCAGATGATCGGCCGCGCCACCGAGCAGACGATGGAAGCGGTGGAGCGCGACATCGCCGACAACATCGACGCCGTCCGGCGCACGCTGGACGAGGCGGCCGCCGCGCTCGGCCGTTCGTCGCCGGACCCCGCCGAAAGTGCGCTCGATCGGGCACGGCGCCTGGCACGCGGCCTCGAGTCGCTCGAGGAACGCACGCGCGAGCGCCTGGAGCGCGGGGCGTCCGAGCGTGGGCGTGATGGCCAGCAGGGGCAGCAGAGCCAGCAGGGCCAGCAGGCGCAGGGCCAGCAGGGCCAGCCGGGCGAGCAGAGCCAGGCCGGGCAGCAGGGGCAGGCAGGGCAACAGGGACAGTCCGGCCAGCAGGGTCAGTCCGGCCAGCAGGGTCAGTCCGGCCAGCAGGGTCAGGAGGCGTCCTCCGCCCAGGGTGGCGGGTCCCAGGCATCGGGGATCGACAACGGGGGCGCGAGCTATGGCGATCCCCGGAACGGGTACGCGTACGGGGGCTGGGACGGGCGGCCGTGGGGCCTCAGCCCGGACGAGATCCGGCAGTACCGTTCCGAGGTCCGGCAGTGGCTGAACGAAGGCGCCGAACTCCGCCAGTGGATGCAGGCCGAAGGACTCGATCCGGAGGAGCTGGACGACATCCTGCGCCGCCTGCGTCAACTGGACGACGATCGCATCTATCGCGACGCCTCGGAACTGCAGCGCCTGCAGGCCGCGGTCGCCGAGGGGTTGAAGCGGTTCGAGTACGGGCTGCGGCGCGAGACCGGGCATAGGGGGAAGGAGATCGTGCTGTCGGGGACCGACCAGGTGCCGGAGACCTTCCGCCCGCTCGTCGAGCAGTACTACCGGTCGCTCGCCAAGGGGGACGGTGCGTCGCCGTCCGGCAGCCGCTAGCCGTGAGCCATCCTGACACTCGTGGGGGCCGGCTTCAGCTGGCCAGGACTGCGGTACTGGGCGCGACTTCATGCCTCGACTGATCGACGCGCCGGCGCTGGTGACCGCGGCAGGGACGCCTCCGAAGCGGATCGAGGAGTACGCCGGCCGCGTACGCTCCCTCCACACCGGAGTCAGCGTGGCGCGGATGGTGTCGCCCCAGGGCTGGGTCGAGCCCGGCCAGCGGCCGGACTTCGAGGAGATCACCGTCGTCCTGCGCGGGCTGCTGAGCGTCGAGCACGAAGCGGGCCGGCTCGACGTGCGGGCCGGTCAGGCGGTCGTCTCCGCGCCGGGTGAATGGGTGCGCTACAGCACGCCCGAGCCCGGCGGGGCGGAGTATGTGGCCGTCTGCCTGCCGGCTTTTTCGCTCGACGCCGCCCACCGGGACCCCGACTGACCGCACCGCGGCGCGGCGAGAGGTCCAGCCTGGTTTTCTGGTACAGATCAGACCGTGACGTTCAGGCCCATCTCCGACTCCATCCTCGCCTGCATCGGCAACACCCCGATGATCCGCGTCAACCGGATCACGAAGGGCGTGATCGCGGCAGCGGTGCTGATCAAGCTCGAGACGTTCAACCCCGGCAACTCGATCAAGGACCGCATGGCGCTGCGCATGATCGAGGACGCCGAGCGGAAGGGGAAGCTCCGGCCGGGAGGGACGATCATCGAGGGCACGTCCGGCAACACCGGAATGGGGCTGGCGATGGCCGCCGTGATCAAGGGCTACCGGTGCATCTTCACGACGACCGACAAGCAGTCGAAGGAGAAGATCGACGCGCTGAAGGCCTTCGGCGCCGAGGTCATCGTGTGCCCGACCAACGTGGATCCGGAGGATCCCCGCTCCTACTACTCCGTGTCGTCGAGGCTGGAGCGAGAGGTGGCGGGCTCCTGGAAGGCGAACCAGTACGACAACCTGTCCAACAGCGCGGCCCACTACGAGTCCACCGGTCCGGAGATCTGGGAGCAGACCGGCGGCCGGGTGACGCACCTGGTCGCGGGCGTGGGCACGGGCGGGACCGTCAGCGGCGTCGGCCGGTACCTCAAGGAACGCAACCCGGCCGTCAAGGTCTGGGGCATCGACACGTACGGCTCGGTCTTCAAGAAGTACAAGGAGACCGGCGTCATCGACAAGAACGAGATCTACCCGTACATCACCGAGGGGATCGGCGAGGACTTCCTGCCGAAGAACGTCGATATCGACGTCATCGACGGCTTCGAGAAGGTCACCGACAAGGACGCGGCGCTGATGACCCGCCGCATCACCCGCGAGGAGGGGATCTTCGCCGGCAACTCGGCCGGTGCGGCGATGGCGGGGCTGCTGCAGCTCAGGGATCGCTTCACGCCTGACGACGTGGTGGTCGTGATCTTCCATGATCACGGGTCGCGCTACATGGGCAAGATGTTCAACGACGAGTGGATGCGCGGGAAGGGCTTCATCGAGAAGACCGGCATGGCCGCGCGCGATCTCGTCGCCTCGGCCGTCGCCGGCGAGCTGCTGTCGGTCGAGGGGAGCACGACCGTCGAGGCGGCCGCACGGCTGATGGCCGAACGTGACTTCTCGCAGATCTCGATCACGCACGAGCAGCGGCTCGTGGGCTCGCTCAACGAGTCGCGGCTGTATCAGGAGCTGATCCGGGATCCGGACGTGCGGAGCCAGCCGGTCGAGACGATCATGCAGCCTGCCTTCCCGTTCGTGGACGTGTCCACGCCCGTGGATGCGCTGGCGTCGATGATTACGCCCGACAACCCCGCCGTCCTCGTGCGTGACTTCAAGAGCGACAAGACGTTCATCATCACGCGCTCCGACGTATTGCGCGTGCTCTGCTGAGCGGGAGTGTTCGGGCCGGCTTTCCGCCTCCGCTGAGGCTTCGGCGGACGCGCCGCAGCCTTGGCGAAGGCGGGCAGCCGGCCCATGGTTCCTACCGCGAGTTGCCGATGGCGACGATGCGGTCGTCGGCTCTGAGGAACAGCCGGCCGCCGGCGATTGCCGGCGACGCGCCGAACCGGCCGGTGAGCGTGTTGGTGGCCAGCACCTTCGGCGTGCGGCCGGCCTGCAGCACCAGCGTGTCGCCCGTCTCGCCCACGAAGTAGATCTTCCCGTCGCCGGCCACCGGCGACGCCATGTACACGCCGGGAATCCGCTGCTGCCAGACACGCTCGCCGGTCTTCGCATCCACGGCGCTGACGATGCCCTGGTCGGTGGCCATGTAGACCAGGCCGTCGTACTGGATCACCGACGGCACGTACGGCCCCGAGGTGGGCTGCCGCCACAGGACGTGGGTGTTCGTGATGTCGCCGCGTCCCCCGAGCCGGATCGCCATGTACGGGCTGCTGCGGTATCCGCGATTCAGGTAGACGACGCCGTCGCCGGCCGGCACGGCCGCCGGAATCGGAAACGAGTTCTCCTCGGGGTAGAACCACAGGCGCTCGCCGGTGGCCGGGCTGTGGCCGGCGACGCCCACACTGGAGTTGACGATGATCTCCGGTCCTGCCGGTCCGTCGGCCACGACGGGCGTGCTGTAGGAGGTGACGCCGGGCGCGTGGTCGTACTTCCAGCGGGTTTCGCCCGTTACCGCGTTGACCGACAACAGGTACGCCGTCCGGCCGTGATAGCAGAGGAGCAGCAGCGAGTCTTCGTGGAGCGTCGGCGAACTGCCCGGGCCCCAGACGATCGACACCGGGGCGTACTCCTCACCGAGGTGCCGCCGCCAGACCGGTTTCCCGTTCATGTCGAGTGCGACGAGCTGGCCGGTGCCGAACCACGCGTACACGCGCTGGCCGTCGGTGACCGGGCTCGGTGAGGCCAGGTTGTGCTTCTCGTGCACCTCGGGGACGACGCCTTCCGAGTTGAAGGCGTACTCCCAGACGCGGGCGCCGGTGTCGCGATCGAGCGCCGTGACCACGAAGCGGAGCTGCTCGTCGGCGCCGCCGCGGGCGCCGGTGGCCTGCCCGCCCAGTCCGCGTTCGCGCGCGCCCGTGGCGTCGTCGCCGCGGACGAGGGTCGGATGGTTGCCCTGGCGCTCGGCGGCTTCGCCCTCCTGCGAGGTGACGAACACGCGGTTGCCCGAGACGACCGGGGTCGACACGCCGAGGCCGCGGAGCGTCGTCTGCCACGCGATGTTCTCGGTGTCGCTCCAGGTGGCCGGCAGGTTCGCGTCCCGCGAGACACCGCTGTCATCGGCGCCGCGCCAGGACGGCCAGTCTTGCGCCCGGACGGACGAGGCGACCGCCAGCAGGCTGGCGGCGACGAGGGTGGCGTGCGGAACAGCGTGAGAGAATGGGCGGCGGTTCGACATGACGCTCCTGGCTCCGTTGTCGGGGTTCGGGTAGGTCGGATCGGTCATTTTGACGTCTGGACTCGCGCCCGGGTTTCCAGCCCGGCCGAGGCAGCAGCCTGCTCTTCCCATGAATACGCTCGTCCTCCTTCACGCGTTTCCCATCGGCTCCCGCATGTGGGATACCACCGTCGTGCCGGACGGCTGGCAGATCGTGGCGCCGTCGCTGCCGGGCTTCGACGGCACGGGCCTGCCGCCCGCACACTCGACCCGCCTCGATGATTACGCCGACGCCGTGCTCCGCGAGCTGGATGCGCGCGGCATCGATCGCTTCGTCGCCTGCGGCACCTCGATGGGAGGCTACGTCTGCTTCGGGCTGTGGCGGGAGGCGGCGGCGCGGTGCCGGGGGCTGGTACTGGCGGATTCGCGGTCGGGGGGGGACGGCGATGCTGCCAGGAAGGCCAGGGATCAGATGGTCGAGCTCGTCCGTCGCGACGGTCCAGACGCCGTGGCCGACGCGATGATGCCGAAGCTGCTGGGACCGACGTCGCGCCGTGATCGGGCCGAGCTGGAGGGCCGGCTGCGCCGGCTGATCGGATCGCAGAGCGCCGAGGGGATCGCCGCGGCGATCGTGCGCATGCGCGATCGCCCTGACTCGACGGCGCTGCTCCCGGCGATCCACGTGCCGGCGCTCGTGGTCGTGGGCGAGGAGGACCAGTTGACGCCACTGCCGGAGAGCGAGAAGATGCAGGCGGCGCTGCCGGACGCGACGCTGGTCACGATCCCGGGCGCCGGCCATCTGGCGCCCTTCGAGCGGCCGGACGCGTTCAATGTCGCGCTCGCATCCTTCCTGAGCCGGCTGTGAGCTCCCACCGATGGATCTCGGACTGAAGGATCAGGTGGCGATCGTCACCGGGTCGAGCCGCGGGCTGGGCCTCGCGAGCGCGACCGCGCTCGCGGCCGAAGGATGCCGGGTGACGCTGTGCGGCCGGACGGAGGCCACGCTGGCCGAGGCCGCGCGCGACGTGGGCACCGCAGCCGGATCGGCGGATCGCGTGCTGGCCGTGCAGGCCGACGTGACGCGCGCGGAAGATGTGGAGCGGCTGATCGCGCAGACCGTCGAGCGATTCGGCCGGGTGGACGTGCTGGTCAACAACGTCGGCGCAGCTGGCGGGGGAGGGCTGCTGGCCACGTCCGACGCGGACTGGCAGGCCGCCTTCGATCAGACGCTCACGCCCGCCGTGCGGGCGTCGAGAGCGGCGGTGCCACACATGCAGCGACAGGGTGGCGGCGTGATCATCCTGATTGCGTCGATCTTCGGGCGCGAGGCCGGCGGGCGCATGACGTACAACGCCGTGAAGGCCGCGGAGATCAGCCTGGCGCGATCGCTGGCGCAGGAGCTCGCGCCGTCGAACGTCCGCGTGCTGTCCGTGTCGCCCGGGTCGATCTCGTTTCGCGGCGGCTCGTGGTGGAAGCGGCAGCAGGCCGATCCCGGCGGGATGGCCGCGTTCGTGTCGCGGGAGCTGCCGTTCGGCCGGTTCGGCACCGCGCGCGAGGTGGGCGACGTCGTGGCGTTCCTCGCCTCGCCTCGCGCGAGCTGGATCGCCGGCACCAGCGTCGTCGTGGACGGCTGCCAGAGCCGGTCGTTCTGAAGCTGTTCGCCGTCAAGGGCCGGCTCCAGCCGGCCCGTCCCCCGATTGCGCCACTCTTGCCGGCGCCGGGGCCCGTGGGGGCCGGCCTTGGCCGGCCCGTCCGCTCGTTGCGACGCAGGTCGCGGCACCGAGGCCGGCGGCGCGGCCGGTGGCCCAGGCCCACGCGAAGTTGTGGCCGCCGATCGGGCCGAACGCGTCCAGCAGTTCCCCGCAGAGAAACAGCCCGGGATGCCGGCGGCTCTCAAGCGTGCCCGGGTGCACCTGGTCGAGCGCCACGCCTCCACCCGTCACTTCCGCCGTCCGATAGCCTTCGTCGCCGGTCCAGGGCAGCTCGTACGCCGTCAGGGTATCGACGAGCGCCGCGCGTTCGTGGCGGCGCAGCTGATCGGCGCGCCGCTCCGGCGGGCTGCCGGCGTCCTGCACGAGCCGTTCGGCGAGCCGATGGGGCAGGTGCCGTGCGACGGTCGTCACCACCAGCCCGGTAGACGACGAGAGCAGCCGTTTCCATTCGTCAGCCGTCAGCACCGTCCAGGCCACGCGGAAGACCGCAGGCGGTTCGGTGGCACGCTGCGCCATCCGGCTGCGCACGGCGACGTGCGACAGGTCGAGGATGGCCGGACCGCTGTAGCCGCGGTGCGTGAACAGGAAGCCGCCGGCCGCCTTCCTCGTCTTTCCCTGCCACGTGGCGTTCACCGTCACCGGGAGCGACACGCCGGAGAGCGTGGCGTGGGCGGCTGGTTCTGCCGTGAGCGGCGTGAGCGCAGCGTACGTGCCGTGTACGCGGTGGCCGAGTGCCGCTGCCAGACGGATGCCACCGCCGTCGCTGCCCGTGGCCGGCACGGACAGCCCGCCCGTCGCGAGCACGACGGCGGAGGCACGGATCGCGCCGCGGGATGTCGCCACGTTCCACCCGTCGGCAGCAGGGCGGAGTCCGGTCAATGACGTGTCGTACTGCACGTGGACGCCACGCCGCTCGGCGAGCGCGACCAGCCCGTCGCGCACGTCGCGCGCGCGGTGCGATGCGGGAAACCACTTGCCCGTGGCCTCCTCCAGCGCCAGTTGAACACCGACGTCGCGCTCGAAGAACTCGCGCTGCGCCTGAAGGGGCCAGGCGCGGAGCATCCCGCGCAGCAGGTGTGCCGGGGAGTCGGTGACGAAGCGGTCCGGTTCGAGCGCCTGCGGCAGGATGTTGCACCGCCCGCCGCCGCTGATCAGGATCTTGCGTCCGCCGTCGCGCGTGCGTTCGAGGAGGAGCACGGGTGCGCCGGATGCTGCTGCGAAGATGGCTGCGACGAGTCCGGCGGCGCCGGCGCCGACGACGACGATGGGATCGGTGCTTTGCGAGGGATGCTCCGTCAGGATGGCCGCCTGCGTTGCCCCGCGAGCAGTGCCTCGGTCCGCTCGCTCAGGTCATCGAGGCCGCTTGCGTCGGCGCCGATGCTGCGTGGTTGGCGCGGCGGATCACAGCCAGCCCCAGGAGCCCCGGCAGGCGTGCTCTGCTTCTCGGTCATGACGACGTACATGGTAGCGCTCTACGGAATCGGCCGGGCCAGGAAGACCTCGCGGTCCCACGGGTCGATGGCGCCGGTCGCCGCGAGGCCGG